>JAWOHL010000005.1:0-99373 GCA_046485185.1 Candidatus Fermentibacteraceae bacterium
CTTAGCCAAACAAAGCAATAGATAAACACGATCTATAATACATGGTGAATACCTATGAGTAATTTGGAGCACAAATATGTGACCGTTTTGTACTTCCTTGACATGGCTCGCCATGTCCAACAGCGCCGATGCAAGGGTCGTTACCAGGCCCGAGCCCATTGTCGATCCGGCCCGGGTTATCGAGAGACTTGGGCTTGCCAAGGGACCCTCCGTCAGTTTCGACAGGGGAGAGATCGCGCCCGAGTACTCGAAAATGGCGATCAGGGTCGCCGGCTTCGGGGGGCAGGGCATAATGTCTACGGGCCAGATCCTCGCGCAGGTCGCCATGGAGTACGGATACAAAGTTTCCTGGCTTCCGAGTTACGGGCCCGAAATGCGGGGCGGAACGGCAAACTGCTCGGTGAACATCCAGGATGAGACCATCGGCGGCGCCGAAGCCGTGAATCCGAACATGGTCATTGCCATGAACCGTCCCAGCATGGAGAAGTTCGAAAAAGCGCTCATACCCGGTGGCTCACTTGTCTACAACAGTACACTGATCGATGTGAAGCCGGCACGAACCGACATCAGGGTCTTTGCCGTTCCTGTCACCGGCCTCGCGGACGAACTGGGCGACACACGGGTTCAAAGCATGGTTGGTGTCGGGGCCTACGCGGCCATTACTGGAATGTTCAAACCCGAGGACATAGTGGGGTTGCTTCCACAGGTGTTCAAGGGAAGGAAGCAGGAGATCATCGACCTGAACGCCAGGGCTGTTCGGGCCGGATACGACTTTGTGAAGAACAGCTTCTGAGTATTGATACCCGCCCGGGGACTGCTGCGCTCCCCGGGCGGCGCTTGGAAGTTCACATGATGATGTCTGCCGCATGCTGGTATCGTGCGGGAGTTGCTGTTTACATGAAAAAGGGAGTCCGTGATGAGTAACAAAGTGTTTCTGCTTGTAGTCGCCGTTCTTCCCTTTGCTGTGTTCGGCTTCGGATACCCTGCCTCACTTGGCATTGGAACAAGCCTTGCGGGACTCGATGCCGTAACAGCATCCACGGGCGGCGTATCCTCGATCGATGTCGGGGGCTCGTCACTGATGCTGAACCCATCAGGACTTGGCCTTCTCAGAAGTGCGCGGGTTCAGGCCGGGGTTGGTCCCATGCTGAGCAAGGAATCGGTAGAGACTCCTTACGGGATTTTCAACATCTCTTCCATTGCCCTGGGTTCCGTGGGGTTCACGGCGGCATTCCCGATTTCCGACGGCCTTGGTGCCGGCCTTGGGATTGTCAGGCGTTCTGATTTTACATACACCGGCGAGTACTATGATACCATTATCGAAGGCGCTGATACTGTGATCGTCTTCGAACAGCAGAACAACAGCGGCAGTGTCTGGGACGCGTCGGCCGGCGTCGGAACACGTCTTTTGAACGGACTCTATGCAGGCGCAGCAGTCGGTTATCTGTTCGGGAGCGGGACGCAGGATTACTACCACGACACTTCCATCGACACAGCCTACTCCATCGTTGAAACCTGGGATGAAAGCGCTCTGGCCTACAGGGCGGGACTTACAGCGGTAATCAGAAGGGTGAGGATAGGCGCTGCATATTCCAGCGGAATGGATAAATACCCAGCGAGAGCTTCGTTCGGCGCGGTTCTTGGTGACATGTCCGCTTGGGAGCCCGCCCTCGGGGTGGACGCAGAAGTTCTTTTCCCCGGTGACTCGACCAGATTCTCCACCAGGATCTTCGGGGGAACCCTGCTCTCCGGGAACGAGCTCTACGGAAGGGCCTCGGTTTTCCTGTTCAGTTCTCAGGGATCGGATGCCAGAGAGGGAACCGGCCTCTCCATCGGCGCCAGCCTGAAGGTCGCCACTCGGCTTGATCTCGACGCCGCGTTTTCATGGACTTCTGAGAAACGGACCGGCGATGCGTTCGGTGGGTATTCAGAACAGGCATCGGTAACCGACACCAATTCAGGCATAACCTTCGGAATGACCTGGAAGCCATAGGACGGAAAAACATGAGACCCTTCTACTTCATACTCGCAGTTATTGTCTTTACGGGTGTTGTTTTTGGCTTCGGATACAACGATTCCTTCACGAACGGAACCCCCATTCCGGGCATTACGGCACGAACGGCTTCCATAGGCGGGCTGAAGGCGCAGCCCACCATGACCCCGGCCGGGCTCTTCATGAATCCCGCTGAGCTCGGGCTTCTTGACAGCTATGCTTTGAGCCTCGACAGCGGCATGCTCAGGTGGACCGAGACAGTGTTCGACATGGTGGGTGCCAACAGGGGTGGCCAGATCCTCGGTACAGCCACCGGAGCTTTGGCCGTCAGGACGGGGCCGGTGGTGATGGGCGCCGGGGTGGCCAAAGTCGCCGACTTCGATTACACCGGGACTCACAACACGTTCAACCCCTACTCCGGAAACCTCGACTCCGTGGAAGTGGCATACGTTTCCGGAAGCCAGTGGGAGTACCTGGCCGGAGCTTCGCTCAGGCTGTTCCGCGGTGTGTTCGGGGGACTCTCCGCCGGCGTGAGGACCATCAGCGCGGACTATGACTACTTCCTCAGCGACAAGACCTTCGGCGGTACCGATTCAACAGCCCAGTGGGCACTTTCGGGTAACGACTTCTGCTGGCACGCGGGTCTGGTGACTGCATCCGACCTGGCATCCGCAGGGGTATCCTACTCCTCTGGTTCCGAGCACTACTATCCTTCCCTTGCCTTTGGCGGAAGCATCGTTTCCCCGCATATAAACAACACCCGGACGGGCTTTGAGGCAGAGATCGTCCGTCCCTTCTTCAGGAATGATTTCACAGGAAAGCTTTTCATCGATTCCCCCCTCACCGACCAGTTTGATATCCGTACGGCGGTCACTTTCAACGAGAGCTACCAGTCCAGCAGAACCAGCCTTGGTTTCAGCCTTGGTGGCGGCTATCAGTTCGGTGATGAGCTTGAAGTGTCGGTGGGCTGTCTTCTGAGCTCGCGAAGCAGGAGCGGTGGCGCCTTTCCCGGCGAAGACGCTGACAAGATCGAGGACTCAACCATTTCCATCGTGGCGGGGGCCGTGTACGCGATCTGACAAGAACCGGCGGACAAGTACCCCATGAAAGGGCGCCGGGACCTGGCCGGCCCCTGTACTGATGCAGGGAGCTGAATTGATGCAGAACGGTGTCAGCGGGTGGGTCAGGATTGCCTGCAGCAAACTCACAGGCTCATTCAGCGTAACAGGTGATTGTCTGGGCATACTCGGCACACCTGTCGAAACTCTCTCCGCCGCAGCGGATGCAAGACCTTTGCTTCCATCCGTGGTCAGGCGTGCCCTCGAGGACCCGTCCGTGCCGTTTCGCGAGGACAGGCAGGCCGGAGTGATCGTAACCACCACAGAGAGCTCATCGGAAGTAGTGATGGTTGTGGCGGTGATCAGGGAGGAGATCGATTCGGTCTACCCTGATCTTCCCGCTGGAGTCATCTCCATCGACCATTCAGGAATTGTGAGGCACTGCAATCGCGCAATGGGAGAGATGTTCGGCATCGATTCCACGGGCAGCATAGGGTCCGAGGTATCAAGGACCCTTCCCCAGCCCGTTCTTTACAGCTGGAGCAGCGTTATCAAATCGGTGATGATGGGCCATCAGGTGAAGGTGGAATTCCTGCCGGTAGCGGGTCGCAAGAATTCCGGAATGCTGGTCAGGGGCGGCGCCGGTATCGTCGGCCTTTTTCACGACATCACCGAAGCCCTTGAGACCGAGAAAAGGCTGAGGGCCGTTCAGAAGATGAACCAGGCAATTTTCAGCGCCAGTGAGGCCGGTATTCTGATGTTCGACGCCAAAGGAAGGATCCTCCTGGCGAACCGGGCAATGGCCAGGATAACAGGCATGAGCAACAGCCTTGTCGGAATGCATGTGGTGGAAATCTTTCCCGATGAGTGTCTCAAATGGGTGGACAGGTCTTCGAAGAAGCTTCTGGCCCGCCCCGGAAAGGGCGCCACAAGCGGTGATATGGAGTGGATCAACTCATCCGGTGAAATACGGGTCGTAAGACTTTCACTGCAGTCCATCACGGATGATTCAGGCATTGTCACCCACGTTATGGGCTATGTGGATGACATAACCGATCAGGTCCAGGGCATGAAAAGGCTTGAAACCCTGGGTCGCAGCCTTGATTACATGGGGCGGCTCACCGCCCTTCTGCCCGGGTCCGGCCGCCAGGACTCAGGAAGCGCCGGCCTCATCAGGGAGATACTCGAAGCCGAAGCCCTTGCGGTCTACATCAACGATCCGTTCTCGGGCCTGATACTCTCCGAAGGTGACGGCGCCTGGCCGGACGGGCTTCCTCCCGGGGACTATTCCGAATTGAGGCTGGCGCCTTTTTCCGGATATGAGGAGGGTTTCCGGATGCTCACCGGTGACAGGCTCGGTGTTCTGAAAGGTCTGTTCGCCCGGGGACTCGTTTATACACTGGGCGGGGCTGACAATCCCATGGGTTACATCGTGGCCGCATACAGAACGGATCAGACAGCCATGCACCGTGAGGCGTCCGTTGGTGAACTTGCGGCAGCCCTTCTCACATCGGGCCTTCTTCTGCACAGGGAGCACAGTGAAAGCGAAAAACTCGCCTACCTGCTCAGGGGAAGGGACCGTTTCCTGGAGGACCTGTTCCTCAAGCTTCCACTTCCCGCGTTCCTGTTCAGTGAATCCGGAGAAGTCCTTCTCTGGAATGACGACATGACCCTCATGGCCGGAGAGGACGTCATATCCCAGACCGTGCAGAGGCAGCAGCGCTGCCTAGACCGGATGCTTGTCGGCGCGGGAAGCCTGTCGGATGTGCTTCGGCGGTTCTCCAGGGGTGAATCCATAATCCAGCATTCATTCACGCCCGTGACCGGGGAACGGAAGGCAGGGTACATGCTGCAGCTCAGAAAGGTAAGGTCCTTCGGAAGGGGAACCGATGAGTCGTGCTTTCTCGCGGCGGTTCTTCCCGAGGATGGCTCCCGGCCCGAAGCATGCGCCTCTTCGCGGCTGCTGGGAAGCCTGATAGATGTTTACGAGGGCAGTGAGCCGGAGAAGGTCATGCGCAGGGCCGCCCTTGGGGCGATGAAACTTTCGGGAGCAGATGCCGTGAGGCTCACCGTGGACAGGGTGGGTCAGGTTCAGATCCCTCAGGACGACTGGAACGCAGATGCCGACTGGGAGTCCGAGGTGACACTCGAGGGCGACAGGCTTGTCTTTCAGTTCCGGGGTGGCGGCAGGACGTCCCACATCGAAGTTCTTGGGAAATCGCTTCTCAGGATCCTTGGCCGAATGAACTCGGTGCTGTCCCCCACCGCACTGGAAAAGATAACCGGCGTTCCGGGCGGTCTACTGATGGTAACCGACCCGCACGGCAAAGTTCTCTTTTCCAACTGGCCCAGGATAGTCTTCGGAGACAGGAGCTTCGCCACCATCGATGGTCTACTGGGGGAAGCGCCTCCCTGGGATGTCCTCGCCACGTTGCGTGCGGTTGGGAAGTGCCTGTGGCAGCACTCCAGCGTAGGTCCTGTCCGTGGGATAGCCCTTTCCGGGGATACCCTTGCAAGGACACTTTGGTATCCTGACAGCGACAGTGAAAACACTGAGTCGGGTGAGGACAAGATCCGCCTTTCCCTTGTCCTGGTTGAATTCCTACTCTCTTACGTTCGCAGGGCCCGTTCCTCGATGGAGGCAATGAAGGAGATGCTGGAGGGCAGGGACGCCCTCGGCAAACTCTCCAACACGCTCATTCTCGACCACGGATCGGCTCAGGACGTTCTCGAGGTCTTGAGGATAACAATGGGCGCCGTCTCGGCAAAAGCCAGGGCAATGACCGTAGAGGAATGCCTTCATATCGCATCCGGTTTCCTGAGGAGTTCGGGAGTCAGGGTGCCCGACATGACCCTTCCAGACCTGCTGCCCCATGTGTTTGTCGACCCTGAATGGACAGGCAGGATCATGGCAAGACTTCTTCGCATGGCCGGTAACCGTGATGGCGTCATCGCGCTTGGAACGGATGACCGGTGGGTGACCATTGATCTGCCCGTTTTTCTGGAATCGGAAGACATTCCCGGGCCCGACGAAACCGCCAACTGCCTGATGGAGAGCTTCATGGACCAGAGGGTCGAGGCCGGGATACTCGCCGCCCTTCTTGAAAGACACGGCTGCATACTGGATCTTCATACCTCCCGTGCCCTCCGACTGCGCTTTCCTGTCGTGGAGTAGCGCTCCAACTGTATATTAGCACTCCCCTGGTCGAGAATGGAGGAACCGTTTGGACAGCTATGACTTCAGGGATATGGAGAGAAGATGGTCCCCGTTCTGGGAACGGATGAACCTCTACGCAACTGGGCAGGACCCGGAAAGACCCAACTTCTACTGCCTCGACTACTTTCCCTATCCCTCCGGTGCCGGGCTGTCCGTCGGCCATTGCCGCAATTACATCCCGACCGATGTGATCTCCCGCAAAAAGCGCATGGCCGGGGTGAACGTGCTGCACCCCATGGGCTGGGACGCTTTCGGTCAACCCGCTGAGGAGTATGCGATAAAGACCGGCATACACCCCGCGGAGGTGACCAGGATCAACACCGATACCTATCGAAGACAGATGAAGCTCTTCGAGGCGGGCTACGACTGGAGCCGCGAGATCGATTCCAGCAGCCCGGACTACTACCGCTGGACGCAGTATTTCTTCCTTCTGCTCTTCGACAGGGGGCTGGCCTATAAGAGCGACGCGTTCCAGATGTACTGCCCCTCCTGCAGGATAGTCCTGTCCAATGAAGAGGCCGCGGGTGGTGTATGCTGGCGTTGCGGCGGAAGCGTCACACGAAAAAGGCTTCCCCAGTGGTATTTCAGAATCACCGACTATGCCCAGAGGCTTCTCGACGACCTTCATGAGCTGGACTGGCCTGAAGGCATCAAGGCCATGCAGAGGAACTGGATAGGCAGGTCCGAAGGCGCGGAGGTCGTCTTCCCAGTCCAGCTTCCCGGGGGTGACACGCTTCACATGCCTGTCTACACCACCAGGATCGACACCATCTTCGGCGCAACCTTTTGTGTGATGGCGCCGGAACACCCTGATCTGCAGTCGGTTACCACTCCGGAAAACCGGACGGGAGTTGCGAACTATCTGAAGCTGGCTGCCGCGAGGAGTGACACCGACCGTCAGGCTGACACCGGGCGCGACAAGACCGGCGTATTCACAGGTTCTTATGCCCTTAACCCTTTCACCGGCGAAAGAATTCCCCTCTGGGTGGCGGATTACGTTCTCGGAGGCTACGGGACCGCGGCGATCATGGCGGTGCCCGGTCACGATCAGCGTGATCACGACTTCGCGAAGAGATTCGGCCTCCCCATCCTCGAGGTTATAGCCCCCGGCGGAGTTCCCCGGGGTGTGGATGAAGCGGCGGCTGAAGCCGACGGTGTACTGATAAACAGCGGCGGTTTCTCGGGCCTCTCCTCAGACGGCGCACGCCACGTTATGGCTGAGCACGCCAGGGAGAAGGGCTTTGGATGTCCCGAGGTCCGCTTCAGGATCAGGGACTGGCTCGTGAGCCGTCAAAGGTACTGGGGGGCGCCCATTCCCATCATTCACTGCGCGAAGTGCGGCCCTGTCCCCGATCGGAACCTTCCCGTGCTGCTTCCCGATGTGGACGGATTCCAGCCCGACGAGTCGGGTCTTTCACCTCTTGCCAGGTCCGCCGAGTGGGTGAAGACCACATGTCCCATGTGCGGAGGGCCGGGAGAGCGAGAGACCAGCACAATGGCGGGCTTCGCCTGCTCGAGCTGGTACTTCCTTAGATTCGCCTCCCCGGGGGAGAAGGACAGACCATTCGATCCCGAAGCGGTAAAGAAGTGGCTTCCCGTTGACATGTATGTGGGGGGAGCCGAGCACGCGGTGATGCATCTCATCTACGCCAGGTTTTTCACCAAAGTGATGTACGACGCGGGAATGGTTGACTTCATCGAGCCATTCACCTGCCTCAAGAACCAGGGGATGCTTCTCAGCTACGATCATCAGAAGATGTCCAAGAGCAAGGGCAACGTGGTCACACCTGACGAAGTCGTTGAGAAGTACGGCGCGGACGCCCTGAGGCTCTACATTCTCTTCATGGGTCCCTTCGAGGCCGAGCTGGAATGGAGCGAAGAGGGGATTTCAGGGACCTACAGGTTCGTGAAGAGGGTCTGGAAGCTCTTTCAGCACCCCGTCGAACCTGCTGATCCCATCCCGGCCTTTCAGAAGGAGATCAGGTACAACCTGGCGAAGACCGTTCGCAAGGTAACGGAAGACATCGACTCATTCCAGTTCAACACAGCCGTGGCCGCCCTCATGGAATTCATCAACTTCATGGCTTCACACCGGGAGAGCGCCGGTTCGGCGGCCGCCGAGTGGGACGCCGCCCGGAAGGACGTGCTGGTGCTTCTGGCTCCCATGGCGCCCTTCATTGCCGAGGAACTGTGGCACAGGCTTGGGTACCCCGGCGAGACCGTACACAGCGCTCAGTGGCCTGTTCTAAATGAAGCTGACCTGACGCAGGACACTGTCGAGATTGCCCTTCAGGTCATGGGCAAGCTCCGTGGAAGAATGACTGTTCCCACTGGTGCGGATGTGAAGGCAATCGAGGCGCTTGCCCTGTCGAACCCCAGAATCGCGGAGATCCTTGCAGGTGCGAAGCCCAGGCGGGTAATCGTTGTACCCGGCAGCCTCGTGAACATCATTCCATAGGCATCCCTTGAAAAACCCCTCTTCCGGGCCGTACTTACAAGGGAGAGGGGGTTTTCATGCTGGCTCTTGCCAGAACTGTCGGGCTTGTGGGCATCGAGGCCTTCCCCGTCGACGTCGAAGTCGACATGAGCAGGGGCCTCCCCAGTTTTTCCATGGTGGGCCTGCCCGACAATTCCGTTCGGGAAAGCCGTGAGAGGGTGCAGGCCGCAATAGCCAACTCCGGTTTCTCGCTGCCCCCCAAAAAACTGACCGTCAACCTGGCTCCGGCGGGAAGGAAAAAAGAAGGCCCTTCCTTCGATCTTCCTATTGCCGTGGGTCTTCTGGCCGCCGGGGGGTTCGTGAACGCTTCCAGGGTGGAACGCTTCGCCTACGCGGGTGAGCTCGCGCTTGACGGCAGGGTCAGGCCAGTCCGGGGCATGCTGCCCATGGCATCGGGGATCGCAACCGGGCTCGAAGGCCTCTTCGTCCCGGTTGAAAATGCCTCCGAGGCCGCGATATCTTCCCCCGCAAGGGTGATCCCGGTCCGGTCCCTTCAGGACGTGGCGAACTGGCTTCAGGGGGCCGAGGGCCTCTTTCCCGAACTTCCCGCCCCCGAACTGACCGAACCTCCCGTTTACAAAGTCGACTTCGCCGAAGTCCACGGTCAGCTTCAGGCCCGAAGAGCACTCGAGATCGCTGCTGCCGGCGGCCACAACCTTCTCATGATCGGCCCGCCCGGCGCCGGGAAGACCATGCTCGCGCAAAGGCTTTCCACTATCCTTCCCCCGCTCACCAAGACCGAAGCCATCGAGACCACAATGATCCACAGCGTCGCGGGCCTTCTTCCCGACGGGGTGGCCCTGGTACGCGAAAGACCGTTCCGCTCCCCGCACCACACCGTGTCCACTCCGGGCCTGATAGGCGGAGGCACCAACCCCAGGCCCGGCGAGGTCAGCCTGGCACACAACGGTGTTCTCTTCCTCGACGAGCTGCCCGAGTTCAACCGAAGCGCCCTCGAAGCAATGCGCCAGCCCATGGAATCGTGCCGGGTAACTGTTTCACGTGCAGTGACATCCACCGACTTCCCGGCAAGGTTCATGCTCCTGGCAGCGATGAACCCCTGCCCCTGCGGCTACCTCACCCACCCCTCCCGGGCGTGCAACTGCAGCTCTTCACAGGTTCAGCGCTACCTTGCACGGATATCCGGCCCCCTGCTTGACCGCATCGACATTCACCTCGAAGTCTCCCCTCTCGAGGGCAAACACCTCGGCCCCGAAACCGAACCCGGCGAACCCTCGCTTCCGATGAGGGAGCGGGTAGCCACTGCAAGGGCGATTCAGGGGGAAAGGTACGCCGGGATGAACGATGTTTTCTGCAATGCCGGCATGCCCCCCTCCCTGCTGCGAAAACACTGCTCCATAGACCCCGCAGGGAGAAAGCTGCTGGACACCGCCGCCTCACGCTTCGGTTTCTCCGCCAGGGCCTATTGCAGGGCGCTCAGGGTGTCACGAACCATCGCCGACCTTGAAGGCGAAGACCGCATCAACGCAACCCACGTCGCCGAGGCCGTGCAGTTCAGGGCACTGGAGAAGGATTACTGGGTGTAGAAAAAGGGGCGCCCGGGTGGGCGCCCCCTGTAGAGTCTTCCTGAGATTACCTTATGACCATCAGACCAGTGGTGGCGGTGAAGTCACCGGCAACGACCCTTACCCTGTAGGCCCCGTTGGGAACCGGCGAGCCCGAGGTTCCTGCAAGGTCCCAGGTGAGGGTGTGGGCGCCTGCGGGAAGCTCGCCCTGGTTGATTGTGGTCACCAGGCGTCCGCTGATGTCGTAGACCTGCATGCTCACAACAGCCGCTCCCGCCAGATCGACTGGGATCGAGACGATGGATGCCGCGGGGCTGGGATAAGGCATTCCCACGCTGTTCTCGAACCCGGAGATGCCTTCGGCCAGGTGTTCGATATCGGTTCCCGATACAGTGGCTGTTCCGAGGTAGGTGAGGTGATTCTGCTTCCAGGCCGTGACGTACATGGTTCCCGTCGAGCCCGGGGCGGGGTTGAAGGTGGCCTGACCCGATGCGTTGGTGTTGGCAACAAGGTAGACATCGGCGGTTTCAAAGCTGGTGCCCTTGTAGAGGGTCACCCTTGCGCCGTTGACCGGGGAGCCGCCCGCGGTAACTGTAACCGCGAAGCTTCCTCCCGAGAAGGTGGAGGGGTGGGAACCGCTGAGTTGTGTCGGCGATGCGGTCCACAGTGGAAGCTCGGGGCAGCCGAACAGGTTGTAGCACATTACCACCCAGTGCCATACAGCGTCCGAAGGCGGACAGATCGTGTAGCGGCCCATGAAGTGCATGGCGCCAAGAGTGCTCTGACCGCTTATGAAGTGCGAGTAGTAGAGTTTCTGGACAAGGACCTCACTGACGCCGTTGCCGGGGCTGCTGGGGTTGCCCCAGCCGTACCTGGCGTGGGCACCGCCGAAACCGCCTCCGTTGACGTTGGAGGTCCAGGCGTCAAGCATGCACTCGTAGCCGTCGAGGTAGCCGACGAGGCAGCTTATGCTGTTCCAGATAGCGGGCAGGCCGCCCGTTGAGATGTTGGTCAGCGCCATGATGTTGCTGTTTGTGTAGCTGCCGCCGGGAACGCTGAACAACTGCTGGCTTCCGTGGGCTGCCACGTATATGTGGTGCCGCTGCCCGTTGAACATGGCGTTGGTGGCGGCCCAGTTGTTGGTGCCGTTTGACTGGTAGCGCTTGTCGTGGTTCCAGCCGGCGGGTACGTAACCGGCGATGATCTCGGCGCCGACGCTGCCGTAACAGCCCGGCCAGAGCTGCTCGGTGCTGTAGCCGATGCGCAGCTCACGGGGTGCCGTGGTGGGCTCGTCGGAAAGCGAGACCTGCTCGTAGGCCAGAACCTTGTTCACGAAGGTGGTGGCCTCGGCGGCGGTGTTCACGCTGGCCCGGCCTGTGAAGATGGCGGGGGTGTAGCTCATCTGGTCGATGTTGTACTGACCCCAGATGTTGTTGTTGTTCGAGTCCCATCGATCAGCGCCGGGGGCGGTGTCGTTAAGGTCGGCCCAGTAGTAGTCACCGGGGGGGTTTTCGGTGTAGGAAGAGTAGCTTATCCTCACATCGCGGCCGGCGATCTTGTCGTCGTCGCCGAAGATGAGGGCGTACTCTACGCCGTTGTCACGGGCTTCGTGCAGGAAGATCCTGATCTCCTGCTGAAGGTCGTCACCGGTGTACTGGGCCTGTATTTCGGTGGTGGTTATCACGGTGGTGGGGATACCCTTGCGGGTCTTCCAGTTTGCCAGTGTGTTGGCCGCGGTGACGTAGTCGGGGTGGGTGATGATAACGTACTCGCCGAAGGTGAGATCACGGCTCTCCACTATGGCCGCGCCGCTGGCATGAACGCCCTCGGGGTTCACCACGGCGTTCCTGACGACCTCGGAGGTCCGGGCTTCGCTCTGGGCGCTGCGGACCTGAACCGTCCTCATGGCGGGATCGGACACGTACTCGACCTGAAGGGTTACGCTTTCGAGCACTTCAATAGTGCCGTCGGACGGGTTCCAGCGGACCGGGTACACCGACACCCGGGCAATCGGGAAGCCCAGCAGGACGCTGGAGTCCTCGAGCCTAGCAACGGCGCCGGGGAATGTCGTGGTTGAGTTGTAGATGCCGGGGTCGGGACGGGGCATGGGTATCGTGGCGCCGTCCATCAGGCTGAGGGGGACCTGCTCGGTGGCCGGGAGGATGTTGTACCTGCCCCTCAAGGGAGCGTAGAAGGCGTCGATAACGGTGACGGAGACCGCCCGGCTTTCAGCGGGAAGCGCAACCTGCACCGGAAGCACCGGAAGGGTCGGGGCTCCGATTATGGAGAGGGGGTATGTTGAGGGGGAGGAAACCGTTGTGTATCCGGCAAAATCAGTCATGGTAACCGTAGAACCATCGAACGGGACGGTTACCGTGAGTTCCCCGGCGAATGTCGTTGCCGAGGCGAGAATGACGAGCATGAATATCTTCATAGACATGTAGGCCTCCGTTTCCGGTCAGGGTTCTTGAAACATTATTTTCTTATAACTCTACCATAAAGGAAAGGCAATTGTTCCCGTTTGGTTTACCGCAGCGAGGGCGTTTCCGTCAGGAGCTCGACCGCGGCGGCCCTTACCGAAACCGAGTCCCATGAGGTCACGGCAGCTGACCATGCAAGGGTCTGGTCACGGGTGAAGAGGTTGAGTGAAGAGTCTCCCGCGGCCACGAACCAGGAAAAACCAAGGAAGTCGTACGCCATGGCGGCCTGCTCGGTCATTGGAATGTCCCCGAGGTTTACGGGGTCACCGCCGAAGGTGAAGCCCTCGTCTTCGAGGGGCAGCAGGAGCTTCTGGAAATACTGGGCGAGACCCCAGCCGTTCTCACCGGGAAAAACAGAAACACCGATCAAAACAGCAGACTCCTGCGGGGTGGCCTGAAGGTGCGCCCAGTCTATTCCGGTGCTGTCCACCGCTTCTGAGGCCTCGGGCGCTACCGCCTGGACTTCTCCCGAATCCCTCACAACGTCCCAGATCAGGAAACCCGCCACCAGCACAGCGGCTCCGAGGGCAAGCCAGCCCTCGATGTTCTCGTCTTCGGAGTCTGAGGTCGATCCGCCGCCTGAACCAGCGGGGAAAGCGCTTGCGGTGGTGGACACCAGGAACACCACCGCTGAAATCAGGACGCCGTGTTTCACTGCTCGTCCGATTTGTATTCGGCCTGGATCCGATCCTGCACCTCTCGCGGAACAGGGTCGTAGTGGCTGAAATCCTGGGTGAAGCTGCCCCTGGCCTGCGTGAGGGAACGGAGTGAACTCGTGTACTGGTAGAGCTCGGCTTCGGGGACCAGAGCCTTGATGATCTGGAAAGCTCCCTGTCCTTCCATGCCCTGTATCTTGCCTCGCCGGGAGTTCAGATCACCCATCACATCACCCATGAACTCTTCGGGCACCGTGACCTCGAGTGCCATGATGGGTTCGAGCAGGGTGGGGCCCGCCTGCATCATGACATCCTGGAAGCACTTGCTCGAAGCGAGCTTGAACGCCATGTCCGACGAATCAACGGAGTGCGAGCTTCCGTCGTAGACCACGGCCTTCACGTCCACCACACGGCTGCCGGAAACCGGGCCTTTGTGAAGTGTTTCGAGTACGCCCTTTTCCACCGCGGGTATGAACTTGGTGGGAACGGTCCCCCCCACCACCTCACTGGTGAACTGGAAGCCCGTTCCCCTGGGAAGCGGATCGAGCCTCAGGTAGACATGGCCGTACTGGCCCCTTCCGCCGGACTGCTTCTTGTGTTTGTAGCTTCCCTGGGCGCTTCTGGAGATGGTTTCGTGGTAGGCGATCCGGGGCTTTGAGATCTCGGCGTCGACGCCGGTGAGGTCTTTCAGGCGGTTGAGCATGGTGTTGAGATGAAGCTCGCCCATCCCGCTGACAGTGGTCTGGTTGATGTCGGGCTCCATGCGGGAGATGAAGGTCAGGTCCATACTGGCGAGTTTGTTGAGCCCGACTCCCATCTTGTCCTCCTCGCCGCGTTTTTTGGGGGCGATGGCGGCTCTGTAGACGGGATTGGGGAAAACAATGGGAGCCAGTGTGATCCCCGCAGCCTTGTCAGCCAGTGTGTCGTTGGTGGAGGTGCTCTTGAGTTTGGCGACGGCGATTATGTCGCCCGAGACCATGGATGACGCGTCCACCCGGTTCGGGCCGTGCATGTGGTAGTAGTTGCCAAGCCTTTCCCCCGAGTTTCTCTCCATGTTGTGCATTTCCTTCGAACCTTCAAGGGCGCCGCTTACCACCCTGATGTAGACCATTTCACCAACATGCCTGTCCAGCTTGGTGCTGAAAGCCCGGGCGACGAACGGACCCTTGGGGTTTGCCGGGAGTATGTCGCCGCTTAGAGTCCTGGCTCCCCGGAATTCGAGGGCCGACGGAATGCACTGAACAATCCCGTCCAGCAGGGCTTCCTGGCCTGCGGGAGGGGTTGCGACACCGGCGAACAGCGGGAAGAGCCCCCTGTTGCCGACGGCCCCGCGAATGCCCCTGGCCAGCTCTTCCGGTGTGAGCTTGTCGTTGGCGAAGTACTGCTCCATGAGTTCTTCATCGGCCTCGGCCGCCTGTTCGGTCAGCTCGGCCATGTACTCTTCGATCTTTTCGGCGGATGCGGCCGGAAGAGGGATCTCCCGTCCGGCAAGGTCGTAGGCCTTGCCCGTGAGAAGGTGCACCAGTCCCTTGCAGCCGTCGGCTTCCATGATGGGGAAAACGAAGGGGATAACGGCCTTGGACAGCATTTCCCGGGCCTGGAGCAACGCGCGTTCGAAGTCGGCGTTGTCGCGATCGACACGGTTCACGAAAAGCATGCAGGGAGTGTTCATCTCTTCCGCGTACTTCCATGTCTTGTACGAGCCGACTTCGACTGCGTCGGTGCAGTCCAGCACGAGAAGGGCGCCGTCAGAAGCGCTGATGGCCGCGATGGTGTCGCCGTGGAAGTCGGCCAGCCCCGGAGTGTCGATGAGGTTTATCCTGGTGTCGTTCCATTCGCAGATACCCACGGTGGAAGTGAGGCTGTGCTTTTTCTCGCGGCTTTCGGTCGTGTAATCGAAGATGCTTGTCCCGTCGTCTACGCTGCCCTGTCTTTCCGCTCCTCCCGAGCGAAAGACCAGCGAGTCGCAAAGGCTTGTCTTGCCAACTGATCCGTGGCCGCAAACGGCTATCGTGCGAAGTTTGTCGGGGCTGTAGGCTTTCATTGGGCACTCCTGATTTTTAGCTTGAATATCTATAAGTAAATTATTATTACCGCTTTCGTAACGGGAACACAATATTACCGCTTCACCGGGAGGGCTGTCAACGCCATTCCGATCCATCGTCACGGGCAACCTTGGAGAGAGTGATGAGCGGACTTCTTGAGACCCTTCCATTGGCCGGCGCTGTTGCGGCGGGAGCCTTCGTGCTGCTCCGCGCATTCCGGGAGCTCTTCGGCGGAACCAGCCGACAGGACGCCTACAGGCGCATGAACCAGGAGTTCGAGAAGAAGAGGATCACCGGCAGGAATACACCGAAATGCCCCCTCTGCGGGGGCTTTACTGAAAAGGTTCCATACAGGTTCATCAGCGTCTGGCGGTGCGTCCGCTACCCCGAGTGCCGGGGTTTCGTCAGGGCGAAGCGGGGAAAACCCCGCTTCAGGTAGGAACTCGGCCTGTTGTGGCGGTTGCTGACCTCAGTTCGAACGAAAATGTTTGCGGAAGAGGCATTGAAACGGAAATCGGAGCAGCTCAAGTGAAACAGGACGGCAGAATTACTTCCCACCCCATTCTGCCCTCTCCGGGAGGGAAGTGGGTTCGATTCTACTTCAACGACACCGAGTACCTTGGCCGTGAAGGTGAAATGGTGTCTTCGGCGGTGTTCGCCACAGGTGAGAGGGTTTTCGGCCATCATCCCAAAGATGGCTCCCCGCAGGGGCTTTTCTGCGCCAATGGCCAGTGTTCCCAGTGCACCCTGGTGATTGACGGCGTCGCGAGAAAAAGCTGCATAACGCCCCTTGGGGAAGGGATGCGGGTTTGCACCCTCGAAGGACTTCCCGAACTTGGTACATCGTCCCGTGAGGTATTCAAGGCGCCGGTTTCCATCGAAACCGATGTTCTGGTGATAGGCGCCGGTCCCGCGGGGATGGCGGCGGCGGACGAATTGGGCAGGGCCGGTCTTGGTGTAGTTCTTGTCGATGACAAGGACAGGCCCGGCGGCAAGCTCGTGCTTCAGACCCACAAGTTTTTCGGTTCGGTTTCGGACTGCCACGCGGGAACCAGGGGAGTGAGGATTGCGGAAATGCTGGCCGGAAGCCTGGCCGCCCATCCCACAGTTGACGTCTGGCTTTCTTCCACTGTTCTCGCGGTGTTCAGCGACGGGGTGGTGGGTATCCAGAGGCCGGACGGTTACGCTTTGGTAAGGCCCGGGCGTCTGCTCGTGGCCGCCGGAGCCCGTGAGAAATCACTTCCATTCCCGGGGTGCACCCTTCCAGGGGTTTACGGAGCCGGCGCTTTCCAGACCCTGGTGAACCGTGACCTGATAAGATGCAGCTCCCGGATATTCATTCTTGGCGGCGGGAACGTGGGACTCATCGGGGCCTACCACGCTTTGCAGGCCGGGATGACGGTCGTGGGAATCGCCGAGGGAACAGCCCGTTGCGGCGGTTACAAGGTTCACGCGGACAAGATCAGAAGAATGGGAGTGCCCATATACACCGGCCATTCCGTGATCTCCGCCCATGGCGGCGAAAAGCTCGAGGCTGTTACGCTCTGCGCAGTTGACTCAGCGTTCCGAAGCATTCCCGGCACCGAGAAGAGTTTCGCGGTTGACACACTTCTCGTGGCAGTGGGGCTCAACCCTGTGAACGAGTTCCACGACCGGGCCGTTGAGTTCGGCATGAATTCAAGGCTCGCCGGAGACGCGGAAGAGATAGCTGAAGCCAGCGCGGCGATGTTCAGCGGAAGGATCAGGGGCAGGGAGATAGCCTGCGAGCTTGCACCTGAAACCGCAGCGTGTCCGGTTGACTGGTCCGGAAAGGCGGAGGTTCTGAAGAGCCCCGGTGGTGATGTTCTGCCCTATTCCCCCCCCGACCTTCGAAACGGTGTTTTCCCAGTGCTTCACTGCACCCAGGAGATACCATGCAATCCATGCATGACATCCTGTCCGAAAGACCTCATAGGCACCTCCGGCCACCCCATCCTCGGAGTCCCCGAGTACTCAGACGGATGTACAGGATGCAGGAAATGCGTTTCGGTATGTCCCGGTCTGGCGGTGACCCTGGTGGACTACCGGCGTGACCCTTTGAATCCCACCGTGACCGTTCCGTGGGAGTTTCCCGATGACCTGCTGAAAACGGGTGAAAGCGTGGAAGTCACTGATTGGGAGGGAGAAGCGCTGGGCGAGGGAAAAGTGCTGCGAGTCAAACCCGCGCCGGGTTACCCGGGGACCAGGCTGCTCGACCTTCTCGTCGATGCTCACATCGCCAACCGGGTGGCGGGGGTGAGGGTTCAGGCGGCATCGGTCACCCTTCCCCTCGAGCATCCCCTCGAGATCCTTCTTTCCGATGATGCCGTGGTATGCCGATGCGAGAGGGTGACCGCCGGCGAGATCAGGGACCTTCTCCGAAAAGGCGTACGCGACATGAACCATTTGAAGGCGATGACCAGGGCGGGTTTCGGGGCATGCGGGGGCAAGACCTGCAGAACCCTCATTGAATCGGTGATCCGATCCGAAGGGATCCCGCCGGACGAGATCACGGGCTTCACCGAGAGGCCGCTGTTCACCGAGGTGGAACTGGGTTTTTTCGCCGGCCCGGGGGAGGATGCGTGAGATGAATGCCGATGTGATCGTTATCGGGGCTGGAAGCGTGGGCACCCCCCTGGCGATGTACCTTTCCGAAGCTGGCGTTCGAACCCTTGTAATCGATGCCGGGGCATCGGCCGGACAGGGCAACAACAAATGCGCCATAGGGGGTATCCGGGCCACCCATGGCGATCCGGCGAAAGTAGCCCTTTGTCTGGACTCGCTTTCCGTGTTCCGTACCTGGCAGGAAGAACACGGAGGGTCCATCGGCTGGCATCAGGGCGGCTACTCCTTCGTGGCCTACACCCGTGAGATCGCCGACTCGCTGCGGGGAATGATCCCCTCTCAGAGGCAGGCGGGGCTCGACATCGACTGGCACGATCCCGGGTTCATCCGGGAACTCATCCCCGGGATCAACCCCGAAGGGCTGCTGGGTGGAACCTTTTCCCCCGGCGACGGCAGCGCCAGCCCCATGAAAAGCTGCTACGCCTTCCACGCCAGGGCATCGGGTCTGGGTGCGCGATTCCTGTTCAGGGAGAGTGTGATCGGAATCGAAAACAGGTCAGGGGTTTACACGGTCAGAACGAACCGTGGCTCACACACGTCCCGAGTTCTGGTGAACTGTGCAGGTTCCAGCGCCCGCGAGATCGGGCTAATGGTCGGCATCGACCTTCCCGTGGTGCCCGACAGCCACGAAGCCGGGATAACCGAACCCGTCAGAAGGTTCTTCCACCCCATGGTGGTGGACCTGAGGCGTGTGCCGGGCTCGTCAAACTACTACTTCTACCAGTACGATTCCGGCCAGGTCGTTTTCTGTGTTTCGCCCGACCCTCTCGTCACGGGCACCGATCACCGTGAGACCTCGGTCTTCCTGCCCCAGGTTGCGGCAAGGATGGTGGACCTGTGGCCCGCGCTGGCGAACCTGAAGGTTCGCCGGACATGGCGGGGGTGCTACCCCCAGACGCCGGACGGGTCTCCGATCCTTGGTCAGGTGGGTCCCGAGGGAAGCTACGCGGCAGTGGGGATGTGCGGGCAGGGCTTCATGCTGGGCCCCGGAGCGGGTTCAGCCCTTTCCCGGCTGATAACCGGACAGCCCACTGCAACTGATCTGATGGTGATGGAATCCATGAGGGCCAACAGGGAGTTCGGGAGCGCCGAAGCGCTGAAGTAGCTCAGAGCGAGATCAATACACCCGCCGCGAGGGCCATGGCTATTCCCGCGTAGTTCAGGGCAGAAAGCCTTTCCTTCAAAAACAGCACCCCGAAGGCCACTGCGAATATCGGGTAAAGGGCGCTGATGGCGGTCGTGGTGCTTACGGGACCCTCTGAGAGGGCCTTCTGAAAGAACACCACCGCAAGGCCGCCCAGAATGCCCGCGACCGCGGCTATTGCAACTCCCGTGGCGTCCATTCCCCTGAGGCTTTTCCCCAGGCTCGTGAATATCACCACGGTGGTGGTTACCGACGCTATCGTGTAAACCATTACCGAGGGCCAGTGCCCGATGCGCTGGGCCGAAAGCTTTATGAGAATCGCCCAGACCCCCCACAGGCTGGTGGCGGCAAGGCTGTAGACAATGTGTTTCTGCACCGGTCACCTCCCGACCCCCCCGATCATCGCTTCAAAGAACCGGTTGCGCAAGGATCGGGCACTACGGAACACCCGCTTTCTGGCGGGGATACTGCAGGGTATAATCGTTGCTTCGCAACAGTTCACGAAACTCTTCCGGGAGGCTTGAAAAGTGAAGAATCTTTTTCTTATCCTGATCCTTGCCCTTTCACAGGGGCTTTACGCCGAGATTTCGGTCTGCGGCACCGAAGAGCTCATGCCCATAGGCTTCACCGAATCCGAACTTGCGATGCTGCCCATGCGGGGTGGCAGGTTCGAGCCAACAGATCCGCCCCCCGCAGGCGTGCGGAACCCGGGAGAGTTCGAAGCGGCCACGGGGATCATGGTAAGATGGCCGTTGGGGGTTCCCTACAGCTTTCTCACCGATGTATCGAACAACTCGTACCTCTGGGTGATCGTCTCAAGCACGCAGCAGACAACGGCGTACAACTCCCTCCAGAGCGCCGGGGTCAACATGGGCAACACGGGTTTCATCATCGCGCCCACCAATTCAATCTGGGTCAGGGACTACGGCCCCTGGTTCATCACCCTGCCCGACGGCACCCAGGGCATATTCAACTACGAGTACAACCGTCCCATGCGCCCGCAGGACAACCTGATCCCAATTGTCATCGGCGCGGCCTGGGGAATCCCTGTCTACTCGTCCGAGATCATTCACACCGGCGGCAACTACATGTCCGGCGGCCTGGGCGAATCCATGTCAACGACCATGGTCTACACCGAAAACGAACCTGACCCGCCATCCTGGGTGGACCTTCAGATGCACGATTACCTTGGCGTAACCACCTACAGCACCTTTGTCGACCCCCAGCAGAGCTACATCGACCATATCGACTGCTGGTCGAAGATGCTCTCGCCGGACCGTTTGATGGTGCTTCAGGTACCGCCCTCCCATCCTGACTACGCCGCCCTCGAAGCCGTCGCGAGCGTCATGGCCAACATGGACTGCCCGTACGGGTACCCCTGGGATGTTTCCAGGGTCTATTCCAGCGGAACCGAGGGTTACGTCAACGGTCTGCTCCACAACGACACCTACTACATGCCGGTCTGGAACACCGGGAACGACACCCCGGCTGTGGCGGCCTTCCAGCAGGCACTGCCGGGCTACACCGTGAAAACCGTCTACTATTCAGGATTTGAGAATACCGACGCCCTGCACTGCCGCACCCGGAACGCTATGGACCGCTACGCGCTCTGGGTGAACCACACTCCCGTGAATCAGGAGCAGGGAACGGGCGCCGTGACCATCGAGGCCTTCATCAGGCCCCACCCCGACAACACGCTCACCAGCCACAACCTCAACTACCGCACTGGCGGTACGGGGAACTTCACCACCGTGGCAATGGCTGCAATGGGCGGCAATGTCTACTCGGCCCAGATCCCCGGTTTCGGGACGGGAACATCTGTGGAGTACTACATCACAGCATCCGACAACTCCGGCCGCACCGCCCAGCACCCGCTCTTCGCCCCCGAGACGTGGTTCAACACATACTCCACGGGGGGGACGGGCATCGCCGACCTTGAAAGTCCCGTCGTGGGCGTTTCGATGCTGTCACCCAACCCCTTCAGCGCCGCCATGATTTTCTCAACAGAAGGAAGACCCGGAAACATGATGGTGTTCGATGCCTCGGGAAGGCTCGTTCACCGCACCAGCACAACGGGAGAGGCCCTTCTCCAGTGGGTTCCCTCTGCGGGCATTCCCAGCGGAGTGTATTTCGCCGTTCTGGAACTACAGGGCAACACCTCCTCCCGCGCCCTGGTTTACCTTGAGGGAAGGTAGGCGATGAAAAGGGCAGTAACTGCGCTTCTTCTCACGTTTGCCCTGGCCCATGCAGCCTCGCTGACCCTGGTGAACGGAACCAGGGGCTGGGTTCTCCGTGACGTTTTCGTAAGGTCCGCCGGTTGCGGCTCGGATTGGGGCGAGGACCGCCTGGGGGACGGTGGCTTCATAGGCATCGGGGCAAGCTGGACCCTTGAAGTGGACCCAGGCCTTTACGACATCAGGGTCGAGGATACCGACGGCGACGGCTACATCCGTCTGTCGGTCCCGGTGGAAACTGCCGTTCGATGGAAAGTGACCCTCGAGGACATGAACGACCCGCTGGAGACCGTGAACCCCGTCTACACCTGGGGTGGTTGACAATAACAAAAAGCCTTCAGTTGAAGGCTAAACGTTGATTATCCGGTACTCCCTGCTGCCCAGCCCTATGCGTTCGCCGCGTTCAAGGGCTGCCGTGCCGTCGGTCTGCGGCCTGTGAGCCATGAACTTGTCGGTTCCCGAGGGGCATGTGACGGGTGAACCCTGGATCGTTTCAGCAGCGGTGACCATGTCCAGGGATGCCTGGTCGAGGGCCACCGGGTCTTTTGACGCAAGCACGCCGATGTCTGCCACCATGGGGCTTCCGCCGTTTTTCATGCAGTCGCAGTCAGGCGTTACGTTCAGAAGGAAATTGACGTAGTATTTCACCTTCACCCTGAGGGTTACAGCAAGGGCGTATTCCGTCAGCCTTCTGATGAATTCCCCCGATTCCTGATCCCAATCCACACCTATTGCGCCCGAGGGGCACCGCTGCAGGCATTCGCCGCAGCCCGTGCAGCGGGACGCGTTCAGAACGGCGAGCCCATCCTGCATCGACAGGGCTCCGGACCCGCAGGACTCGATGCAGGTGCCGCACCCTGAGCAGTACTTCGCCTTCACCCTGGGTTTTACCGATGAGTGCTGGAAGAGCTTTCCGCCCCGGGAGGCAAACCCCATTCCCAGGTTTTTCAAAGCCCCCCCGAAACCGGTCAGCAGATGCCCCTTGAAATGGCTTAAAACGACCGCCGCATCGACTTCGGAGAGTATCGCTGCAAGCCTTGCCGTTCGTGTTTCGCACCAGCTTGGAAGGTCGACCTTGATCTCGCTGGTTCCCCTCAGGCCGTCAGCCACGATGAACGGCGGAAGTTCAGGCATCGAGAACCCGTGCTGATGGGCCAGAACATGGTAATCGGGCGCAGTCATCCGTCTGCCCCCGTAGAGAACCGTAGTGTCAGTAAGAAAGGCGCGTCCCGCCGGGAGATCAAAGGCGTCGACGACCTGCTTTATCAATCGGGCGGGGATGAAGGTCGTGTTTCCATCCTCTCCCGGGTGGATCTTTATCGCGGCAAGGCTCGTGCCCTTTGCCGGGATCACCTCGCCCGCGGGTTTCACAAGCCTTTTGAATCCCTCCGGGTTCATGTCGCGCTCGGTAAGGAAATACACATCGGTCATGGTCACCGCCTTTCGGAAAATGGAATATAACCGATGCCGCGCTTTGCTTGCGGGTCTTTTCCTTTCAAAGTATTCTTCGGCCATGAGCAGTCTAGTCTGGGTGGAACTTGAAGCCGGCGCCCCTGATCACAACCTGCGGGAGATCCGCCGAAGCCACGGTTTCGGTGGGATCCACTGCGCGGTTCTGAAGAGCAACGCCTACGGTCACGGTATCAGGGAGATGCGTACCCTGGTAACCGAGGCTCACTGGCTTGCCGTCAACTCAATCGACGAGGGGCTTGAACTGCGGGGACTGGGGGAAACCCGGCCCATCCTTCTCCTGGGTCATGTTGACCTTGCAAGGCTTTCCGAAGCACGCGAGGCCGATCTCAGGCTGATCGTCTACAACAGTGAAACCCTGGCTGCCATCGCCTCACTTCCATCAACCGAAAGAAAACTTCGGTTACACCTTCATCTGGAAACCGGCACCTGGCGTCAGGGAGTGCTTCCGGAAGACGCCTGCGGTTTCGCCGGACGGATCACGAACATCCCCGGCGTGTTCCTCGAGGGCATCAGCACGCACTTCGCCAACATCGAGGACACTCTTGAGCACAACTATGCCAGGATGCAGCTCGACACATTTGAAAAGGTGTGCCGGGACCTGTCCGCAGCGGGCATCGACCCCCCCGTGCGTCACACGGCCTGCACCGCAGCCGCCATTCTCTTCTCCAATACCCATTTCAGCATGCTCAGGACGGGCATCGGCGTTTACGGCCTCTGGCCGTCAAGGGAGACAAGGCTTTCCGCAGAAACCGCGGGCCTTCCCATCCCCGATCTGAAGCCCGTGATGACCTGGAAGACCAGGGTCATTCAGGTGAAGAACGTTCCCAGGGGGTGCTACATAGGCTACGGAGGCACTTACCGCACAACAAGGCCCACCGTCATGGCAGTTCTGCCCGTGGGGTACGCCGACGGCTACAGACGAGCCGCGGGCAATGTGGGGTGGGTGCTTCTCAAGGGCATGCGGGCTCCCGTGATGGGAAGGGTCTGCATGAACCTCATCATGGTTGACGTGACCGACATCCCGGACGTGCGCCTCGAGGAGGAGGTCACCCTTCTGGGGTCCGCAGGCGACGAGGGCATATCAGCGGAACTGATGGGCTCGTGGTGCGGGACCATAAACTACGAGATCGTCACAGGGGTGTCGCCTCTTCTGCCCCGCAGGATAGTGGGGGGAGTGCGTTGAACTTCAGGGTAATAGGCTGCGAAGGCTCAAGGCTCGAGGAGAGCAGGCTCGTGACAATGCTTCTCGGGCACCGGGTGATGCTGGACGCGGGCAGCGCGTGCAGCGTGCCACCCCGGATACAGGACGGTCTGGAGATGGTCCTCCTGACCCACGCACACCTCGATCATCTTCTGGAACTGGGCTTTCTGCTCGACAACGTCATCGGCTTCCGGAAAAGGCCCATCACGGTAATGGGAAGCTCCGCATGTATTTCCATCACCAGGGAACACTACATGAACGACCGCCTGTGGCCTGATTTCAGCCGCATACACTCCGGGGGCGCTCCCGTTCTGGAGTATCGGGAAATGCCCGATCTTTCATGGTTCGAGCTTCCGGGCGGGATAATGGCCATGTCGGTTCCCGTGAACCATCCTGCCGGTGCCCGCGGCTTCATTTTCCGCGCGGGGAACTCGGCCATGGTTTACAGCGGCGATACCGGACCCACCGAAGAGCTCTGGCGAAGGGCCCGGGAGATCCCCGAGCTTGCCATGGCATGGGTGGAGTGCTCCTTCCCGAACCGGCTGCGAGACCTGGCGATAGCAAGCGACCACCTCTGCCCCAGCCTCGCGCGCGAACAGATGACCCTTCTGGGCAGGCCCGATGTTCCCCACTACGCCTTTCACCTGAAAAAACGGCTTCGGGAAGAGACCCTGTCCGAGCTGGGAACCGATTTCGTCGTACCAGCCAACGGAGACAGCTTCCTTCTGGGTGGTCCGTGAACTTCGGCGCCCTGTCGGGCAGGCGCGTCTGCCTGCTCTCCCATTGCGCCGCCGTGGGAGCCAACCTTCACACAACTGCCAGGGCCTTGCACCGGGAAGGGCTGTTGCATTCCGTTCTCGGTCCTCAGCACGGGTTCTGGGCCGAAACCCAGGACAACATGGTGGAGTGGGAGGGGTTTCCGCACCCGGGCCTCGGGGTGCCCCTGCACAGCCTTTACGGCGCCACGCGGGTTCCCACCGATGCCATGCTGGAAGGTTCTGACGCCCTGCTTGCGGACATCATCGATGTGGGAAGCCGCTACTACACCTACATCTACTCCATGGCGTTCACAATGCGAAAATGCTGCGAAAAGGGCATTCCCGTTTTCATCGTGAACCGGCGCAATCCGCTCGGGGATACCTTCGTTGAAGGTCCCATTCTCGATCCGGCCTACAGAAGCTTTGTGGGAATGTACCCCATTCCCGTCAGGCACGGCCTTTCGGTTGGTGAACTGGCCCGGTTGTTCGCTCTGCTCGACGGACTGCCCCAACCGGGATTGATCGAACCGGACGACAGCCCGTGGGTCATGCCCAGCCCCAACATGCCCACACCGGACACAGCGCTGGTGTACCCGGGCATGTGTCTGCTCGAGGCCACGAATCTCTCCGAGGGCAGGGGAACCACCAGACCCTTCGAGATCTTCGGAGCCCCGTGGATCGACCCGTGGCATCTCACCGAGGCTCTTGAGGGAACCCCTTTCATAAAGGGCGCCATGCTTCGCCCGCTCTACTTCATCCCCACATTCCAGAAGCATGCCGGCGTGAAGTGCGGGGGCGCACAGATCCATGTCACCGACCCCGACTCGTTCAGGCCCTTTCTCGCGGGCCTCGGGATCCTCGAGTACTGCAAAAGATCGGGGGAGACCAGCTGGAACCCCCCTCCCTACGAGTACGAGTACGTAAAGATGCCAATCGATATCCTCGCGGGCTCACCCGATGTGCGGGAAGCGGTGGACCGGCACGACACCGTTGCCCTGCAGGAGATATCCGTGACCCCGCTCTCCGGGTACCGCCCTGTCATTTCCGGGGTGGTCAGAGACCCCTTCAGGTTCAGGAACTGAGTTTTCGGTCCGGCGGTCGCTTATATTCCCGCTTCACAACCTGCCGGAACGGAAAAACCTGTGCGCATTGCGGTGATAAGCGACATACACGGCAACCTTCCCGCGCTTGAAGCTGCGTGGCGGTCCGTAGCGACTTTTTCCCCGGACATGACGGTCTGCCTCGGAGACCTGGTCCAGTTCGGGCCCTCGCCTGACCATGTTGTCTCTTTCATTCGAACCCACGGGATCGAGACGGTCCAGGGCAACTGCGACAGGGCCGCGGGCCGTGGACGGACCGACAGCGGCGACGAGTTTGAGAACCCGCACTGGCGCAAGCTCGCCTCGGAAACCCTTCGATGGACCATTGAGAATCTCTCCCCCGAGTCGGTCGCATTCCTCAGGGGTCTTCCCGACGGAAAACGCTTTCTACTCGACAGACAGAGCACGCTGTTCGTTCACGGTCTGCCCGGCAGGCTGAACGAGGGCCTTCCCGCTGAAACGGCCCACGAGGTACATGACATGGTTCTCAGCCGTAACGACTGCAGGATACTGGTCTGCGGTCATACCCACGAGCCCATGGTGGTGAGAAGGCCGGGCGGGATCATCGTGAACCCCGGCGGTGTAGGGGTTGGAACCCTCCCCGGTGGCGGCACGCTGGCGGTCATCGACATAGGTGAGGGGATCGAACCGGTGGTCGAGACAGTGGGTTTCTACTACGACGTCAAAGCTCTGGAGTGTGATTTCAGGGATGCGGGAATACCCGAGACGTTCTTTCACTGCGCAAGGCTGGGGAGGGATCCCAGGGGGCCGTGGCACACCGAAGACCCCCGTCTGAGGCAGGAGTGGGCAAGGCTTGCTCCACTTTGATCTCCTTGCCGTGCACGTTCAATTTTCCTGTTGAGTCCCCGGTTCTCTGAACGGGCCAGATCTCATCTGAGATGATCACTCCCTTCCAGGTCCGGTAATACATTATCTCCTGCATTACTTCCATTCGTGGCATTGAGAAAACCCGGTGGTTCGAAGTTATCCATGCAAAGGAATGGAGCCAGCCGGTGAAAGCAAGGAAAAGCACGGCGAAGGTCACAGTTCCCGTACGCCTTAGAAGAAGAAGGTTTCTGAAGGCCAGCACCGAGGGCGGTATCGCCGCCACGGCAACCAGATTCCAGTCGAAGTAAGGCCCGAGCCCCAGCCGCCATCCGTAGGCCATCGCAAGAAAGCCAACCGAAGCTGTCCCCAGAAATCGGTTTAAACCGTCGTTCTTCATGTTCCCGGTCAGGATCAGAACGATCGGCACCCACCAGAAAGGGAACAGCAAGAACAGAACGCTGGTGACGGCGTTGTAATACGTAAGTGAAGGGGAGGCAAGCATGTCTATTGTCGTCCACCCGTCACCCGAGCCCATGAAATGGCTGTTCTGAAGGTTCCGGAAATCAAGCCCGTGGTAAGCCGAGATGATGAAGACAAGAAGCAGGACGGTGATCATCACCGCGATTGACGCGACAACATGCCTGCGGGCATTGCTCCTCCATGCCCTGATCCACAGCAGAAGGTGCGCCGGCATCATGCACAGGGCCAACAGGTGCATGGACACCGCCAGCCCCAGCACGAGGCTTGGCGTGAGAACGCTGAGCCGGTCCTCGAGGTACTCCCGTGAAACCCAGATGTAGCTCATGCAAAGGGCCATCACCCCGGCGTAGTTCTCCACATCCCCGAAGAAAGCCTGCATGAATCCCCCTGAGACCATCAGGAGAACGAAGAAGGGCCATCTTCTGCCGAGTTCACGGCATGCGAACAGTACCGTCACGAGAACGAAGACAAACCCCATCCCTGACGAATAAACCGAGTAGACCTTAAACGGGTTGAAACGAACGGGGTCGCCGAACGCCCGCCATATCGACCGGATGACAGAGCACGAAAGCATCTCGTCCAGAGTTGCCCTGAATCCACCGCATAGAAGGTTGAACGTGTGCACCAGACCGTCATCGTTGACGAACCCGTTGGAAAGCAGCAGGAAGATGACAAAAGCCGGCAACGCCACGCCAAAGGAGTACACCGCGGCCCGCTTCAAAGGGACGGGGTCGTTGCCTGGCAACTGACGGCCCGATTTCTTCAGAAGCAGCAGCCCACCGGCGAAGACCATGAAGATGCCCACCAAAGACAATGGTGCGATGTGCCTCAACTGGTTGAAACCGTAACGCGGTGATCCCGAAATGTACGCGGAGTAAAGGTAGAACAGCAGCTGCAGGGCAGTCAGGACAATGATCGCAATGGTGGGGTTCCTCTGTTTCATGGAGCTATACTATCTGTTCACGAGTGCATTACGCAATGTTACGGGACATGCTATTGCTGCAGCGAGAAAGCCCGTGCACGGGAGGATTCCAGATTGAGAGAAGTGAACACCATCTGCACCACGCCTCCCGGGTGCCATTGCGGATGCGGGGTGTGTCTGAGCGTTTGCGATGGCCGGGTCACCGGTGTCAGGGGAAACCCTTCCAACCCCTACAACCGGGGTTACATGTGCCGCAGGGGGCTTGCGGTCACCGGCACGCTCTACAATCCCGATCGCGTGCTTCACCCCATGGTCCGCACCAGAGCGGGGGAGTGGCGAAAAGCCCCCTGGAAGGAAGCCCTCGATCGTGCAGCTGATTCCTTTCTCGATGCCCGTGACAGATTCGGACCCCGTTCGGTGCTCTTCATGAAAGGTACCGGCCGGGACATAGGCCCCTGGCTTTCACGTCTCGCGTACGGTTTCGGAACCCCCGAGTACTACGCGCTGGGACCCGGTTCGGGTTCCGCCTGCCTGATGCCGCGGATGAGCGTATGCACTTCCCTTTTCGGGGGCTGGTTCACAGCCGACTGCTCCCAGTACTTCTCTGACAGGTACGACAATCCTTCCTGGAGGCTTCCCCGGTGCATCCTTATCTGGGGCTCCAACCCCATTGTCTCGAACCCCGACGGTTTCCTGGGGAAGTGGATCATGGACTGCATCAGGATGGGGTCGAAACTGGTTGTGGTGGACCCCAGGAACACATGGCTCGCCGGGCGGGCCGATGTTCACCTGCGGATCAGACCCGGTACCGACGGCGCCCTTGCCATGGCTTTTCTCAACAGGATGCAGGCCACCGGGAACTGGGACCACGATTTCACGCGCAAATGGGTAAGCGGTTGGGAAGAGGCTTTTCTGGCCTCCTCATCCTGGAGCCCCGAAGCGGCTTCCCGGGAGTGCGGCATTCCCTCTGAAACCATTGTCCGGGGGGCCGACCTCTGGCTGAATGCTTCACCGGCGGCGCTTCAATGGGGCGTTTCGGTTGACATGAGCGCTTCGGCGCTGGGTACGGCCCACGCCCTCGCCTCCCTTGTCGCCCTGTCTGGAAACCTGGATGTGCCGGGAGGGTGCGTTGTGGTTTCTGACCCCTTCGGGATACCCAGAAGGGGAGGCCTGGAAGCCCCCCCCGGGAAGACGGGCGCATCGCTTTACCCCATGACCACAATGGGTTACCCCTACGCCAGTTCTGATGTCCTTCTCGACGAGATGGAGGCGGGTAGGCATGTCGCCTGCGCCTGGGTGCAGGGTTCCGGGACCGTGGTGAACGGTTTCGCGGCGCCTGACAGGGCCGCACGGCTTCTGTCGGGCATCGGCGAGGTGGTGGTCTGCGACCTTTTCATGACGACCACCGCCGAGCAGTTCGGAACGGTTTTCCTGCCTGTGGCCTGCTACCCTGAGCGCAACGGCATTCGCAACTGGTGGTACCAGCTTGCTGCCGTGAACAAGGCCGTTCAGCCGTTGGGTGAGACCCGAAGCGACATGGAGATCGTTCTGGGTTTCGGCCGAAGGGTCGCACCTGAGCACTTTCCATGGACCGACGTCGAAGGCTGGTTCGACCATGTCCTTGAACCGTCGGGGATGAGTTGGAAGGAGCTTTCGGAAAGGGGATGGGTGATGCCCGGGATCATGTACAGCAAGCATGAATCGGGTCTCTCCAGGTCTGACAGGGAACCGGGGTTCCCGACCCCTTCGGGGAAGGTCGAGCTGCAGCCGATGATAATGGAGACGGCCGGTCTGCTTCCGGCCCCATGGTACGTGCCCCCTCCGGCTCTTTCCGAAGCACATCCGCTTACGCTCTCAACAGGCGCCAGATCACCATTCTTCTTCCATTCCGAGCACAGGAACGTGAAGTGCCTTCTTGAAAGGAACCCTCTGCCGTTTGTGGAGGTAAACCCTGTTGACGCCATGACCAGCGGCGTTCGCGAGGGGGAGTGGGTAACCCTGTCGTCACCCTGGGGAAGTTGCGGAAGGGTGGTCAGCATCACCGGGACCGTCCCGCCGGGCACCCTGATGGCACAGCACGGATGGTGGCCCCCCGGGCTGCCCGAGGCGACCGGCCGCCTCCTGAACATCAACAACCTGCTGCCCGCGGGCATGCAGGGCAGGGGCGGGCTGGGTTACCCGTTCAGGTGCATTCCCTGCGGCATCTCGCCCGGCCCGGCGCTTCTTCCGGTCAAAGAACCCCATGAAGGGAAAAACGGCGATTGAACATGCGTGGGGATGGTCTTTCGGGCTTCATGGAGTCCGTGCCGCAAAGGCTCGGGTTTCGCACTGCGGGACTCGGTGGAGTTCCGCTGGAAGAAGCCCTTGGCATGATCGCCGCAGCGGGGTACGCCCTGGTCGAGTTCTGCATGGAGCATCGGGATGCCTTGTCCTACAGTGGGAGCCTGTCCGGGCTTGGATTGTCGTCCGTGAGCTATCACGGGAAGAAAGACTCTCCGGATGTCCGTGAGAGAATGATCGATTCAGCAATCCGGAAAGCAGTCGAGCTCGGAGCCGGAGTTCTGGTCCTCGGTTCTCCCTTGAGTTGTCTTTGCAGCCGTGAGGCTTTCTTCGAGGAGTGCTTCAGAACGATGGATATGCTTCCCAAAAGCATACGACCCGCCTGGGAGCCCGAGCCGGGAACAGTTCTGAAAGATCTTGAGGCCTTTGGGGAACTTGCGGATCACCTGGGTGCAAAAGCCGGGCTCAATCTCGATTTCGGGCACGCCTTTCTTGATGAATTGAGCCCTCCCGAGGCAGTGAAGTCATACGGAGACAGGATCCTGCACACGCACATCGAAGACATGGTTTGCGGGGTTCACAAGCACCTCATTCCCGGCCGGGGAGACTTTCCCTGGAAGGCCATGTTGCCGGCACTTGACGGGATACCTTATTCCGGACCACTTGTTGTTGACCTTTTCGAGCTTCCAGACGCTCCCGCGTCATATGTTAGGGCATCTTATGATGGAGTTCTCCGCGAACTGGGGGCTATATGAAGGCAAAGGGTTATTCCATAGGGGTTGGCCTCACCTCCGCGTGTCCTTTCTCATGCAGTCACTGCTATTCGGGGGCCGGAAAGAATCCCGTGGATCTCGACCCATCAAGGTTGTTCCGCTTCATGGACAGCTTTCCGGCTTCGGCAATAAATCTCGGGACCGGTGAATCGTGCATGCACCCGCAGTTTCTGCCCGTTGTGAACGAAATCCTCGATCGTGGGGTTCCTCTGGCGCTGACAACGGCTGGCCCCAGCCTTTCAGCGCTGCCCGACAGAATTCTGGAAAGACTGCATGATGTTGACCTGTCTCTCGATTACCCCGTGGCTGAGCTTCATGACGCGGTGAGGGCGCCGGGTGCTTTCGGCATGGTCCTCGATGGAGTCCGGCGCTGCAGGGAGCTCGGGGTTACGGTTTCGCTGGCCATGTGCCTCATGAAGAGCAATGCGGAACACATGGAGGGGATGTGCCGTTTGGCCCGCGGTCTTGGCGTATCCCTCCGGGTCAACGTTTACAAGCCAGTTTTCAGCAATGATCCAAAACCTTCCTACAACGTGTTCTGGAACTCGGTTTCAACCCTTTTCAGTGAGACCGAAGTGGTTTCCTGCTCCGAACCCGTGGTGAATGCCGCACTGGCGTACCACGGCAACCCCTGTTCCTCCTCGGGGTCACCATGCGGGATCCACGGTTTTCGGGTCTCCCCGTTGGGAGAGGTTCTGCCCTGCGTCTACTGGGGACCCACGGGGATCAGCATGGAGCGGATCATCGACGAACCCGGCCTTCTGGAAGTGTGCGGAGGGATGTGTCACGGTGCAGCGCTGCCCGGCGACTGCTCGGACTGCCCCTGGAAAGGCTTCTGTACGGGAGGGTGCGCCGGAAGAAGGTATTACACCGGGCTTTCCGGCCCGGACGAGTACTGCTTTCATCTTAGGGGCGTTCGTCCCCCCGAACTGGAACTTGCACCGGGAACCGGTGAAGGCTTCATCCACTCCGGGTATCTGTGCACGATGATCGGCCGACCAATTGGAAGCTGATGGTTTTCTTCACCGGTTCGTTTCCCCCGGGGGGGTGAGCGCTGTTTTCAACGCGCTCACGCTTGAGATCACAACGAATCCCCGGTTCGTGTCGCCCTTCGATCCTGAAACCGTTCTGGAGGGCTACAGGAGCTTCTGTTCATCTCCTTCAGTCACCATGGCGACTTTTTTCGTAACGGGAGACTGTCCCCGAAAGTGTGGCTACTGTTTTGTGCCCCGCACACTGGGAACCATGACCGAAACCGAGGTCGATCACGGGCTTGCATTGCTTTCCGACCTTGCACCGGGAAAAGCGGACGTACTCATTTACGGCGGTGAGCCGCTTCTCAAGCCTGAGATCGTGTTACGGATAATCCGTGGATCGGGGGATGACCGCAATCTGTGTCTGGCCACGGGCGGATGGGACCTTTCCCGGGATGTGGCCCATGCAATGGCGGAACGCAACGGCTTCGTGATAGTCAGCATCGACGGCGCAAGGGACGTTCACAACGATCTGCGACCTCTTTCGGAAGGTGATTCGTACGATTCCGCGGTGAAAACATTCCACGCCTTCCGTGACGCCGGTTGCCGGGTGGGGCTCAGTTTGACGGTCACGAAGGGGAATGCCCGCAGGGTCAGGGATGATTTCGGCTATCTGATGGAGACCCTGAGGCCTGATGACATGGGGTTGAACGCATGGATGCATCCAAGGCCGGGTCTCGGTTCGAACCCTTTCGAAGCTCGCTGGGAGGATGTTTTCGAAGCCGTTACAGCCTCTCTCTCCGATGCCCTGGCAGCAGGGATGTACGTTGAACAGCTCTTTCGGCGGCTCAGACCTCTCGTCACCCGCGCTCCAAGGCTAAGGGACTGTCCATCCAGGGGTGGCAGGCTCGTTTTCGTTCCCGGCGGCGGAGTGAGCCCGTGTGACTGCATGGCGGCTGCGGGAGTCAATACTGTTCGTGACCGGGAAGGCATTAAAAAGCTGCTTTTCGACTTTTCCACGCTCGTTCCCGTTTTCAGGGAAGGGTGCCTTTCCTGCCCCTGCGTTGCCCTCTGCGGCGGCGGGTGCCTTTACGACGCCCTTGCGTGTACCGGCTGCATTTCCGGTGTCCGCCAGGAAAGGTGCAGTTACGAGAGGGCCCTTCTCGGTTGGATGGTGGGCACCATCCTTGATAATCAACCCCGGGACAGGGCACCCGGGGTCCTGTCCATCGGGGAGATGACAGGCTTCCTCCCTGATGGAATCCTCGAAAAGGCCCGGATGCCGCAACCCGAGGCCATGCTTGGGGGGGAGATGATATGCCTGAAACGGGATGGGTCGAACTGAGGCACAACTGTTTTGTGAACCCTTTCTCAATCGAGTTCTTCTTTGGAGGGTCCCCCCCGGCGGACGGGCCTGTCTCACCGCCACCCGAGCCGTCGCTTCGGCTCAGGGCGGTACAGGCGGTCGTAACGGGGAGATGCAACCTGATGTGTTCGTACTGCAGCGCCAGGATAGCGGGGGGGTTCAAGGGTGACATGGATCACGCCACCCTCGATGCGGTACTCTCACACTCCGATCCCGATTCTTTGCTTCTCGTGACCGGGGGCGAGCCTCTTCTGCACCCAAAGGCCGTCAGAACGCTGATCCGGGGCTGGAGCGGGCAGTCCGTTCTTTTCACCAATGGCGCCCTTCTCGACAGAAGGACAGCCCTCTTTCTGAAGGAACACGGTACGGCGCTGGTCGTCTCGATGGATGGCTTCGAAAGTGAACACAACCGCTTCAGGGGCGATTCCTGGAAGGCCGCAGCGGCAGCCCTCGATCTGGCGCGTGAAACGGGTTTGCCCGCCGGGATCTCACTGGTCGCGGGGTCGCATAACGCCGGGTCGCTTCCGGAAAGCCTCTACGGGCTTCTTAAGAGATTCAAGCCAGCAAGTTTCGGGGTCAACATACAGCACTACACCCCCGATGCTTTCTCTCCCATCAGCGCCGATGAGTATTCTCGGATAATCCTCGGTGCGTACAGGTTCAGCCTGGAAACGGGTGTGTTCGTCGACCAGGTTGCCAGGAGGCTGCTGCCCATCGTTACAGGGCATTTCCGGCACAGGGACTGCGCTGCCCAGGGTGGGAAGATCGTTTTCCGACCGGATGGCTCCGCCAGCAGTTGTGTTAACACAAGGGGAATCGAGCAGTGGGGAAACAGAAATCCGGTTAACTACCCGGTTTGCGCGGGTTGCCCTGCGCTTGGCGTCTGCGGCGGAGGGTGTACCTGGGACGGTATTCACCTGACCTCCGATGGTTGTGGCCCGGACCCCAGGAACTGCGTCTGGACACTCGATCTTCTCAGGGCTGTTTCCGAAACCGTTGAGGAGAGGCTTCCCCGTTCCGTCGCGCGACCGTCCCGCAGTTTCCTTGCCTCACTCTTCGAAAACCTCTGCAGAAGGGCTGGCGCGCCACTTGCGCAGTCGCTCGGACACGGGGAGGAAGACCGGTGAAAGGCTGGAGCAGGGAGAAGGCGGCGGCTTACTCCGAGGGAAGGCGCCCTTCCCCGGCTGACGATTGTGTGGTTGACACCCTTCTGGGGAGGGAACGCATTCTGGAGCTTGGGTGCGGCCCGGCACTGGTATCCGGCAGGCTATCTGCTTCGCAACTGGTGTGTACCGACATTACCGAGGCCTTTCTACCGGTGGCAAGAGTTAACGCACCTGCGTCAACAGTTTTGTGCGCTGATCCGGTGAAGCTTCCCTTCAGACTCGGGGTGTTCGACACGGTTCTTGCCATGGCCGTCCTTCATCACCTGGAAAGGTCGGACCTTGATGCGGCGCTCCAGGAATCCCATCGGGTTCTGAACCCCAGGGGCTGGTTCCTGCTCCTCGAGGACTGGTCTTTCACCGATCCCACTCCGGTCGAAATGGAAGCGAAGCAGGCTCGTTTTGAAAAAGGTCACGACGAGTTCCACCTGACCTGGGCCGAATGGGACGAAGTCTTTAGGAACTCGGGATTCGTGCTTCTGAAACGGCAGTGGCCCGAAAGGTTTTTTGGTGATCCCTCCGAAAAAAGAAGGGTGCGGATGATGGCTGCCCTTTATTCAAGGCTTCCCTGAAGACACTTCTCGTTCAGTCATGGCTGGGAAGAGCCCAGCATCCGGTGGCGCCTCTGGGATTGCTGTCCGTGGCATCGTCCATGCCGGGCGGTGTGGAAATAGTTGACCTGAACGTCTGCAATGATCCCCTCCGCATGCTCTCAGAGAAGCTTGATTCCCTGAAACCAGATGTGGTGGGTATCTCCCTTCGAAATGCCGACACAACTAACGCTTTCGATCCGTACAGCTATCTCCCCGCTTTTCTTTTGCAGCTGCGCATCGTTGCCGAAAGGGCTCCACGGGCGGAGATTCGCGCTGGAGGGGCTGGTTACAGCCTCTTCCACCGGGAACTGGAGGCCGAAGCGCGTGTGATCAGCGAGGGAACCGTTGGCCATCATGAAAACAGCATTCCATTGCCCTCCTGGGACCTGATCGACCTTGAGCCCTACCTTCCGTTCCAGAAAAACCTGTCCATTGGTGTGGAAGTCAGCCGGGGCTGCGATCTCAATTGCTCATACTGTGTCTACCCGTCACTTTCCGGGGTGCGCAAGCAGGACAAACCGCCGGAAGACATCCGCTCCGAAGTGCTTATGCTGAGGGCCAGGGGAGTGAGGCATCTGTTCCTGTGCGCTCCCGTTCTGAACCACAGACCCGGAAGAGGCGAGGAAGTGGCGCAAGCAATGGCCGGAACGGGTGTGACCTGGGAGGCTTACCACTCCCCGCTGGGTTTTTCAGAAAGCTACGCAAGCCTTGCCCGGGAATCGGGTTGCACCGCGATCAGTTTCAGCCCTGACGGCGGTAGTGATTTCGACATGAAGGCCCTCGGGAAAGACTTCACAACCCGGGATGTAAGGATTGCGGTCGGAAATGCATCGCGGGAAGGTCTTAAAGTGTACATAAGCCTGTTCCCATACCTTCCCTGGTCATCACCTGTGGCCATGAGCAGGGCGTTCATTTCGGGAAGGAGGTGGGGAAAAGTGGCCGGGGCCGGTCTCGCCAGGTTGCGCTTCGGCGCCGTGCGAAGGCTTCCTGGAAGCGCGTTCGGTCCGGGCAAACCGGCGCTTCACGGTGCTGTTCCCCCAGGTGAGTTCGTTCTGCCCCAAAGGCCCTGGATGACCCTTTTCAGGTTCTTCAGGGCGGCATTTGAAAAGCGTCCGGGTTGATTCCCATGCCGGGTTCTTCCATTCTGGATACCAGAACTCCCGCAAACTCCGAGTCCCTTTTCATAACCTGTCTGATCCCCGCCTTCCCCGACCATGCAAGCCGCAGGGTAGCAACAACTGTTCCGGTGGAGAGGACAGTCAGTTCGCCGGGTGTACCGTATATCGGAAGAAGATCGAGTGGAAATGCGAACGGGGCGCACGAGCTGAATAGGTGGCCACCGCGAAGGGTGTAAAGGAAGTAGGGAAGTCTTGCCTCTACTATGGTTTCGAACCTTATTGTGTGAAATGCGCTGCCGCCGTCCCTGAAGGCCCCCGCCCAAAGCTTTTTTCCGGATATGACAGTGAAGGAACTTTCGATGGGCTTTTCCCTGCGTATGGAAAGGGGGGAAACTGGAAACTGCGTCTCCCAATTCATCGTTCCTTCGGGCATCCTTACTTCTGTGACGTCCCTTTCTTCTCTTGTTCCCACCATTGGACCCTCCCTTGATGTCACCATGATGGGGCGGTTCTGTTAAGGCTGTGTTTCCCGTTTGTGAATTGACTTTCACGCAGGCTGTTCCTTATTGTCATTAAGAAGAAGCCCTGTGCTCGTAGATCTGGACCATCCACTCTCTAAGTATCGATTGGAAAATGGCTTACCACAACAAACTTAGTTATCTAAGTCCGTCCCCCATAGTTCTTGCGGCGGGAGGGGGGAGGAGGATGGGGGGGGTGGAGAAGGCGTGCCTGAAAGTGGGTGGGAGAAGTCTTCTGGAGCGGCATTTCGGTAACTTCGCCGCGTTGGGTGTCACTGCGGACAGGGTTTCGGTGGTGTACGGCACCGAGGGTGTGAGGCTTGAGACTGAAAGGCTGGGCGGCAGGCCGGTGAAGTCGGGTTTGCCCGGCGCTCCGGGAACCCTGGGCTCGTTCATGGCTGTTTTTCCGTCCGGGGAGTGCCTCGTGGTCCATGGCGACCTTCTCTGGGAACCTTCAATGGCCTTTACCGCAATGAAGTGCCCTGGCGACGCTGTGATACCCGTCGATCCCCTGTCGGTCGATCGCGAGGCCATGAAGGCCGAGGTATACGGGGGATTGCTTGTCAGGCTGTCCAAGGACCTGAAGCCCGCGGAGTGCTCGGGCGAGTCCATGGGCATGTTCCTTTTCCGGGGGCATGTTCTGCCCGACCTCCGTGCCTGCTGTACGAAGGCCGCAATGGAATTTGGTTGCCGGGCCGCGCTTGACGATGCTGTGACCTTTCTTGCTCAGGTCAGGAAGGTTGCCGTGGTTTTCGTTCCCGGAAGCAGGTGGGACGAGATTGACACCCCGGACGACCTGGCAAGGGCTGAAAGGGTATTCAATGGGTGAGATCAACGCATGGGACCAGGTATGGAAGGATTTTCCAACCGGTGGCCCGTTGCATGGTCTGGGTGAGTTCCTCTCCCGGCGGGCGGAACTGAAGCGGCTCGTCGTGACCGAGGTCTTCCGCGGGGCGCGGGTGCCCCCTGACGGCACGGTTCTCGAGGCCGGATGCGGAACGGGCAGCGTCATGGGTCTTCTCGCCGAAAGGGGTTTCCGCGTTGTGGGTGTTGATCTGTCCCCCGCCGCGCTTGTGCATGCCGCGTCGCATTCCCGTGAGCTTTCGGTCGCGACCGTCACCAGCCTCCCCTTCGCCAACGGAGCCTTCGACCTGGTGTACAGCACGGGAGTTTTCGACCTTCTGGACGAACAAGACCTTTTCAGTGCGGTGGGGGAGGCGCTTCGGGTAACGGCCCCCGGTGGGCGGATCGTTCTTGTAACCGCGGCGCCCTGCCGGCTTCACCGCCGTGTCATGGGCCGCCTTGAAAGAAAGAACAGGTGGAGGTACGGCCCCAAAAGGGAGATCAAGTCATTGTCCGGTATCGTACTGGGTCACCGTCCCGATGCCCTGGTGAGGGAAAAGGGAAGAGGCTTCGCCCTTCAGCTCAGATTCCTGGTCTACCTTGTGGAGCACCGGCCGCTTCTCCGAAGGCTTTCACATGGTCTCTTCATGCTGGTCTCGATGCTTCTGTGGCCTCTTAACGCCCTGCCCGGGATGGTTCTGGTCACCACGGTGCAGTTACCGAAGGAGGCTTGATGAAGTCCGTCCGGGAATTGAAAAGCGTCTGTCAGCCTCCCGGTCTGGATATGTGCCTTTACAGGCGGTTCGTGATCAGGCCCGTGAGCATTCATCTCACGAGGTTATTCATTGCCGCGGGTATCGGGGCTGACACGGTCTCGGTCATCAAAGGGGTCATCGCCCTGGCCGGTGCAGTGCTTTTCGGGCTGCGACCCCTTCCCGCTGCTCTGCTGCTTCAGTTCTCCTTCCTCCTCGATGCCTGCGACGGCGAAGTTGCCCGCTTTACGGGAAGCTGCTCACGGGCCCGGGGCGAGTACATCGACAAACTTGGGGATGCGGGTTCCCGCAGCATTTTCCATCTCTCCTGGGGGATAGGCGCCTTCCTTGCCGGGGGAGGATGGCCCGCCCTGGCGGCGGGTGCGGTGGTGGGATGCCTTTGGCTCACAGTGAGGTTCTGCTCTGTTGAAACCCTTCTTGAAAGCTTTTCGAACCATTCGGGCTCCGAGGGCTCAGCCGGGGAGAAGGCCGCGCTCGAAAAACTGTTTGTCAGAGATCCCGGGTCGGGAAGGATCGAGCACTTTTTCTCACTCCTCATCCACCCATGGGTGAACCTTGCCCTGCTGGCGGCCGTATCATCCCTTTTCACATACCGTGGGGTCTCCGGCCTTACAGTCCTTTTGTGGGCCTACACCGGGCTCTGGCTGGCAAACACCGTTCGCAAGGTCATCACATGCGCCGATGTAATGAACTTCAGGCGCCGCGACCCGTGAACGCGCTCCTTGCATTGATTGGGTCGGTGCTGGCCGTTGTGAACTCAGGGGCCGACCGGGTTCTGCACCTCTCCGGAACGCCGGTGGGTATCACAGCTGTCGGAGGGGAATACTGGGTGGTTACCTGCGTTGATCCGGCGGGTGTTTTCCTTCTGGACCGAAGCGGCTGGACTGTTTCTGAGTATCCCGGTGACTTCCGCGAGCCCCAGGGGACAGGATTGCTCGGAGATGAGCCTCTGGTGTGCGACAGGGGAGCGAACCGCCTTCATGTAGGTTTTCCCGGGGTCTCCAGAGCGGTGGAACTGCCGGGAGGGCCTTTTGCCGTGACGACGGCGGACTGGACCGGGAACGGGGAACGGACTGCAGTGGTTACGCTGAGGGATTCGGGTCAGGTGGTCCTCGTGACGGAAAACGGGGCGTTGGTTCTGGCTGCGCTGCCGGGCGCCCGGACGGCAGCCGCGGTCGACACGGATGGCGATGGCGACGATGAACTGCTTGTAGCGTGCTGCGGGACCGGGCTTCACCTGGTGGTTAACCCTGAAGACGGGGGCGAACCTATCGTGAGGCGAATCGGAGTTCTGGGTGATGGCGTTAAGGCATTGGCCACCCTTGATATGGATGCCGACGGCGACCCCGATGCGGTGGGGATAGCGTGCGCCGAGGGAGGCGTGTGCTGGTGGGAAAACCCCGGCCCGAGCGGTTCGGAATGGTCAAGGCACGACCTTGACCCCGGGGTCTCGGGCCCCAAATCCATCGCGGTATCCGGCGAAAGGATCCTTGTGTCGGCGCTGTTCAGCCCGTCAATGCTCTACGGCCCAGGTGAGATCAGTTACCTGCCCCGGGGTTGCACGGCATGCGCCTTCGGCGCTGAAGGGACATTCGTTCTGGCGCATCGCGCAGGCTTCATCATGGAGTTCACGGCAGCCCCTTCTCCTTGAGCTTCCGGCACCGCTGCGGGGCTGACAAGAATGAGTCATCTGGATTTTAAAACTATTGTATGACTTTGACTTAGCTTACCAAACGAAGTTATCTAAGTCCGTCCCCCATCCATCAAGCCGCGTTCCCTGAGGCTCAAAACGCCTGAGTCGGTTACGATGAAGTGGTCGAGCACACGGAAGCCAAGCTCGTCGCCCAGCTTCGTGAGCGCTCTGGTGAGGGAGAGGTCCTGCGGGCTCGCCTCGAGCCGTCCGCCGGGGTGGTTGTGCACCAGGATGACTCCCGTGGCGTTGTGGGCGATTACCTTTTCCACAAGGTTCCTGGGGTGCACCGTGGCCCTGTCGACCGTTCCGAACTCGAGTTCGGCCTCGGAAAGCAGCCTGTTGTCCTGGTCGAGCAGGAAGGCGCAGAACCTCTCCTTCCTTCTGGTTCCCAGGCGGGTCTTCAGGTAGTCCCTCACAACCTCGGGGCCAGTGATCTGCAGACTGCCCTTTTCGGGGGTCAGGGCCAGTGAGTTCATGGAGTGAACCAGTGTTATCAGGGCCGCCGCCGAAGGCCCCACGCCTTCTACCGTCTCTAGGTTGTCGGGGGACTGCCTGAGGGTGTTTTCGAGGGTCCCGAACTTCTCCAGAAGGGCTGAGGAGACCTGTCTGGTGTCCCGCCGGGGCGCAGCGTAGGTCAGAAGCAGTTCGAGGGCCTCGCGCTGGGTGAAACCACCGATGCCCACCCGTAAAAGCCTGTTCCTGAGCCTCTCCCTGTGGCCCTCCATCCTCAGCCCCCCATGTGGATGGTCTGGGTGGGGAAGGCGAACTCCATCCCGGCGGCGCTCACGGCGTGCATCACCGAAAGGTTGATCTCTTCCCTTAAACGCAGCCATTCCACGAAGTCGGTGGTTTTCACGAAGAACTTCATCTCGATGTTCAGCGAGTAGCTTCCGAACTCGGTGAAGAAGACCATGATGGTCTCATCGTCCACCATCGGGTTCTGGTGAAGCAGATTCCTGAGGCTTTCGAGAAGCGCTTCCATCATGGGGGGTGTGGGGCCGTAAGTGACGCCCACCGTGATCTCCGTGCGGCGCATGGGTCTTTGTGAGAGGTTGTCGATGGTTGAGTCCACCACCTCCTTGTTGGGAATGGAGACAAGTGTTTTGCCCATTGTCCTTATCCTGGTGGACCTGAGGCCAATCTCCTCCACTATGCCCAAGGTGCTTCCGATCTGTACCAGGTCGCCCACCCTGAAGGGTTTGTCCATGAAGAGGATGATCGAGCTGAAGAAACCGCTCAGGCTGTCCTGGGCGGCCAGGGCGACCGCCAGGCCACCTATCCCCAGTCCGGCGATGATCCCGCTGAGCGGGTACCCGAGCATCTGAAGGAAGAAGCCGACACCAAGTGCTCCCACAAGGATCTTTGCCAGCTTCCTGAGAACCGGGACCAACTGGTTGTCAAGGCTGGAACCCACGGGAATGTCGGTGGAGCACTTCCTGGAGGCGACCGAATCGATGAGTATCCACACGGTCCAGACCACGCCGGCCAGGACCAGGAACAGAAACAGCTTCAGCGCCGCCGCTGAAAGCCCCGGTGAGATCCCCAGAAGCCTGAGCGCAGCGTAAAGACCTCCCCAGAGAACTATCATCCCAACGGGTCTTGCCGCGTCCCGCAGAAAGCAGGCCGGAACGCCGTCTCCTCTGCCTGCGCTTCTGCGCATTACATAGACCGCGAGCTTTCGGGCAAGGAGTGATAACACTGCCAGTACCGCGAAGGCTGCCACCTTGCCCAGGGGGACACCGGCCACCCCGTATCCGATGTACTCGTCAAGAAAGCCCAATGATCCGCCTCCCCATGATGATGCCCAGAGCCCGTATACCTGTGCGATTCAACATTACAGCAGTCCCGCGGGGTGTCAACCGTTGACGAAAGGGTATTCTCTGCCCATTATGGGCGTTCGGAAAGGGGAATCATGACGGACAAAACCCTGAAGACCTACAACTGGTTTCTACAGGTGGCGCTTGCGCTTCTGATCTTTTTCGGCTGCCTCAGACCCTACATCATCGAGGCATTCAGGATTCCCACCCCCAGCATGGAGCGCACGCTTCTTGTCGGGGATCACCTCCTGGTCCTCAAGGTGGCCAAGGGGCAGTACATCCCCTGGACCGACAGGGCAAGACCTCTGCTGCACGGCTTCAGGGGGGGCGAGCACGGCCTTCTCATGCCCGGCGCGGGCACGGTCACACTCGGCGAGGTGATCGTGTTCAGGTACCCCGCGCAGCCCGACACCGACTTCGTCAAAAGGGTCGTGGCCCTTTCCGGCGACACAGTGAAGGTCATGGGCGACACCCTGTTCGTGAACGGGTCACCGTCTCACTGGCACGGCATGTTCCAGGACGCCCTGAGCGCAAGCATCATCGACGATGACTGGCCGGCATGCCTTCCCATGCTCAGGGGAAGGGTCCCCGACCTGGCCTTCGACGTGATGGCGCGCGCAGTTGTTCTGGACGGCCAGGGCGACCCCGCATATATCGTACCAGAGGGTTACATCTTCATGATGGGCGATAACCGTGATCATTCCAGCGACAGCAGGATATGGGGCCCCCTCGACGAAAACCTCATCAAGGGCAAAGCCCTTGTCATTTACTGGTCCTGGCTTCCGGGAAGGGGTTTTCCCGACCTGTCCAGAGTGACCATGCTGGTGAGGTAGGTTTCCATGACGTGTCTGCCCTATTCCGAGGTCCTTTTCGGACGGATCCCCGTCGAGTTCCTCAAACTGAAAAAGATTCTTGACAGCGCCATGGACAACCGTGATTTCCGCCGGGACGGCTACTGGGAGGTCACCACCGACGACGAGGTCCTGGCAAGGCTCATCCTGAAGGGCGGGCGCCCCTACTACATCCACGGGAATCCCAGCCTCGATTCGGCGGCCTTCATCAACTGGATGGAACACGAGACCCGTGAGATAAGCCTCACGGTCCGATTTCTGGCGGAAGGCTGCCTTCCGTCCGTGATGAAATACCTCAGGGACGACCCGGTACTCACCGAGCTCGAGAACGGCCAGGGCGAGGTCCTTCAGCTCCTGCACTCACTCCGGACATCAGGCGAGAGCGGACTGGTCAGCTTGCGTTACCCGGAAGGCACACTCCTCATTCCGGTCAGGGAGGGGAAGGTGTCGCGGGGGTGGGGTTCGGGTTCCACGTTCATGGGCAGAAAGCTCGTCGACTTCCTGAAGGGCGACGACACGCTCGAGGGTGTCGCCGAGTTCAGGGAGGGCGATGTCAAAGAGCTTTCTCCCCTGGGCATAGCCGAGATCTCGGTCATCCTCGGGTCCGTGAACTCGTGGCTCGATTCACTCAGGCCGGTCTGGCCGCAGTGCGAAGGCGTCATTCCCGATCTTCTGGCAAAGCTCAAAAAGAGCGATGAGTGGATGAGTCCCCTCGATTACGAAAGCGGCGACAACCTGTTCCTGCGTGAGCAGTTATCGGACTCCAGCCTTTTCCCCGACGCAATGGCGATGTTCGTGAACAACCTGTGCAAGAAACATCCGTCCCCCACCACCGCCATGAAACTCTTTACAAGCATTAACCGCGGCAGGGAAGCCGTCCTCTCCTCGGTGGGCATGCTGGAGAAACTGGTCTGATGAGGGACTACGAGAGCCTGTCGAAATCCTCGCGGCTGCCTATCAGCCAGAGGAGGTCGCCCTCTTCGAGAATGTCGTCGGGCAGCGGAACCCGGTAGTCGTACCCGTCCTTTATCTTCTTGCCGAAGAAAGCGATGTTGACCCCGAATATCCTTCTGATATCGAGGTCTTTGATGCGCTTGTTCAGCATCTCGCGGGCTGGCTCGGTGATCCTGAGTTCAATGCCCGACCTGAGGGGCACGTACTCCTTCACGCCGGTGTAGGTGATCGCCCTGGCCTTGTTGATGCCCTGTTCGTGTTCGGGCCTGTAAACCTCGTCGGCGCCAACGGCCACAAGAATGCGCTGTTCCCTGTCGGAGCCGGCACGGCTGATGACCCTGAGTCCCATGTCCTTCAGAATCCTGGTGACCAGGACATTTGTGCCGAAGTCCTCTCCGATGGCCACCACCGCCAGGTCGACTGAAGCCAGCCCGTGACCCCTGAGAAGGCTTTCGTCGGCGCAGTCGAAACAGACCGCGTTGTAGACCTTGTTGCTTATCTCCTGGATCTTCTTCTCGTTCCTGTCGATGGCGATGACCTCGACGCCCTGCCGTTCGAGTTCCATGGCAAGGCTGCTGCCAAAGGCCCCAAGGCCGATCACAGCTATTTTGGCGGGTTTGTCCATTACTGTCCTGCCTACCCTATCGTTACCCTGGCTTCAGGATACAGATACTTCGCAGAATCCACCCTGAAGGTGGCCGCCGCCAGGGTTGCCGGCACCGTACGCCCTATGAACATGGTAATGATAACGATCCACCTTCCCAAAGTGGTAAGGCCCGGTGTGACCCCGGTGGAGAGCCCCACGGTTCCAAAGGCGCTCATGGATTCAAAAACATACTCCATGGGTTCCCGGGGGCCAATGGAGTCCCTCTCGGAAAGGAGCAGAGAAAATGCCGACACCGAGAAAACAACGAATCCTATGGTGAATATGGCTCCCGCCCTTCTCAGGTCGAAGTTTGGGATCCTTCTCTTCCAGATCTCAGGGCTCAGCCTTCCCGTAATGAGCGACCTCGTGGACAGGAGCATGAGACCCAGGGCGGTTGTTTTCACACCGCCGCCGGTACCGCCCGGAGAGGCACCCACGAACATCAGCAGGATGAAGAGCCAGCGGATCTGGGGAAGAAGCGAAGCAGTGGGTACCGTGTTGAAACCAGCGGTTCTGGGTGTGACGGCCTGAAGGAACGAGTTTGCGAGCTTGTCTTCGAGGTTCATACCCTTCAATGTGTTGTTCCACTCAAGACCGAGGAACGCCGTGTATGCAATGATGATGAGAACGAAGGTCATCAGGCAGACAAAACGGGCCTGAATGGGAAGGCGTACCCTGCGTCCGGTCCTTATGAACCCCACCCATCGCATGGCTATTGCGGTGAGCACTCCGAAACCCATCCCTCCCAGCACAATGAGCGAGCCCATGATCATTGATGTGGCGGGTGAGCCGCTGAAACCCTCGAGACCGTTTGAGTTGAGGCTGAAGCCGGCGTTGCAGAAGGCGCTCACGCTGTGGAATACTGACTGCCAGATCAGCTCGCCGGCGCCCCAATGTGGCCTCAGACCCCTCCAAGTGGACATGAGCATCAGAGCTCCCACTATCTCGATAACCAATGTCCACATGATGATGGAGAGAATGATCTGCTTCAGGTCGCTGATGAAGTCGCTGTCCATCAGACGGCTCAGAGAGAAGGCATCGCGCAGGCTGAGGTTCTGGCCCAGGGAAAGGGCGAAGAACGCGGCGAAGGTCATGATGCCCAGCCCGCCGGTCTGTATGAGCAGAAGTATTATGAACTGCCCGAACCCGGTGAAACCTTTTTCTGTGTCGATAACCGTGAGACCCGTTACGCAGGTGGCGCTGGCGCTTGTGAAGAACGCGTCGGTGAAGGTGATCGTGAAGCCTTCCGGGGTGGCTTTGGGATGCATGAGAAGCAGAGCGCCGAAAAGGACCGTGATGAGGAAGCTCGCGGGAAGCACCAGAGCTGGGTTCAGCCTTCCGGCGAGCCTGATGATCGCTCTCAGGATGACCCGCCCCGCCATGAGAAAGGCGTAAACGGATACCGTCACGCCGGGCTCGGGGATCCACCGGGCATTCCACCCCGCAAACCCCGAGGCGATGTGCAGCATGACGACTGCGATCAGCAGGGCGTTCATGACCATGAACCAGGGGGTGCGCCTGTCGGGGACAAGCCCCTCCCGCTTTGTCAGGAAGGGCGCAAGGGCGAACAGCACGCTCTCCAGAACGAAGAACACTGTAACGGACTGCAGCAGGCTGCCGCCGCTGATCTGGAAATAGTGCCTCGCGGCAAACAAGACCATGACCAGCAAACAGTTGGCGAATCCGTAGACCAGGCCGCCGAACCTCTTCATGGATGCTTTCCCTTCCGCTGCGGATTGGAGCATATTTATCCATAACCGCCCAAAGGTCAAGCACCCTCCCTGGAAGGAGCCTCCATGCACCCGGCAAGATACGAGAAGTTCCTTGGTCTGCGCCCAGTCAACGTGCGGAACGCCATGCCCGGAAGCCTTTGCGGTCTGGCTTCGGGAAGGGATATAGCTCTCGCGGCCTCTCTGGCCGACGCCATAGTCATGGCCTGCAACATACGCCACCACATGTGCATCCCTGGCATATTCAGGGCCGCCCGCAAGGCCGATTCCGTCGTGATGCTCGAACTTGCCAAATCCGAGGCCACATACACCGGGGTCTCCTTCGAGAACCTTCCGGGAATAGCAGCCCATGTCTCGAGCCTTCTCGGTGACAGGATCGTTTTCGGCCTCCACATGGATCATTACGCAGTCAAATCCCCGGCGGAGAGGGATCAGGCCATGAAAGCCATTCCCGCGGCGATCGGCCAGGGCTGGACCAGCGTCGCCATAGACGCAAGCCACAACCCGGACTGGGAGAACCTCTCCTACACCCGCGACGTTGCCCTCAGCATTCCGCCATACATAGGCCTCGAGGCTGAAGTGGGAGAGATCCGCGGTGGGGATGTTCTCACAACGGTCCGCGAAGCCGAGTACTTCGTGGGCGGTCTGAACAGCTGGGGGGTCTTTCCCGATTTCCTGGCCATAAGCAACGGTTCGAAGCACGGAGCTTACGACAGCGCTTCCGGCGAATCCGAGGGGATAAACCTCGGGCGTACGGGCGAGATCGCCCGGGCAATCGAGCGGTACGGCTGCGTGATCGCCCAGCACGGGATCAGCGGCACTCCACTTGACAAGGTGGGTCTTTTCACGAAGTACGGTATCCGCAAGGGCAATGTGGGAACCCTTTGGCAGAACATTCTCTTCGGGCTGGACGTCGACCCGGAGAGCGGTAACGCCTACACCGAGAACGGCCGTTGGGTCAAGAGACCCGACCGGGGCATCCCGATGGAACTCTGGAACGAAATGACCGCTCACGCCGATTCCATGGGCATGTCCGGCAACTCGGGAGACTACAAGAAGCTGAACCTTCCGTTCCACCACAGGATCATGGCCGTGGGAGGGGAGTACAGAGCCAGGATCATCGATGAGACCGAGCGCTGGGCCCTCAGGTTCTTCGAAGCCTTCAACGCCGTCGGAACCGCTACCAGGCTTGTGGACGCAGTAGTGGAAAGGGGCGACTGGAACAGCTCGCCATGCAGGAAGATAATTGTGGAGAGGGGCTTTTACGGAGCCCACAACCCGCCTGACGCTGGAACGGTCGAAGCCGTGAAGGGTGATTTTTCTGACTGACCTTTACCTGTCCGGTCCACGGGTTCTCAACCCCGCCCGGGGAACCGATTCGGTCGCTGACATCCTGATCCGCGACGGAAAGGTGGTGTTCCCCGCCGCGGGCGATGTTCCGCCTGGTTGCGAGATTATGGACTGCAGGGGTCTATGGGCCATGCCGGGCCTGGTTGACATGCACGTTCACCTCAGGACGCCCGGTAACACAGGCGCTGAAACCCTCGAGTCAGGTCTGAGGGCGGCGCTTGCGGGGGGAGTCACCACCGTGGGGCTCATGCCCAACACCACCCCCCCCATCGACAACCCGGGCCTGGCGGAACAGCTCATGCGAACCGCCGACAGCCTGAACCTTGCGGCCGTGATCCCCGTTCCCTGCGTTACCGTGGGTGGTGCCGGCGGCCCCCTGACCGACCTCGAGGCGTTTGCTTCCCTGGGCATGAAGGCCTTCTCGGATGACGGCCATCCCGTAATGCCCGACCGTTCATTCCGAAATGCGTGTGAGCGGATCGCAGCGTTCGGGGGTGTTCTTATCGAGCACCCCGAGAACACGGAACTTGCCGCCGGCGGGGTGGTGAACCTCGGCCCCGTTTCCATGGCACTGGGTGTTCCCGGCCTCTCCGAAGAGTCGGAGTGGTCCGACGCGGCCAGGTGTGTTTCACTGCTTGAAGGCACGGGCGCAAGGCTGCACCTTACACACCTGTCGAGCCCCGAGTCCGTGAGGATAGCCGTTCACGCCGCCTCGAAAGGTCTTTCCGTTACCTGCGATGTCACGCCGCACCACCTGTCGCTTAACCACCAAATAGTGCTGGTTCTTGGAAGCAACGCGAAGATGAACCCTCCCCTGCGCTCGGAAGAGAGCAGACGGGAACTGGTTTCCATGTGCGCACATGGTCTTGTGGGTGTGGCAGCGAGTGACCACGCCCCCCACACGCGGGAATCGAAGGACGGACCCCTGCACGCCGCCGCTTTCGGGGTCACCGGCCTTGAGACCCTCCTTCCGGTGACCATGAGAGTTCTGTCCGGTGAAGGGGGGATGCCGCCCCTTGCCGTTGTGGCAATGCTTTCCACCGCTCCCGCCTCGGTGCTGGGCATCGAAGCTCCCGACCTGTGCCTGGAGACCTGCGATTCTCTTGTTCTTTTCGATCCCGGAGAGGAGTGGGTCTATCAGGGCGGGTATTCGCTTTCAAGGAATACGCCGTTCCTGGGCACCCGGCTCACGGGAAGGGTGGTCATGACGATCAACAGGGGGAGGGTCTTTCAATGAGGAGGCTTGCGGGACTCGCGCTGCTTCTGGTACTGTTACCGGGATGCGCATATTTCAACACTTTCTACAATGCCCGAAGGAAATATGACGAAGCCCTGGTCCTCTACCGCGCTAATCCCGACAACCCGACCCCCACCGAAGAAGCCCTGCTCGACGATGCCATCTACGGCGCCGGCAAGGTCCTTGCCAACTATCCCGAGAGCCGTTGGGTCGACGACGCCCAACTGCTCCTGGGTGACGCTTTTCTGCTCAAGGGGCAGCGCACCCTGACCGGCAGCGGTACTTCCAGCTTCCAGGATGCCATGATGGCCTACGGAGCAGTTCTTGTGATGAGCGGAAACCAGCGCGTACTGGACAGGGCAAGGCTGGGAATGGGCAGGGCAGCCATGCTTCTCCGGCGTTACAGCGACGCCGCCGCTGCCTTTCGCGAGGTGAGTTCGCAGGACCGCAGGCTTCACGCCCAGTCCAGGCTGCTGCTCTGTGATGCGCTGCTGCAGTCAGGGCTTGGCGGGATGGCGCTTTCGGTTCTCGACACCCTCACGCCCCGCGGAGGCGACAGCCTGAGGGCAGAGTACTACATAACTCTCGGCAGGACACTCATGGAAATGGGCATGCCGGACAGCGGCGCTGTAACCGCCCTTCGGGCCGTCGATATCGAAACCCGAGGAACTGTTTACTACAGGGCCAACATGGTTTCCGCCGAAGCCTGGATATCGGCGGGCCGGGCCGACATGGCTTCCTCAGTCCTCAACCGCCTTCTGGGGAGCTACCGCACGAACACCGAAATGGCGGCCATTTCCCTTCTCAAGGGCAAGGCGGACCAGGCCGCGGGAAACATCGGCGGAGCGCTCCAGGCTTACCTCGACGCGTCGGAATACGATACGGGCCGCGAGTCCGGCGCCGAAGCCCTTTATCTCAGGGCGCTCCTTCTCGAAGAGCAGGGCAGGATAGATGACGCCCTCGACGCCCTGGCTTCGCTGACCTCGCGCTCGGGAACGAACCTCTGGACCAGGGTCGCTGCGGACAGGCAACGTGAGCTTTCGCTCCTCAGACAGTACCAGGAAAAGCTTGCTCTTTCGGGGAGCGAAGAAGGGTACAGATACCGTCTGCTGATGGCCGAGAAGAGCCTCGACCTCTACGGCCGCACGCCGGAAACGGTTATCGAGCTCAGGGACATCGCGGAAAACGCCGACCCTCTCAGAAGGGCCATGGCGATGTGCCTTCTGGCTGACATCGATGGCACTTCGCCCGACTCCGCCGCCCAACTCCGTCTCTCTGTGCTTTCCATAGCCGACAGCTCCGATCTGGCCGGCAGGATCGAATTGTCTCTCGGGCTTCCTCCCGGTCCCTCCGCTGGCGGCAGACCGGGGGCGGTCATCGAAAGGGCCTGGAGCGACATGGAGGCCGGGAGGTACAACGCCGCGTGGGAATCGATCGACGCTCTCCTGGCTTCCCGCTGGAGCTATGAAACCAGGGAGCAGGCGCTCTGGGCGGCGTACAAGGCCGCTGACGGCGCCGGCATGGAACACACTCTGGTCGAGTCTTACCTCCGTGAACTGGTGCGGGACTATCCCGACACCATGGAGGGCGCTCAGGCAGCGCTCAGGCTTAATGCGGCCCGCGATGAAGGCGGGGAGGAGGAATAGGGCGGTATGGCGGTCCCCCGTGATTTCGACGCCGTTGTGACAAGCGTGGAACGGGTTTGCCAGGGAGTACTGAGGGTGGGCTTTCATGCGCCCGGTTTTGACGGCGCGCCCGGGCAGTTCGTGGAGATGGAGCCCTCACCGGGCTTGTTACCCATGACAAGAAGGCCGTTCACCATCAACAGGCTTCTACCGACGGGTTTTGAGGTGGTATTCGAGGTTCTGGGCCGGGGAACCGGGCTTCTCGCGGGGCTGAAGCCGGGTGACGAGGTTCGAACCCTCGGTCCCCTGGGCAGCGGCTGGCGGCTCTCCCCCGGAAAATGGCTTCTGGTGGGCGGAGGGATGGGAGCGGCGGGTTTTCCTTTCCTCGCCGGTTCCCTTGAAGAGCCTCCCCTGGTTCTTCTGGGCGCTTCCACATCAGAGAGGCTTCTGCACACGGGCAGCGAGCAGTGCACGATAACCGACGACGGCTCATCCGGCTGCAGGGGAAGGATTACTGAGCTTCTCGGGCAGACCGATCCCGAAGCTTTCAAAACCATTGCCGTCTGCGGTCCCCTGCCCATGCTGAAAGCCGTTTGGGCTTCGATTCCGGACCGGTACAGGCACAAGGTCCAGGTTTCCACCGAGAGCAGGATGGGGTGCGGTTGGGGCGTGTGCGAGGGCTGCTCGATACCGGTTTCGGGCGGCGGCTACAGGAAGTGCTGCACTGACGGTCCCGTATTCATGGGTGAGGAGCTGGACTGGGACAGGTGGTCTTCATGAAGGTGTTTCCGCCTTCACTCTCCAGGTGTCTGTGGGGGAGGTCCTTCGATTCTCCGATAATCCTTGCGGGCGGGACGGCGGGGTTCGGCGCCGAGCTTCTCCAGACCGACGGCGGCTGTTTTGAGGGCGTCGCAGCCGTGGTGTCCAAATCCGTCACCCTCAACCCAAGGGCGGGTAACCCGCCACCCCGGATACAGGAGACCGAATTCGGTCTGTTAAACTCTATCGGCCTTGCGAATCCAGGTGTTTACTCTGTTGTTAAACAAGTACTTGAGAATTCAGTTAACATGCCTTGCCCCCTCATCATGAACGTGGCGGGCGAGACGGAGGATGAGTTCGCCCGGGTTGTTCAGGTGCTGGAGGGATCCCCGGTGCCCTGGGCGTACGAGGTCAACGTGTCCTGCCCCAACGTGGCCTGCGGCGGGCTTCCCTTCGGTTCCGACCCGGGGGCGGTCGAAAGGATCTCCCGCACGGTGGCGGGCGTCACGGCAAGGCCCTTCTGCGTGAAACTGACACCCAATGCGGGAAGTCTTGTTGAAACCGCCCATGCCGCCCAGGAGGGCGGAGCATCCGGTGTCACTGTCTGCAACACCTTCCTGGGCATGAAGATGAACTGGAAGACGGGAAACACCCTGCTCAGAAAGAAAGTTGCGGGGTATTCATCCCCCGCCCTTCTCCCACTGGTGGTGGCCCGGGTGTGGCAGGTATCCCAGGCGGTATCGGTTCCTGTCCTGGCGTCGGGAGGGGTCGCCCGGGGCGAGGACATACTCGAACTTCTGGCTGCGGGAGCGGAGATGGTCCAGGTGGGATCAAGACTGATGCGTCGTCCCCGCGCAGCGCGGGAACTGCTTCAGGAAGCCCGGGGACTCCTGGAATGAGGATGAGGCACGGGGCCGCGGTCTGCGCCGCGATCCTTCTCTTTTCGGGTTGCGTGCTGGTATCCAGCCCCGTTTACCGGTACACCGGAGCCTCAGCCCGGCAGACAGTGACCTCCGGTCTTTCCCTGAGGGGTTACGCAAGCTGGTACGGCGAGGCCTTCCATGGCAGAAAGACAGCCAACGGCGAGTTGTTCGACATGAACGGGCTCACATGCGCCCATCGTTCTCTGCCGTTCGGGACCATTCTTTTAGTGACTAATACCGCTAACAGCAGAACAGTAACGGTGAGGGTCAACGACAGGGGGCCATTTGTTTCGGGCCGGATCGTTGACCTTTCGAGGGGCGCCGCCTCCCGTCTCGACATGCTGGAAAGCGGCACGGCACTTGTGGATATGAAGGTGGTGGACCAATGAACGGAATTGCCCGGGTTTTCATCGCGGTGACAAGTGATTGCGGCAAAAGCGCCACTGAGATCATTTCTCCCCTGAGGGGTCTTCCGGTGGGGATCAAGATAGGCCTCGAGCTATTCACCAGGGAGGGCCCCCCGATCGTGGCCAGGGTCAGGGACCTGGGCTTCCAGGTGTTCCTCGACCTCAAGTTCCACGACATTCCCCACACTGTTCAGGGCGCCGTGCGTTCGGCATGCCTTCTGAAGCCGGACATACTGAACGTTCACGCGTCCGGGGGCAAAGGAATGATGCGGGCCGCCGCAGAGGCGGCTTCGGCCGGCACGAAGCTCATTGCGGTCACCATCCTCACAAGTCTCGACTCATCGGACCTGGCGCTGCTTGCGCCGGGGCTCACCCCGCGTGATGCATCGGTTCGTCTGGCCGTCGCCGCGCAGTCCGCGGGGCTTGGCGGCGCGGTCTGCTCACCGCATGAGGCTGGACCCATCAGGGAAGCCACCGGTCGTGCTTTCTTCATCATCACTCCGGGAGTCAGGCCGGCCGATTCCTCCCGGGATGATCAGAAGAGGGTGATGACGCCCGGGGGTGCGATCACCGCCGGAGCCAACTCGCTGGTGGTGGGAAGACCCGTAACCGAAGCCCCGGATCCGCGGCGGGCGGCCCTTGATATCCTGCGGGAGGTTGAAGAAGCCCTGCCGGGCTGACCCATGAGATCCCCCGCGCTCCGCACTGTCCGGACGCTCATTGTCACGGTGGCGCTGCTGGCAATGCTTCTGGTGGTGTCATCGGTTCTCGTACACAGGATAACCGTCATCGCTCTTTCGAAGATCGACAGCGGCGTTTCGGTGGCCCGTGTCATCGCCACGCCGGAAGCCATGCTTCTTCTGGGTGTGTCTTTCCCCTCCCGGGGCGTGCGGGCCGATTCGGCATGGGTTCTTCTTAAGGGGTTTCCCCTTACGCTCGAGGCCACCGATGTCGTAATGACGGCCGCAACCGTTCTGCCCGTCACCCGCCCCGGGGCGGAGCCCTTCCAGAGAGGTTCCGGACGGGCTGCACCCCGGGTCTCCATTCTCAGGGGAGTTCTTGTTACGGGTGACCAGGAGAGCGACCTGTTCGCCCGATACGATTCGGGCGTCATCGTGTTCGGTCTGGCCGGCTCCTGGGGCCGCGCATGGGGAGAGAGAAGCGACACCGACAGCATTTCCGTGGTTTTCCGTGACTGCACGGGGCTTCCGGGAATACCGGGCCTGCCGGGCGTTCTGGAGGGGAACGCGTTCTGCGGAGTCGCCCGGGGACACCAGAGCGGCAGGGACGCCAGTTTCAGCGGAGCGTTCACCAGTTTCAACGGCCGGCCGGTGGACATGTCGTTCCGCATGGAAATGGTTCAGGGAAGACCCGGATTCGAGATCAGCACGGATTTCCGTCAGGTCGCGCCCCAGGTATCGGACTTCCTTTTCGGGATGACAGGGGGGGCCGTGTCGGGGGCCGTTCCCGAGGGGGCCTTCACAGTGGCCACCGCAGGCGGCGACACGCTGTTCTTCTCTTTCGATGTCTCCTTCGGCAGCGTGCGTGTTTTCCATCCATCCCTGGCGCGTGACACCGTATGCATCTCATGCTCATCCACGGGCAGGGGATTCGTTCTGCCCCGTTCCGGGACGTTCTCGGTGGATACGGCAGCATTTCTGCTTGGAACGGCCGGTTTCGGCTACTCGGTTCAGGGCGGGTGGGGTGAAAGAAGGTTTCTGCGCCTCAGTATGTACAACGACTCCCTGCGCGGCGACGCCATCGCAGCCTCCGTTCCCGGACCGCTTCTGGGGCGGCTAAGGGGGCTCAGGCTTTCCGGCGCCATATCCTTCGACATCGGCCTGTTTCTCGACTGGGACTATCCCGACAGCTCCGATGTTTTCATCGATATCGACGCCTCCGGCCTCAGGGTCGATCACAGCCCGGTGGGCTTCGGGAGGCTCGCGGCCTCTTCGGGAGAAACAGTTCTAATGAGGGACAGCTGGGGAAACTCGAGGACCGTGGGCCTTGATTCGATATCCCGTCCGGGGTTTGTCGCGGTGCGAAGCTTCCCGCCCTGGCTCGAACCCCTGCTCTGCGCGGCGGAGGACGGCACCTTCCGTCATCACAGCGGATTCAGCGAGTTCCATCTCAGAAACAGCATAAGGACCGACATGAGCCAGGGCAGGTTCGTCCGGGGCGGGTCGACCCTCTCCATGCAACTCGTGAAGAACCTGTTCCTCAGCAGGGAGAAGACTCTTGCCAGAAAACTGCAGGAAGTGTTTCTGACCTGGCGCATGGAAGCCCACCTGAGCAAGGACAGGATCCTGGAGCTTTACGTAAACGTGGTGGAGCTCGGACCCGACGTGTTCGGCTTCGGCGAAGCGGCCGCGTACTACTTCGGAACCACCGCCGAGAGCCTTTCGGTGAGGGAAACCGCCTTTCTCGTGTCGATACTTCCCGGCCCCAGGTTATATCACAGGTTCGCTGTCGCCGGCGCACTTCCCGGTTACTGGAACGACTACCTCGACATACTCGTGAGCGCCGCTGAGAGCCGCACCGGCCTTGACGGCTCATCGGCGCGTTCGGGGATTTACGGGAACCTTGTGTTCGACGGAACGGTTTCGGGGATCTGACAAGGGTTTCCAGCGGGCCTCTTCGCATTATGTTTTATGTGCCAACCGTTCAGGAAGGGGGAGGGAGTTCCATGGCTGAAAGCGAAGCATATGAGCTCGAGCACCGGGGCGAAGTGCACAGGGCTCGGGATTTCGATGTTCTCCTGAAGTGGGCGGAAGACCTCAGAATGAGTGTTTCCGACCGGTTCAGACCGGCCGGCTCGGAGGACTGGACACCCGTAACGCAAGACCCCAGGTTGAAAGCCCTTCTTTCACCCGAGAACCAGTGGCGGGTAAGGATGGCCTCGGGCGAATTCACAGCGGGCAGTTTCGAAGCCGTCACTCGATGGGCCCAGGAAGGCAGGCTGTCCACCGACGCTGTTGTAGAGGGCCCCAGGACACCCCCGGGCGGTGTGCTCGCCTCGGCCCTCCCGGCGCTGTCCGTGCATCTCGTGGAAGCCGCAACAGTGAATGAGAAGCTTCCCCGCATTCGAATCGACGGCAGGGTTTACCCTGCGCCGGATGTGGAGACCATCAGCAGATGGATCAGCGAATCCAGGGTGCCCCTCGACGCTCAGATATCCCTTGAGGACGGACCCTGGGAACCGGTGGGAAGCTGCGGTCTGTTCGACCTTGAGAAGTGGCCGCAGGCAGCCCTCGGTGATACGGACGAACCGTTCGAAACCGTAGCTCAACCGGCGACTGCCGGGGATGAGCATGCTCCGGCCACGGTAATCCCCGACGCGTTCCCTCCTGAAACCGCTGCTCCGCCCAAAGGTGCGGAACGGGAAGAAAACGATTACGTCGAGGAACTCCCTCATCATGAGGAAGACATGCCCGAGCCGTTCCGGGTGATCACCGCGTCAGGCGGCGAGCATACGTTCGAAGACCCTGCCGAGATCATCGGCCTGCTTCGCAAACGCAGGATAATGGAGTATGACGAGGTCAGGCATTCCTCACTTCCCGAAGGCTCGGCCAGCGTCGGCGCCCTTGCCGACCTGGTACGGAAAAGCAGAAAGGGAAAAGGGCCGGGGTGGCGTATTACCGCATTTCTGCTCCTTGCAGCCGCCGGCGTCTACCTGGCTGACACTTTCGGTCTGATCGAGGTTCCATGGCTTCCGTGACCGATCTGCTGGCATTGAAGCGGGACGGTGGGCAGCTTTCAGCTGAAGACCTTTACGGTTTCGCATCCGGGATAGCCTCAGGCGAGGTCCCTCCCTATCAGGTTTCGGCCTTTTTGATGGCGGCCTACATCCGGGGGCTCTCCCCTGGTGAGACCACCGCGCTCACCATGGCGATCCGTGACAGCGGGAGCGTAATGAACTGGAGCCCCTCCCTGTCACCTCTGGCAGACAAGCACAGCACGGGCGGGGTGGGCGACAAGATTTCCATCGTTCTGGCTCCCCTGGCTGCATCCATGGGGATCAGGGTCCCCATGATAAGCGGAAGGAGCCTTGGGCACACCGGGGGGACCCTCGACAAGCTTTCGAGCATTCCCGGTTTTTGTGTGGACCTCTCCATCGACAGGTTTCGAAGGCAGATCGAGGAGATTGGCGTCTGCATGATCGGCCAGACCCCTGAACTGGCTCCGGCGGACGGCGTTCTTTACGGTCTTCGCGACGCCACGGCCACGATCACTTCCATTCCCCTGATCTGCGCAAGCATTCTGGGAAAGAAACTGGCGGAAAACCCCGATTTCATTGTTTTCGACGTGAAATGCGGCTCAGGCGCCTTCATGAAGACGCCGGAACAGGCCGGGACCCTCGCCCGCATGCTTGTTGAAACCGCTGTTCTGGCAGGGAAGGGAGCCTCAGCCCTTGTCACTTCCATGAACCAGCCCACCGGTCTTTCGGTCGGAAACGCCCTTGAGGTGTCTGAGGCCATCGAAGTGCTTGAAGGCCGTGGCCCGTGGGACACCAGAGAGATAACCCTGACCTTCGCCGCTGAAATGGGCAGACTTGCCGGGCTTTCCAGCCCGTCCGACAAAGCCCGGGAAATGCTTGACAGCGGCGCAGCGCTGAAGGTGTTCCAAAGAATGACGGAAGCCCAGGGGGGCGACCTCGACCGGTTCAGCGCCATGGAGGATGCACCGGTGGAAGTGGAAGTGAGAGCCTCCCGAAGCGGGTTCTGGAAGGGGCCGGAGGCCCTTTCACTGGGTGAGGCGGTAAGGGGGCTGGGGGGAGGCAGATACAGGGTGGACGATTTTGTGGACCCAATGGTGGGCTGGCGGCAGGAAGTCCCGTGTGGAACCCCTGTCGAGGCCGGCTGCCTGCTGGGAGTCATCCACGGGGCTGACCGCCCGTCTGCAGAGCACGCTGCCGAGTCAATCGAAAACGCCTTTCAGTGGGACGCTCCGTCGGATCACCTGGTGCTTGAAAGGATTCCGGGATGAGATGGCTTGAGACCGACCAGTTGCCGGCCGTTCTGGCACGGGACGGCATCATCACACAGGCTTCACTCGAAAGGTACAAAAGGCTCACGGCGGGAAGCTCGGAAGACCCTCTGGTTCTTCTTGTGAAGAGCGGAATGATCGGGGAGGAGACCCTTTACAGGTACGCCGCCGATCTTGTGGGCCTTCCCTACAAAGAGCTCGACCCCCTTGAACTCGACTACGAGACGGTCACGAGCAGCCTTCCCGGCAAGTTCGCCCAGGCCCACAGGCTTGTGGCCTTCAGGAGGGATGGCAACATCCTTCATGTGGCGACATGCAATGTTTCCGGCACCACGCTCGACCAGGACCTGAAGCTCATGCTGGGGCTCGAAGTGCAGTTCCACGTGTCCCGTCCCGCTGAGATCGAGAGGGTGATACGGCAGTTCTACGGTCTTCACAGCAGCATAGTCGCCGCCGTTAAGCAGCTCAACGACGATGACGGCGTGGACCTTGGCAACCTGGAAAGGTTCGTGAACAGCGAGACATCCCAGAGCATCGAACCCACGGACAAACCCGTGGTGAACGCCGTGAACCACCTTTTTCAGTACGCCTTCGAGGAGAGGGCCAGCGACATCCATCTTGAGCCCCATCGGGAGAACACCATCGTCAGGCTTCGAATAGACGGACTGCTGCACACGATCTACAGGATCCCCAAGAGGCTCCACCTGCCCATAAGCAGCAGGATCAAGATGATAGCGGGGCTCAACATCGCCGAGAAGAGGCGCCCGCAGGACGGCAGGATACGCACTCACTTCGACGGCAAGCCCGTGGAGATAAGGTGCTCAACTGTACCAATGGCGTTCGGGGAGAAAACCGTTCTCAGGATCCTCGATCCTCAGATACTGATGCAGGACATGTCCAACCTGGGCTTCGAGCCGGACGACCTTGAGAAGTACCGGAGAATGCTGGGTGTTCCGAACGGGCTCATCCTGGTCACCGGACCGACGGGAAGCGGCAAAACCACTACGCTCTACTCATCCCTCATCGCCATCTCCAGGGAAACGGTGAACATCACGACCATCGAGGACCCGGTGGAGTTCGTCACTGACGAGTTCAACCAGATCTCGGTCCAGAGCGCCGTAGACCTGACCTTCACGTCCGCGCTCAGGCACATACTCAGGCAGGACCCCGACATCATCATGGTGGGGGAGATAAGGGACGTGGAAACCGCTGTCAGCGCCATGCGAAGCGCCCTGACGGGGCATCTGGTCCTCAGCACGCTCCACACGAACGACACGGCCACCACCGCGGTAAGGCTCATGGACATGGGCGTCCAGCCATACCTTCTCATGAGCACCCTTCAGGGGATCATCGCGCAAAGGCTGGTGAGAATCATCTGCACCGAGTGCTCGGAAAGTTACTCTCCAGAGGACTCAATTGCTGATTCAATCGAGATCCCCAGGGGTTCCGTCCTCAGAAGGGGGGCGGGCTGCCGGGCCTGCAGGAATACCGGTTACAAGGGTCGCACCGGGGTGTACGAGGTCATGGAGATCAACGAGGCCGTACGGATCGCCCTGGCGGAAAGGGCTCATGTGGACGATATTCGAAGGCTGGCGGTCAGCCAGGGTATGAAAACGCTTCGGGACTCGGCCAGGCTCAAAGTGCTGGCGGGAATCACGACCCCGGATGAGATGCTCAAGGTAACCCTTGGGGGGGAATGAAAAAGGCGTTCGTTCTCGGTATCCTTGCCCTTCTGTCAGGCTGCGGAAGCGGCGGCCCGTCGGACGACCCGTCGGCCGCCACGCCCGACACCCTGATAAGGGTCATTCCGCGTACACCCATCGAGACGGGTCTGCTCTTCAGCAACGCGCTGCTCATGAACGATCCGGAGTGTTACGTCTTCCTCGCCCCCGTTTTCCGTGACTCTATCGAGTCGCAGGATCTCTCCCCGTGGGAGGTTTTCGGTCGGTGGCGGGCCTTCGATCCCAACGGCAGGCTCACCGAAGTGGTGCAAACCCCTGACGGCATGCGGACGACCAGCTACTACTGCGCCATCGCAAGGCTCGAAGAGCTTCCTCCCGTAGTCAGGTTTGATTTCGTGGTCGTCGAAGGTGAGTGGCTGATCTCCGGGTTCGGTTACGGCCATTCATCAGGCATCGGCGACTCCCTCGCACTCGAGCAGCAGGTCGGTCTGATCCTTTCCGACCCCGTTCTTCTCAGGGAGATACGAATCGCAAGAATGCTTCTGTACGACGTGGACAACGATGCATCAGGCAGCTGGGCATCCTGGCAGGCAGCCTCGGCCACGGGTGAGAGCTTTGCCGACTACGTTACCGGGTTGTCTCAGGAAAGCTATAACATGCTGGCGGAAAGTAATATAAGGCAATCGGGCAAATTGCAGATCGTGCAGGACCGCGCCACATTCCAGATCACGAACCCGCCCCTTGAACTCCGTGAGCTTATCGCAGCGTGGCGCGAGCTGGCCTACCTGCGCAAGGCGGTTCTCAGGGCTCGGCACGAGGCCATGCAGAACCTCAGACAGACCGGCGTCTGGATGGAGCCCGACCTCACGCAGGAAGAAGCCAGGATACAATACCTCACGGGGATATTCATACCCGTGAGCGACCTCGTGGAAGCCCGCGACACCCTCTCCCTGACCTGCCCGGCCCTACTCACGACCGGTTCCGGTGAACCCCTCGAAGCCCTGACCATCGAGCTCGACCCCCACACCGTCGAGCAGAAGGTCGAGAACGACATCGGCGTTCCTGTGTGGCGGGCCCTCGGGGTTGACATGAACGGCGACCCCGACCCCGAGAGGGTTGTCTACTGGGCGGGAGACCTCTTCCTCTTCCTTGGCACGCCCACGGGCTACCGCCTGGTGTTCAGAACCTATTCGGGTTACGATAGCGATTTTCACGGGCAGTTCGGAACCGGAACCAGCCCGTCCGGCCACAGCAGCGTGAACCTGATAGGGAACTCCAGAACCACCGAGTACAACCTCCACCTCGACGGAGGCGTTCCCAGGCTCACGGCAACGCCTCTGGGGCAGGAAGAGGAGAGAAGCCTGGATTCCTACACCGATCAGGTCATTCCGGAGGACTGGTGAACAAGGTTTTGTCGAAGATTCTGCTGTGGGTGTTCCTGACAGTGGTCGTCTTCTGTTCGTTCGGCGCCGGGTTTTTCTTCCGGGTCTGGCATGACAGCGCCAGGGCTTTCCGTGAATCCCACGGCAACCTCCTGGTGGCGTCCCTGAGGGGGCATGAACCCGCCAGCGCCACGCGCATTTACGACATGTACGGCGATCAGCTCGCGGTGGCTTTCGTTGAAAACCGCTACCCGGTAACGCTGGACCAGGTGAGCCCCTGGGTGATCGAGGGCTTCATCGCCACCGAGGACAGGAACTTCTTCACCCACAAGGGGCTGGATGTCCGGGGCATCATCCGTTCAGTCCTGCACAACATCAGAACCGGCTCAAGGCACGGCGGAAGCACCATAACCCAGCAGCTTGCCAGGGGCCTGTTCCTCGAGCCTGACCAGACCATCCAGAGGAAGATACAGGAAGCCTTCATCGCCCTCGAGATCGAGAGGCAGTTCAGCAAGCAGGACATCCTTGAGATGTACCTTAACCAGATCTACTTCGGCGCCGGCGCCCACGGGATCGAGGCTGCCGCCAGAACATACTTCGGGGGGATATCGGCCGCTGAACTAACACTCAATCAGTCGGCACTTCTCGTGAGAATGGTCAAGAATCCCTCGGGTTTCAACCCCATGAACAACCCCTCCCGTGCTCTGGCCCAGCGGAACATCGCCCTCAGCATGATGACCGACCACGGCGTGATCAGCTCCGAACAGAGGGACCGGGCCATGCAGGAACCCCTTGGCGTGGATGTTCACCGCTCCGAGCTCGAGCAGGACTGGAACTACTTCACCGAGTTCGTCAGGCAGTACCTTGTCGGAAGGTACGGGTGGTCGGCGGTTTACGAACAGGGGCTGGTGGTTTACACCACGCTCGACCCCGACATGCAGGCCGCCGCCGAATGGGCGCTCGACAGCGTACTGACACTTAAGGAACCGGTCTGGAACCCCGAAACGCAGCAATGGCTGCCTGACGGCCAGAGGCTAAGGTACGAGAGCTCACGTCTTTACTGGCAGTCCGTTCGAGACACGACCACCAGCGCTCCCGATTACATACAGGGCGCCCTTGTTGCCGTCGACCCCCGAACGGGGTACATCCGGGCCATGGTCGGCGGAAGGGACTTCCAGGACAGCGAGTTCAACAGGGCGGTCCAGACCAGCAGGCAGCCGGGAAGCTCGTTCAAGTCCTTTGTGTACGCCGAGGCCATTGAACAGGGCTGGTCGCCGGGCAACGTGGTGCTCGATCAGCCCGTGGTCATAGACCTCAGCCCGGGAGAATGGCGCCCCCGGAACTACGACATGCAGTTCCACGGAATGGTGACTCTCAGGGAAGCCTTCGCAAGGTCGTACAATGTGGCCGCGGTAAGGCTGGGCATGGCCGTGGGCATCGAGGCCGTGGCTGCCAGGGCAGCATCGATGGGGATCTCATCCCGGCTGCCCATAGTCAGTTCCCTTCCGCTGGGAAGTTGCATGATAAACCCTCTCGAGATGGCCAGAGCCTACATCCCGTTCGCCACGGGAGGTCTGGCCAGGAACACCACGGCCATCATCAGGGTTGAGGACCGGTACGGCAACCTTCTGGAGAGCAACGAGCAGCCCGACCCCGGCAGACGGGTGATGAGCCGGACCGGCGCCTATCTCATGAACAGCCTGCTCCAGTCGGTTTTCCGGTCCGGAACGGCATCTCCCTCAAGATGGTACTGGGACGGCCCTTTCGCCGGCAGGGAGGCCGGCGGCAAGACCGGAACGACCAGCGATTACGCCGACGCGTGGTTCGTCGGCTTCACCCCCGACCTGGTCGCGGCTGTGTGGGTCGGGTACGACAACCACATCATTCGAATGCGCACTCGTAACGGCGCCGGGCAGGCGGGAGGCGCCATAGCGCTTCCCATATGGAACGGATTCATGCGCAGGGCTTTCTCCGACGCCGACCCTGCATCCGCTCCATCGTTCCCCGGACCCGATCAGGGTGAGGTCGAACAGGCCGTTGTCTGCGGTCTCAGTGGTCAGCTCGCTGTGGCGGGCTGCGGTGGGCACGCCCGTGAGGATCTGTTCTGGGCGGGGACCGCGCCCGCTGTGTACTGCATTATCCACGGAGACCGGTCCGGTTTCGGGACCGACTCTACCATGGGCAATTTCAGCGATTTCGACCGGCGTCCTCAGGAAACGCAATCCCCCTGATGGAACACCTCCCGATCATACTGGCGGGAACTGCCCTTCTGTTCTGCTTTTTCTTCGCCACAAGGCTTTTAAAGTCTCCGTTCTGGAAGAGAAGGCAGCTCCGAAAAGCGTCACTGATGGCGGCCCGGGGCAACATAACCGCCATGACCGGCTACCTCAGGGCCAACATGGACAGGGGCAGGGTTTCGTGCCCACTCACCAACGCACTGGTGTACTTCTATATACGCTCCGGTGATCTGGACAGCGCCGAAAAGATAGTAACCGACGCCATGGGCAGGGGCGACAGCTCCGGTGGCGCACTCGCTCAGCTTGCGTACATTGCCCAGGGCCGCAGCGAATGGGAAAACGCCGAGAAGCTCTACAGAAAAGCCATGGAGGCTGAGCCGTCCCTGGCCCCCACGCTGGGGATGAACATCGCGGGCTCCCTGATCCAGCGCAACACACGGCTCGATGAAGCCGAAGACCTTCTGAACCAGGCTCTCGATTCAGAGAACGGGCCGTCGCGGAGTTCGGTCCACCTGAACCTCGCCATGCTGAACTCACTGCGGGGAAGCCACTCTCAGGCCAAAGTCCATGCCCTCACGGCGTACGAACTCATGCAGGACCTCGAGATCACCCGCCTTGGAAGGGCTCAGGCGCTGGGTCTCGCCGCCGGGGCATCCAGAAAGATGAAGGATCCGGTCGAAGCGGCGAGGCTCTCCCAGAAGGCCCTGAAAGTCATGGGGGATCTGTCAGGCGCGGAGAGGCTTCGTACAGAGCTTCAGGAAATGGCTGGCAGTTGAGGAAGGCTCTATGGGCTGTCATTCTGGGAGTGGTGGTCTATACGGCGCTGGTGCTGAGGTCCGACGTGTCCAGGGTGGGCCGGGCCATTTCAGCTATCCATCCCGCATGGATCCCGGTCTTTCTGGCGCTTCCCCTCTCGAACTACTTCTTCAGGTTCCTGAAGTGGAACTACTTCCTGCGCAGGGTCGGGGTTTTTATCCCCAAAGGCGAGAGCCTGGCGGTCTTCATCGCAGGTTTCTCCATGACGGTATCGCCCGGCAAGTTCGGTGAGCTCGTTAAATGCGTCATCCTGAAGGAGAGGCGGGGAGTGCCCGTTTCAATCACCAGCCCCGTGGTGGTGGCTGAGCGGATCACCGACCTTCTCAGCATGGTGTGCCTGGCCGCGGCCGGCGCGGCCCTTTCGGGGGGCGGTGCGGTGCTTCCCGCCATCGCTGCCGGGGTGGTCTTCGTGTCGTCGGCCATGGTCTTTCTTCTCTGGACCCCGGCGTGGCGGCTGGCGGCACGGACCGCCTCCCGGCTTCCCGTGCTGAAAACGAGAACCGAAGCCCTCGAAGACTTCAGACAGTCCGCCATTATCCTTCTGGACTTCAGAAGCATGCTGTTTTCGGTTCCCCTTGGGATTCTGGGATGGGGTCTCGAAGCGCTTGTTCTGTGCGCCGTTGCTGCCTCGATGGGGGTTTCCCTTCCGGCCGGAGTCGCGCTTCTCAGCCATGCCGCAGGAACCATTGCCGGCGCCGTAAGCATGATCCCCGGAGGCCTGGGCCTCACCGAGCTGACAATAGACGGGATCCTGGGCGGCTCGATGCCCCACGCTCAGGCGGCTGTCACCACGCTGCTCATGCGCTTCTGTACGTTATGGTTCGGGGTTCTGCTGGGACTGGCATTCATTGCGGTGCTGGGAAGAAAAACAGGTACGAAAACCAGATGACCCCGGCGGATGATCTGCCGGTTACGGATATTATGGATCTAAAGGCCTTCCCTCACACTGCCGGGGTCGAGGAGCCGCTCGGGATTGCTCTTGTTGAACAGCGAGATCCCGAAGGGCCCCGCGCCTGTAACGCAATTGTTTTGAGGTCCGGGTCCAGGCCCTGCGCTGCAATCAGGCCCGGTTCCGGGTCCGCCCCCGGCCGCGCACCGGGCATGCCAGCCCATCCCGCCGGCACTGGACAAACCCTGCAGCTCAGGTTTCGTGTACTTTTCAGGGAAGACAGTCATAGGACGATACGCTTCCTTTCAGAACCAACCTCAATATGCTATCCTAATGCCAGCGCAACCTTCTGACAATGGCGCAGTGAACCCTTACCGCAATTTCCGGAACATTTTCGGCCCACAGGGCTCTTCTGCAGAGCGGGCGGTACTTCCGGCGCCTCAGTACACCGATTACTACCGGTACGGTATCGAATTGTTCCAGAAGCAACGGAGCGTCCCTTCCCGAACGGTCTCCCGCGGTGTAAAGAAGAACACGCCCGCCCCTTTTCACGGTTCGGACCACCCTGTGAACTACCTGATCCTTCGTTCCGTGACCGAGAACCACGACCTGCCCCGGAAGAACACTTGAAACCGGTTGCCGCATCGCCCTGAGGATGTCGCCGGGTATCAGGGCCGGCCACATCGAAAGCCCCCTCACGAAGCCCCTCATGTATTCCGAAGCCATGTCCGGATCAACTGGTCCGAGTCATCGGCCCGTCTTCGGAGAACCACTGCGGGATGGCTTTTGAAGAGGCTTTCTGTAAAGACCCTGGCAGCGTTCCTCACATGCTGGGGAACCATGTCGAGGACCATGAGCGAACCGATCCTCTCGGCTCTGAAAAAGCCGTATTCCGGTGTAAGCCTGAGAACAGCCGGTGAACCCTTCTCGAGAAGGACGATTCCTGAGAGGATTGCCGGCTGGATGTGGAAATCTCCCGTCTTCATCCTGTGGGCGCCGCAGGGAAGTGTTCTCACTACGCCGTCGGTGCCCCGGGCCACTACAACGGTGTCATCACCGATGAGGCGCCAGCCCAGTGACGCCAGGTGATAGGCCACGGTTGTCTTCCCTCCGTTTGAGGGGGCCAGGAAAAGGATGGACCTTTCTTCGAGGGCTACGGCCGCTCCGTGAAAAAGGGCACCACCGGGGCAGACCGCCATGAGTTGTGCCCGAAGCAGCGACCTTCGGTTATCCATGGGTTCTCGACGCGGGGAAAAGACCCTTCTGGCAGGCCAGTTCGCAGAACCTGTGGGGGGAGGCGAAGCTTCCGCCGACCGAGTAGTTCTCCATGATGCACTTGCCCATACATGAGTTCACGTGGACGCACCGGGAACAGATTCCACGGTCGTCCTCCCGCAGGCTTTTTCGAAGCTCGGCAAGGAGGGGGGAGTTCTCCCAGATGTCCTTCAGCTTCTTCCGGGGCCAGGTTCCCATTGCGAGCTGAGGCAGGCTGTAAGCAATTCCGCAGAAAGAGACGGTACCATCCGGAAGGATTCCCAGAAGGTTGAGAACAGAGCATCTGCCCGTGGATGCGAGCCTGTTCACGGGGATGAAAGCGTGGGGCGCGTCGGGTATCACGCTGGGCGGAAACTCGCTGAAGACCCATTTCAGGAATTCCAGTGATTCCGCGATGTGATCCGGATCTGAGAAATGCGAGGCAGAACCTTTGCCCACCGGCGTGATCAGGTTGATCTTCAGGGAAGACACGCCGCTTCCTTCGAGAAAGGCCACCATGTCCGCCACAGCCTTCCTGTCGGGCCGGTTCACCGACATGATCACCTGGGGGCTGACGGCCGACTCGGAAACGAGCCTGTTGATGAAACCCACGGTTTTGCGCCAGGAGCCTTCAACACCCCTGAACGCATCGTGAACGGCCGGCCGGCTCGAATCGAGACTGACCGACACCTGGTGCGGGGGCATCTCGGCCAGCAGACGGAAAAGATCAGGATGTGTAACGGTTCCATTGGTTTCGAAAGCCACTTCCGGAAAAATGCGGTGGGCTGTTCTGTAGAGGTCGGGAAAACGGGGATAGAGAAGCGGTTCCCCCCCGGTAAACTTCGCGAAGCGCACACCCATCTCCCCGGCTTCCCTCATGACCGCCTCCCATGAGGACACATCCATGGACGAACCGGCGACTCCCTCGTTAACCCAGCAGTGGGCACAGTGAAGGTTGCACCCCGGATACGGGTTGAGGTAGATGTGGTTCAGTGCAGGGATCTCAGGGCTTCCACAAGGTTCCGCAAGCACGAAAGCTCATCCCTTCCGGTTGTTTCCCCCCGAAGCAGGGGGTTCACCGGGCAACCGCCCGGGCAGACGTCAAGGTACTCACACAGCTCGCAATCAGGGTTTTCTGCCCTGCGTGCAGCAAGTATCGAAAGGAACTCAGCCGTCTTTTCAGAAGCCATGACCTCGTTCAGGGTCTGGCCGGGGAGCCTTCCCAGGACGAAGCCGTCGAGGTAATCGCAGGGAATGACACTTCCGTCGGCCGCAACGGCGATCTTTCCGGTGCAGCCCCCGCAACTGAAAGCCCTGCCGCCGGTTTGCCGCGCCCTTCGGTTAAGGGTGTCCCCCGCCATCCTGGCCATGTCCGGAAGAGGGCCGAACACCCGGGGGTCTCCGAGTTCAAGCAGGTCGAGCCCTGCCTTCACAAGTCCTGCCAGATCGCCGTGAAACCCATCGGGAACCGCGCACTGGGCGGCGAGGACCGGGGTGAACTTCGCTCCGCCGACCCCCAGGTCGTTGAGCGCGAAGTCGGCTGTTTCGATGACTCTGTCATGGTTCAATCTGGTCACGGTGCAGTTGATGATCACGGGAAGACCTGCCCCGACAGCCCGCCTTATGCCCTCGACAGCCCTGCTGAAGACTCCTTTACCCCTCAGGGCATCATGGGTTGCGGCGTCGGGGCCGTCGAGCCCCGCCATGATCAGCGCAAGCCTCGGGCCGGCCCGTTTGAGCAGGGAAGCCGTTTCGGTGGTCAACAGCGTGGCATTGGTGTTCAGGGAGAACCGGAAGGGTTTTTCACTGATCATTCCGGTAAAGTCACCGAAATCGCGCCTTGCCAGAGGCTCTCCCCCCGAGACCACAAGCTCGAGCACCTTCGCGTCCAGAAGTCTGTCGAGGATCTTCTCCCATGTGGTGAGGGGCAGGTCATCACCCGGCGGTCTGACGCCGCAATGGGTGCATGAGAGGTTGCAGCGCCCGGTGATGAGAACGGTTACACTTCTGGGAGCAAGGGTGATCTCCGTCACTCAATAACCCCGTTTTGACGCAGTTGGGCCAGGAAGTCGTCCAGGTCCCGCTCGACTTCGGGCCGGTCAGGGTAGCTCTGCCTGAGGCGGGTCAGGATGTCTTCCCTGGAAGCGCGTTCGTCTATCATGGAGCAGATCGCCACGGCGACTTCCTCCACGATCTGAAGGGCGCCGCTGTTCACGTTGAAAAGAATGCCACCCTCGGGCTCCCGTCGGAAAACAACACCAGTGGCGAATGAGAGCTTCATTTATTTCTCCCGGTGTTGAGGAACATTTGTGTTTTCCCAGCGTATTTGGTAATATACCCCCAACAGGGAGGGACGGAATGAGGATCTGCATCGCTCTTGCGTTTTGTGTTTCCGTTGTCGCTATGGGATACGGGCTTTCCGAAGGCTCGTTCAACCTGCTCAACCCGCCCGCGTTCGGGGGGCAGGGCTTCAGGAACTTTCACAGTACGGCCAGCTTCAGCCTGGTATCAGGTTCCGGGGGGTCCTGGGGGCAGGGCGCTTACGTTGGCACCATGAACTTCTCGCTGCATCCAAAGGTGACAGCTCTCGTCGACCTTGGCTACGCCCGTACCTTCGATTTCTCGGGGGGTGGAAATTTCGGCCATCTGCTGGGCGGGGTTCAATTCCAGTGGAAACCCACTGACGGCAGCACCTTTGTTCTCCAGTACAATGGCGCCATTCCCACAGGGCGTATCGAAGGGTTTTAGGCACGCTACCCCTGCTTCTCGCACTGGCGGTCAACACCCCCGCAGACTCGCTTTTTTCAAGGGGTGAGCTTTTGCGGGCTCTTCCCCTCTATGTGTCCGAATACAACGAGAATCCCCTGGACTGGTGGGCTGCCTACAGGTCCTGCTGGATACTGAACCGGCTCGACCGTCCCGATTCCGCCGTGGTCTGGGGGGGTAGAGCGCTTGATCTGCGCCCCGGCAGTTCCGCCGTTCTCGGCGAGTTCCTGAGGGCTCATTCCGCCTCGCCCGACAGTGTTCTCAAGTACGGCGATCTCGTCTCGGGAGGGGGTGTGTGCCGGTTCAGGCTGGCTCAGGCCGAACGCCGCCTGGGGCTTTCCGGTGAGCACAATGCCTACCTTCAGTCCACCCTCTCCGCCGGAAACGATTCGGTGAGGGCGGACGCGGCATGCTGGCTCAGCATGCTGCACCCCGGCCGATCCATTGAACTCATGGAACAGGCCGTTCTTCTCGCGCCGGGTGAGGAGTTCTACCGAACTGTGCTTGCCGGTCTGTACGCGGAAGAAGGCATGCCTGAAGAAGGCTTCGATGTTCTCGCCCCCGTGGCGCCCGAGGGTTGTTACTACTGGCAGGCCGTCGCCCGTTGCCACGAAGCCGCGGGAGCGGTCGGGCAGGCGGCATCGTATTACAGAAGGGCATACCTTTCCCGGCAGAGCCCTGACTTCGCGGCTGATCTGGGCTGGTTTCTCTACCGCGCCGGACGCGACCTGGCAAGGGCTGACGATTGTCCTGGCGCAGCGCTCTACCTCCGGGAATCGGCCGAACTCTGGCACCGTGATTCTTCATGGGCCGTCGCCTCCGACTCGCTGCTCACGAGGATAAACGAGTTCCTGCTGCTTGAAAGTAGTTGGGAGAGAATACATTGAAGCAAGGTCACTTCACAAGCCTGCTTTGTTTGCTTATCTTCACTGCGGGATGCTCGGAAAGGATGCGTGACGACCTCTGGAGCCATTGCGCGTTCAGCGCTGCTGGCGCCGGGGCGTTGACAGCATCCACGGGCGACTGCCTCGAAGGCGCGGTTGTGGCCGTGGGGGTAGGCATACTGAAAGAGATTTACGATGCATTCCGAGGGTCGGGGTTCGGTTTTGACGACCTCACGGCAGACATTGCGGGCAGCATCTTCGGCGCAGTGGGCACCAGGATCGCCATGGAAGGATCATTTTGCTTGAGAAAGTAGTCAGGTTTTTCTTCGGGGACAGGCAGGCCAAGCTCATGAAGACCTTCGAAGGGCCTGTTCAAGAGGTTCTGTCTTTCGTGGAACAACAGGAGGCTCTCACCGACGACGAGCTCAGGGGCAAGACCCTTGAGTTCCGCAGACGGCTCGCCCGGGGCGAGACCCTCGACGACCTGATGTGCGAAGCTTTCGCCGTTGTGGTCCAGGCGTGCCGGAGGAACTGCGGCAGGAAGTGGATGGTCACGGACCACGAGACAGAGTGGGGCATGATTCCCTTCAGGGTTCAGCTGAAGGGGGCAATGGTCCTGCACAGCGGGATGATAGCGGAGATGGCAACGGGTGAGGGCAAAACCCTCGTGGCGGTCATGCCCATGTACCTCAACGCCCTCGAACTGAATCCGGACTGGGTTTCACTGGCTGAGCGGGACTGCGGTGAGGACCCCGACACCTGGACGTTCGAGCCCATCGACGGCGTTCCCGTCGGCGACGGCGCCCACCTTGTAACGGTGAACGACTACCTGGCAAGGCGCGACGCGGAGTGGATGGGTCCCATTTACCGTTTCCTGGGGCTCACCGTAGGATGCATCCAGGGAGGGATGGATCCCGACCAGAGGCGTCAGCAGTACAACTCCGACATCACCTATGGCACCAACAACGAGTTCGGTTTCGACTACCTCCGCGACAACATGGCGGTCCGTATCGAGCACAGGGTTCAGCGAAACCATCACTTCGCCATCGTTGACGAGGTCGACAGCGTTCTGATAGACGAAGCCCGCACGCCCCTTATCATCAGCGGCCCGGTTCCCAGGTCGAGGAACAGGTACAAAGAGTTCCGGGACCAGGTGGCAAGGCTGGTGAACCGTCAGACGGACATCGTGAACTCCGTGGTCTCCGATGCCGACACCCTCTGGGAAGAGGGAAAGTCCCACGATGCGGCCACCGCGTACCTGAAGGCCCGACGGGGTGCCCCCAAGAACAGAAAGCTTTCGAAGACCCTCAGAGACCCCGACAAGCTCAACGCCATCAAGCGGGTCGAGGGGGAGAGGCTTCGGGACAAGAACATCAGCGAATTGGACGAGGGGCTCTGCTTCTCCATCGACGAGAGGGAGCGGTCGGTCGCCATGTCCGACCTGGGAAGGAAGATACTCAGCCCCGAAAACCCCGACTTCTTCCTTCTCCGTGACATCGGCGATCTCATAGCCGAGATCGAGGGCCTCGAAATCTCCGAGGAGGAGAAGTTCGAGCGCCGCAAGACCCTCTACGAAGACCACTCCCAGCGCGCCGAGGCCCTTCACAACATCGATCAGCTCCTTCGGGCTTTCCAGCTCTACGAGAAGGATGTTGAGTACGTGGTGCAGGACGGCGCCGTCCTTATCGTCGACCAGTTCACGGGCCGTCTCATGCCGGGCAGAAGGTTCAGCGACGGCCTTCACGAGGCGCTGGAAGCCAAGGAGAAGGTCGAGATCAGGTCTGAGACCCAGACCCTCGCCACCATCACCATACAGAACTACTTCAGGATGTACGGAAAGCTCTCGGGAATGACCGGCACGGCCGAAACCGAGGCCGAGGAGTTCGCGAGCATCTACAAGCTGGAAGTGGCGGTGATACCCACCAACGTTCCCGTGATAAGGGTCGACCACAACGACCGTGTCTACAGGACGAAACGGGAAAAGTACACCGCGATTGTGGATGAGATACAAAGGCTTCATTCACGGAATCAGCCCGTTCTGGTGGGAACCGTCTCGGTCGATGTTTCCGAGGTCCTGTCCAAGCTCCTGAAGGGCAGGAAGATCCCCCACAGTGTCCTGAACGCGAAGCATCACCAGGAGGAGGCCGACATAGTTTCCCGTGCCGGACAGCCCGGAGCGGTCACCATCGCCACCAACATGGCGGGCCGCGGTACGGACATCAAGCTGTCCCCTCACGTGAGGGAGGTGGATGACGGTACCGGCGGCAGGGAACCGGGCGGTCTTTTCGTCATAGCCTCGGAACGGCACGAGTCCCGCCGCATCGACAGACAGCTCCGCGGACGGTGCGGCAGACAGGGGGATCCAGGCGCCAGCCGTTTTTACATGTCACTGGAGGACGACCTCTTCAGGTTGTTCGCCAGCGAAAAGATGATCGATTTCCTGAAGAAGAATCAGGAGAAGGACGGCGAACCAATCGAGCACCCTCTTCTGAACCATTCCATTCAGCAGGCCCAGAAACGGGTTGAGCAGTACAACTTCGGGATCAGGAAACACCTCCTCGAATACGACGACGTTACGAACCGTCAGCGGGAGGTGGTGTACGGCCTCCGGTTCCGCTCCCTGACCGGCGAAGGCCTTCGTGAGGAGATTCGCGACATGATCGCCTCAGTGGTTACGGGAGAGCTGGAAGCCTCCATTCCCGGTGGTTCCGAACCCCACGAGTGGAACCTCGAAAGGGCGGCCCTGGCCCTGCGGGACCTGGCCGGCGCAGTGTTCAACTTCCAGGGGCTCGAAAAGAAACACAAGGATGCGGCGCAGCTGCGAAGCGCTTTGGCGGACATGGTGCTTTCGTACTACGAAGAGAAGGAGAAGAAACTCGGCGAGAAGCTCATCGTAGACCTTGAGAAGTGGGCTGTTCTCAGCTCGATCGACGGGCTCTGGCGCGAGCACCTCTACTCCCTCGACCATCTCAAGACCGGCATCGGCCTGCGCTCCATCGGCCAGCGCGACCCCCTGGTGGAGTTCAAGAAAGAGGCTTTCGACCTCTTCGAGGAACTTCAGGAGAGCATTGACAAACAGTCCGTAAGAAAGGTCCTGAGCCTGTGGCCCGCGGGCATGATGAAGAGAGCGGATCAACCCGTCGGGCAGGCCGTAAGGCCGGGTCTGGCCGGGTTGTCTTCAGCTCCCGTGCAGCAACCACAGGCCCCTGTCACTGTCAAGCGTGACGACCCCAAGGTTGGGAGAAACGACGACTGCCCCTGCGGAAGCGGCAAGAAATACAAGAAGTGTTGTGGAGCCCAAACATGAAGGGAGAAAGAGATGACTGAGAACAGGGGAAAAGGTGAGCTCTGGGCTTTTGTGGCCGGAGCGCTGGCGGGCGGTATAGCCGCGCTTCTTCTGGCCCCCGCCAAAGGCGAGGATACCCGGAAGAAGATAGCATCAACAGCCACTGACCTCTACGGCAAGGGTGGACAGATCTACCATCAGGGCGTGGATAAGGCCACGGAGCTTTTCGAAGTCGGCAAGGATAAAGCCGACGAGATGAAGCACAAGGTCGAGAACGCGGTGGAATCCCTGAAGAAGTAACCCCGGCTCTCCGGAACCCCTGACATGCCGGTGGTTATCGTGGGCGACGGCGCTGTGGGCAAAGGCCTGGCCGTCGCCCTGACCCTTTCCGGAGAAAGCGTGTTCCTGGCCGGCCCGGATGGCACGCGGCACCGATCAGTGACGCTCGGTGCAGACGGTTTCCTTCAGGGGCTTGTCACCGTTGAAACCGGCGTTGTTACCGAAGCTCGGCCAGGGTCGGTCATGATCTGCGCACTGAAGGCCTATTCCATCGCCGGGGCACTGGCTGGAATGAGGGCAGCCTCTCCCCGGTGCATCATCAGCGTCTCGAACGGTCTGGATCTCTGGGGCGCCGGGGGAGAGCCGCAGCCTGAACCCGCAGTCCTCACGGCAGGCTTTCTGCTTTCCGGTTCCGTTGTTCATACCTCTCCCGGCGCGATCTACGTCGGGAACGACAGTGAGGCACGGCGCCTTTTCCAGAAGTCTGCGATTCCCGTTGTTCCCGTCTGTGACATGAAGGCGGTCGTGAACGCCAAGTGGCTTGTCAACAGCATCATAAACCCTCTCGGCGCCCTGACCGGCCTGCCAAACGACCGCCTTTTGTCCGCAGGACTGAAACCCCTGCTCGACACTCTTTTCGACGAGCTTTCAAGGGTTGTCCCGGAAGACTCCCATGATCAAGCCCGTGAGATGCTGGCCGGGCTTCTCCAAAACTCGGGCAACTTCTGCAGCATGTTGCAGGACCTTCGTGCCGGAAATCCCACCGAACTCCAGTGGCTAACGGGTATTGCTGAAAAAAGGCTGCCGGGCGGGTGCCCGACAGCCCGGGTTCTTTGCGCCCTCGTGAGGGCTAAAGCCGAAGCATCCTTGCGCTCGTCGACCCTTCTTCGGTGACTGCGTTGACCAGGTATACCCCGGCGGGCAGCCGAACCCCCACCTGAACCGCGTGCCCCGTGGTGGAACCTGACCATACGGCCCTGCCGTCAAGTGAGAACAATGTTACCAGGGCCTCTCCCTGTCCGGGAGAAACCGTTATCGAGACCACACTGGACGAGGGGTTGGGCTGGACCGACAGCCCGGGCGAACCCGGAATCTGGTAGGCATCTTCAACCACTTCGCTGAACATTGAGTTGTCGAACCACAACTCTTCTTCGGTTGCGCTAATGTAGAACATCCCCTGTATGGAACTGAGCCCCCCGTGGCGCACCACCGCCGGGTGGTCCGTGGACGCCTGGTGCTCGTTCCGGGTTTCGAACACGATGCTGCCCGCCCCGGAGAGGTTTTGCGTGTTGCCCACCAGTACTTCCCCGGAAGGGGAAAGCAGAGAGAACACTACGCGGACGGTTCCGGAAAATATGTCGGCGAAGGGGTAGGAACCCGGAGAGAGGGCGAAGGGAGAGCCCCATGTTGAGCCCTCGTCTTCGGAGAGAGAGAGCATCGCCATGTTCTCGGCGTTGTGCCAGACCACTCCCAGGACCTCCGCTCCGCTGTTCTCCCAGACCGGTATGGGAGCGGCGTCCGCATGCGCCGGGCTCACTACGACAGGTGTTCCGAACCCATCCTGGTCGCCCGTGACGCAGAGCACGGCCTGCTGGAAGATGTCGTACCAGGCAACGCCCGCCTTCGAACCGGGCCCGCCCGTGGCGGAAGCCCGCACCGCGTTGGCGGCCAGGGGCTGGGCCGGCGACCAGTTCACGCCGTCGGAGCTGCTGCTGATGAACAACCAGTTGTCCTCGGTTTCCATGAGAACATGGTACACCCCCCCGCATCCCGGGTTCACCGTCGATGAGCGGATCGCCCCCATCCCGGGGTACGAGCGGTCAACCAGGTTGAACGTGATGATGGTGAGCCCGTCGGTTGCATACTTGTAGCAGCAGACAGCCGTTTCGCCGTTGTAGAAGGCAAGGGTCACGAAGAGCAGCAGGCTCTCGCCGTTGTCGCAGAAGACAATGCGGGGAGTGCTTGCCACGTTGCCGTCTCCGGTGGTGATGAGTGCCTGGGCGGGCCATGTCTGCCCGTTGTTGAATGATTTTCGGATGATTATCCTGTCGCCTTCGGGGTTGCCGGGGCGGTACTCGACCGCGGATGCGTAAACCGTGAAGTCCCCTCCGTATAGGCCGTCGTAGATCTGATAGCCGTTTCCCGCAGAAACCAGCCCTCCGTCGAAGCTCCAGACCAGAATGTCATTCCACCAGTCCGACTCGCAGAGAGCTACAGCCGCAGCAAGCGCCACTATTGCGATTATCTTGTGCATGATCAGACTCCCCCGCGTTATTGGGAACAACTCTCACCGAGTTGAATATTGACGCGGAGAGGGGTAAAGGCAAGAGGGGAGCGGTTTTTACTCCTCCTCCAGCTCTCCCATGTAAACATCTTTCTCAAGGATCTGCCAGGCAGGTTTCCCCGTGAGTTCACCAAGGTCTTCGAGAACATCGTGCTGGGACTGGTCGAGTATCAGGGACTGGCGGAACATCTCGATGGCTTCCTCTTCCTGTCCCTGAACGACGTACAGCCTTCCCAGAGCGTTCAGGGCCTGGGTGACCTCGGGGTCGAGTTCAACTGCCCGCTCAAGAAAGTCAATGGCCTTCTCGAGCATCTCCTCCTCATCGTGCTCACGTCCCCACAGGTCAGTGGGGGGTATGTTCTCGAGGATGGCATGGCCCCAGGCCAGCCCCAGGCCGAGAAAGGCCTCGGCGTTCTCGGGGTCGATGGAGAGAACATCATCGTAGTAGGGGAGGGCATCGGAGGGATTGTTATCCTCCATGTACATGGCGGCGAGGCTGATCCTCGCGTCGATGTCTTCCGGATCTGCGGCGACTGCCTTCTTCAGCCTGTCATAAAGGGCGCGGCGCTCTGTCATCCCAGTGAAACCTCCGGTTAGCTGGCCTCTGAGTATCGGCGTCAATTATACATACCCCCGGTGTCCGTCAAGCCCCCCGGGAGAACCTATGAAGCTCACCGATGAAATCCGCTGGCTGAAGGGGGTCGGGCCATCCAGGGCGGCCCTTCTGTCCAGGCTGGGCATTGGGCTTCTGGGGGAGCTGCTGCTCCACCTTCCCAGGGCATGGCTCGACAGAAGGTTCGTCGTTCCCGTCTCCTCGGTTCGGATCGGTGAGTCCGCGACCGTGGCGGGTGAGGTTCTCAGCATCCATCGCAGGCGCTCGGGGAGGGGAAGGGCGATACTTGAAGCCCTGGTGTCAGATGGAACTCCCCTGCGCCTTGTTTTCTTCAATGAGCGGTACCCTGCCGCCCTTCTCGTGAAAGGTATGCAGGTGGTCGCCTCCGGTACGGTGGAGAACTGGAGGGGGTTGGCCATGGTTCACCCGGACATTCTCCTCCCCGCGTCAGACAGGGAACCCGAGGCGCCGGGAATGCTTCCCCTTTACCCCCTCACCGCCGGACTCACCCAGGGGGTCATGCGCAGGATCATCGGGATGGCACTTTCTGAACTCGAGCCTCCGCCGGCCATTCTTCCCGCTGATATCCTCCTTGAGGGCGGCTTTACGGACAGGCTTCATCTGCTTCGGGGGGCACACAACCCGGTCGACCCGGATGAAGCCAGGCGGGCGCGGGACCTCCTTGCCCTTGAAGAACTTCACCTTTACCGGCGGGCGCTTGCCCTCGTCCGCCGCAACGCCCGAAGTGAACCGGCGATCCCGCTTCTGACTGAACCGCTCACAGCATCGGGGTTCGCTTCCCATCTGCCCTGGCCGCTAACCTCCGCGCAGGAAAGGGTCATCAATGAGGTCCTTCGCGATCTTTCTCTTCCCCTTCCCATGCGAAGACTGGTTCAGGGCGACGTGGGCTCCGGCAAAACGGTGGCTGCCGCCGCCGCATGCGCGAGATGCGCCCTCTCCGGTATGACCGCCGTGCTGCTGGCCCCCACCGAGGTGCTTGCCGTTCAGCATTTCAAGAGCCTCAGAAAGTTCCTCTCGGACTGGGGGGTCCCTGTCCGCCTTCTCACGGGAGGTACCGGAGCCGCAGCCCGCAGGGAGCTGTCCGCGGCCATGATCGACTCTCCAGCATGCGTTCTGGTGGGCACCCACGCGGTTCTGGAAGACTGGGTTCCCCTCGACCGGCTTGCCCTGCTGGTGGTGGACGAGCAGCACAAGTTCGGTGTAATGCAACGGGAAAAGCTGACGGCGGGCAGGGTTCCCAGACCCCATGTACTCATAATGAGCGCCACTCCCATCCCCAGAACCCTGGCCATGACCCTCTACGGTGACCTCGATCTTTCGGTGATCGATGAGATGCCTCCCGGAAGGGGAAAAGTGGTGACCAGGGTGATAGGGGAGGCGGAGAAGAGGGAGCTGGCAGCTTTTATCCTCGATCGTCTCGCCGCGGGTGAAAGGGTATTCATGGTCTACCCCTTGAAGGAGATGTCCGAGAACATACCCGCCCTCGATGCCGAGACCGCCTTCGAAAGGGTGAGGAACGGGCCGCTGGGAAGGTGGGGAGCCGTTCTGCTTCACGGCGGAATGCCGCCGGGTCGCAAGGTCGAGGCTGTGACAGCCTTCGCCACAGGCAGGGCGCGCGTGCTCGTGAGCACGACAGTCATCGAGGTGGGCATCGACGTGCCGCAGGCAACGGTGATGGTCGTATCAGGCGCAGGAAGGTTCGGGCTCAGTCAGCTTCACCAGTTGAGGGGCAGGATAGGCAGGGGCGGCGCTGATTCCTGGTGCTTCCTGGTCATCGAGGAGCATGACTCGTCAGCATCGAGGACGAGGCTTCTTGCCCTGGCACAGACCTCGGACGGTTTTCAGGTCGCGGGAAAGGACCTCGAGCTGAGGGGGCCCGGGCAGGTCCTGGGCACAAGGCAGCACGGGCTTCCCGAGTTCAAGGTGGCGGACCTTTCCAGGGATATTGGGTTGATGGAGCGTTTAGAGCATATTCCTGATTCGGGGGATATGGAGTTTGCCGATCTGATCCGGGAGGAGTCATGGCGTTTCGGGGGGCTTTCCTTTCCAGGCACATGAGGCCGTCCGGGTTCCGCAGGCACAGCCCGGGGGGGTTGACATGGATTTCTCCCGTGTTACCAATTAGGGTTTCAAGAAGGTTGAATGTTTACAGCGGCACGGGGTGCCGTGATTTCTAATCGGATTCACCCCTGTTCACGGGAGGGGACATGGTTTCACCAGGCATGAAGAAACGGGCTGAGCAGCTTGTGGCCAGGGCCGGTGAACTGGCGAGGGCGGGAAACCGGGACAAGGCTCTCCTTGCCCTGCAACGGGCTGCTGAACTTGATCCCGAGAACGAGCAGATCCAGAAGAGTATCGCCGAACTTGAGCGGGAACAGGCCGCCATGCGGAACTTCAGCAAAAGCAGAACGGCGAGGGCCCACACCAACATCGGACAGGCGACCCCGGCGGACTTCGTATCGGAGTGCATGAAACGGTCCGACGATGCCCTGACCGAAGGGGACGAGGTTAGAGCCCTCCAGGAACTTGAGCGGGCAAAACGCCACGATCCAGAGAACATCGACGTGAACCGCAAGATCCAGATCCTGCGCAGGCAGATCAAGGTCAACGGCCTGTTCGACAAGGCCGTGGCCAGGCTTGCGTCAGGAGAGCCCGCCGAAGCGGTGGTCGCGGCCCGTCGTATTTTCGGGATATGGTCCATGGCTCCATCCCTTCCTGAACTGTTATCGCGTATCGAAGCCTGGACCCCTGCGGGTGCCGCGAAACCCGAGACCGCACCTGCAAGGAAGACAAGGCAGGCTCCGGCAGCTGCCGCTGTTTCCCCCGAGACCGCCGCTGTGGCCTCGATCCGGGAAAGGATCGCCAAAAGCGCCTACAAAGAGGCCTACCAGGAAGCCCTGGATGCCTCTTCAAAGTACCCCGGCAACACCACGATAAGGGATCTCATAACAGGTCTCGAGAAGCTTCTGGGCAAGACGGCTCCCGTCGTAACCGAACCGGAACCGGTCGAGGCCCCCGTTCCCGCTGTGAAAAAGGCGAAAAGGGCTGAGCCGGCCCCTGAGCCCGTTGCCGAAACCCGAAGGGAAGAGCCCCGCGAACCCGAGGGCAAAAAGAAGTTCCCGATCTGGATAGTGGCCGTCGCCGTTCTTGCGGTTCTGGCCGTTGTGGTGTTCGTGTTCAAGCCCTTCGGTCCCCCGAAACCCGTCGAACCCGTGGCGGCTCAGCCCTACACCGTTTCCTTTACGGTTCCCGGCGCCACCGAACCCCATGTGAGCATCGACGGAGTCGAGATACACCCCGACCCCGAAACCGGGGTCTACTCATTCACCGATACGCTCTCCACTCCCCGGACGGTCGAGATCCGTGCTCTCGGGTACGAAACGCTGTTCCAGACCTTCCAACCCGAGCCGGGAAGCGTGAGCGAGATGGAGCTCGCACCGGACACTCTCGGAACCCATACGGTTACCGTAGCCTTCTCCCCCGTAATGCCAACGGGTGAACCCGATCCCGGGCCGGGGCAGATCGTCTGGATGGTCGACGGCGCCCAGGTTTCGTCACCGCTCGAGATCCCCACGGGCCTCCATGTCTTCCAGCCTGTGATGGAGGGCTTCAACTCGATCCCCGAGTCGATCCTGGTCGACTTCAGCACCGACGTCCAGAACTTCTCCATGGCGCTCCTTTCCAGGCAGGAATCCCAGATAGTCCTGACACTGGCGGCTGACGTACCCGGAACCGCCAACTTCGACATCGACGGCGAAAGGGTTGGCAGCGGCGTGAGGAGGGTCAGTCAGGTCCTTCCCCTTGGCACCCACACGATAAGGGTCACCATGGAGAACCGCGAACCATGGGCGGAAACCGTTAACCTTACCGAGGCCGGTTACACTCGAACCGTAGCCCCGGTAGAGATCATACTTACGGGAAGGTTACTGATAGGGCCTGAACCATGGGCCAACGTGACCGTGAACGGAGAGTCCCGCGGGCAGACACCCTTGCCCCCCCTCGAGCTAGCCGAAGGAACCTACACTGTAAGGCTCACGAACCCCGAGTACGAAGACCAGGTCTCCACAGTGACCATAGCCGCGGGAGAGGACACGAGCATCAGGTACACCGCCCAGCCCGTCGAGGTCACGCCGGATGAGATCACATCACCAGTAGATGAACCTGTCATCCCTCCCTTCCCCATCTCCCAGACCACGCCGGTCACACCGAGCCTTGCCCAGCAAAGGGGCGATGTTCACGGCTTCGTGACCCTCGAGGTAAGGGTCGGGACGGACGGAAGGGTCAAAGACGTTTCGGTGATCAATGACCAGGTCGGCCTCGGGTGTGGTCAGGCTGCCATTGATGCGGTCAGGCAGTGGGTGTTCAACCCCGCCACCCAGGGTGGTTCCCCGGTGGAGGTGACCACCACCGTCCAGGTCCGCTTCGACGTGGAGTAGGCGTATGTACGGTTTCGGCAGGGGCGCCTGGACTCCCCTCGTGGATGTCTACGTGGGAGAACTGCACACAGTGGTGGTGGTGGAGCTTCCCGGCATCGACCCGGGCGAAACGCACCTCGATGCAACACCGGTCACCCTTACTCTCAGCGGAACCCGGAAAAGCCTGTCATACCCCGAACTTTCACCCCTGGGTCTCGAGATCCAGTCCGGTCAGTTCGAAAGGGTTGTACACCTGCCTTCACGGGTGGATACCTCGACCGTGGAAGCCGTGCTCGAAAACGGGCTTCTCATCGTAACACTTCATCATTTGTTCCCTGCTCCGGTCTCGATCCCGGTCAGGGAATCCGGTAAGGAAGAATGAACAGGGACGGATCTCTCATACTGCCGCTTCATGTGCTCCCCGAGGGGATCCTCATGCCCAGCACCACTCTGTCCCTCACTGTCACCGATCCAGACCAGATACGGATGGTCGATTTCGCCGTGAGGGATGAGAAGATAGTGGGCGTTGTGTCAACCGACCCCGACACCGGCCAGGGTTTCAAGGTTGGAACTGCGGCCGGCATCATGAAGCTCTACAGGTTTCCGGGGGATGTTGTCAGGCTGAGCCTGAGGGGTCTTTACAGGTTCAGGGTAATCGAGGCCGTTCATGGGTGGCCGTTCTCCATGGCCAGGGTCGAGAAGCTGGAAACGGTCTTTCCCGATGACAGCGACGAGATCGAGGCATGGCGCAAGGCGGTCGAGCTTCAGCTCAGGCGGATAATGGAGCTTACCCCCGGGATACCTGACGAACTACAGATGGTGACGCTCCTCCGCGACCCCGAAAAACTCGGTTTTGTGGCGGCCGGAGGGCTTGAAGCGCCGGTTCATGAAAAACAAAGGCTGCTGGAAGAGGACAGCATAGTCCAGAGGCTTCGTCTCCTCCGTGACATGATGTCCCACGAGATCCAGATACTGAAACTCCGTGACATGATCCAGTCACAGGTCCGCTCCGAGATGGACAAAGACCAGCGCGAGTACTACCTGAAGGAACAGATGAAGGTCATCCAGAAGGAGCTAGGGGACGAAAACGAGAACCCCGAGGCCCTTGAACTGCTCAAGCGTCTGGAAGAGACCGAGCTCCCCGATCACGCAAGGGAGGCCGCGGAAGAAGAGATCCGAAGGCTGAACCGCATGCATCCCGGCGTCCCCGAGGCCTCGGTCACAAGGAACTACCTCGAGTGGGTCCTTCAGCTTCCCTGGAGCAACCACACCCGGGACAGGCTTGACCTCGGACGGGCCGGCCGGATCCTCGACACCGATCATTTCGACCTGAAGGACGTCAAAGAGCGGGTTCTCGAGTTTCTGGCGGTTCGCAAGCTCAACCCCTCGGGCAAGGCGCCCATCATCTGTTTCGTGGGACCTCCCGGCGTCGGCAAGACCAGCATGGGAAGAAGCATCGCCCGGGCGCTGGGCAGAAAGTTCTATCGGTTGAGCCTGGGCGGCATGCACGACGAGGCCGAGATCAGGGGCCACCGGCGGACATACATCGGAGCCATGCCGGGCAGGATCATCCAGGGCATCAGGGAGTGCGGAACCTCGAATCCTGTTTTCATGCTGGACGAGATCGACAAGCTCGGTCGCGATTTTCGGGGCGATCCCACATCCGCCCTCCTTGAAGTTCTGGATCCCGAACAGAACAACACCTTCCGCGACAACTACCTCAACATTCCGTTCGATCTCAGCAGGGTCAAGTTCATAACCACCGCGAACACGCTCGACACGATCCCCGAGCCCCTTCTGGACCGTATGGAAATAATCAGGATTCCCGGTTACACCGAAGACGACAAAATGCAGATTGCCAGGCGCTACCTCGTTAAAAGGCAGATACGTGAAAGCGGGTTGTCCGGCAGGACGGTCCGTTTCACACCCGAGGGGATCAGAACCATCATCAAAAGGTACACCAGGGAAGCCGGGGTCAGGGAACTCGAGCGCAACATAGGCGGGATCTGCCGCAAGAACGCGGTGCGTGTGGCCGGGGGCGACACCTCCCTGGTGGTGGTAACCCCTGACAGGATTCCCAATTGGCTTGGTCAGTGGAAGTTCTTACACGAGCCAGCCCTCTCGAAACCCCAGACCGGGGTTTCCACCGGTCTGGCCTGGACTCCGCACGGTGGCGAGATCCTCTTCATCGAGACCCTTCTGTCGAAGGGAAGCGGGAAACTGGTCCTGACCGGCCAACTCGGCGACATAATGAAGGAGTCGGCCCAGGCGGCCCTGAGCTGGATCAACGGAACCGGCCGTGCGCCCGGCCGTGACTTCTCCCAGACCGACGTCCATGTGCACGTTCCCGCGGGAGCCACCCCGAAGGACGGGCCTTCGGCCGGAGTGGCCATGGCCGCTTCCATGCTCAGCGCCTTCACTGGTGTTCCGCTCAGGTCCGACACCGCCGTCACCGGCGAGATAACGCTCAGGGGAAGGGTGCTTCCCGTTGGAGGCATCAAGGAGAAAGTTCTCGGCGCCCTGTCATCGGGAATCCGCCGGGTGGTGATCCCGGAAGACAACGCCAGGGACCTGGCCGAGATCCCGGAGGAGCAGCTTTCACAGATGGAGATAAAAACAGTCGACACACTGGAGCAGGCCGTTGACATGCTCCTGTACCGGGAGGGATCCGATGCTTAACCGAGTATTCGTCGCCCTGCTTCTGGGAATGATCTGGACAGGCTGCAAAGCCCCCGCCGACAGGCTCCACGCATCCGATGGAAGCGTGGTCGTGGGCGAGCTGAAGTCTATTGATGGCGGGGTCGTTGAGATCGGCGGGGTGGCGGTTTCCGTGCCGCAGAGCGAAGCCCGGGTCTGGGGCAGGAACGGGGCGTCACATTACGGGGCCGTTACCCTCGATAGCCGGACCCTTGTGGTGCGCACCACGGGTGGAACCGTTGAGATGCCCATACGATCGGTTGCCGCAATTCTCTGGGCAGAGACCTCGGTTGAGTCAAGGGTCTTCGACGTGCCGGCCGAAGCCGGATGGATATGCACCCACATCCTGGTCTCTCCGGGAGATTTCATTACGGTCTCCGCAGGCGGAATGGTATCAACCGAGGCCGGCGGATCGTCACCGGACGGAACTGACAGGTTTTCCACATCCACGGCACTGGCTCCGCAGGCCGTGGGAGGCGCGCTCATCATGAAGGTCGGGGCCGAAGGCGGCGTCATCCAGGTTGGCTCGGGATGGTCGGGCAACGCTCCGGCGGGAGGCGAGATCTATCTGGGAGTCAACACGCACCTGGCTGAAGGGTCATCCTCGTCGGGAAGGTACACCGCAGCCGTGACAACCGGCCCGGCGCCCGGAGCGGGCATGACCGCCGTATTTCCTGCGGGGAAGCCAAGACTCTCCTTCTAGGGTGCGGTTCCCGCGCCTGCGGGGCGGTTGACGATGCCCCCGCTTCGGTATAGAGTTTATGAAGTTATGATATTGGTGCCCGAACATCTTCAAGTGAAGTGGAAGGTATGGCGATGAAAATAGCTGTTCTGCTTGCTATTACGGCACTGACAGCATCTACTGCCGGAGAGTACGTGGTGGGTTTTGGTGATACCCTCTGGGAGCTTTCCCTGCACTTCTACGGCACTCCACTACGCTGGGAGGAGATTCTGGCCGCCAACCCCCAGGTTTCCAGCCCCCAGACCCTCTATCCCGGAACGGTGCTCACCATCCCCGGCGCGACCCGGGCCGGCGCCTACTACTCCCCGGGAAGCTATGCCGTGAACGTTCCGACATCAGCCATCGTCAACCGGTCCAGCGAGCCGATCCTCAGCCGACTGCAGAGGGAGGGGGCCGGCATGGTCTCCTTCGACGGGTTCACACCTCTCGGCAGGGTCATTCAGATCAACACCGAGGAAGAGGACGAAAACAGATTCTCAATGGGTCTTCCCGGAGACATTCTGGAGATCGACCTCGGTTCCGACCGCGGCGTCGAAGCGGGCCAGGTCTTTCACATCGTGCGTGAGGGTGAAACCGTCACCGATCCCTTCACGGGCGACAGGGGCAGGGTCTACCGGGTCGCCGGTGTCTGCAGCGTCCTCGAGACTACTCCCGCAACCTCGGTAGTGAAACTCGAACACGGTTATCTTGCCGTTCATGAGGGCGACCTTGTGACCCCCTACCGTACCGCGGGTGAGGTCTACATCAACAACGAGCCCGTGGTGGGCAACAGCGCGGTTTACGTTCTGGCGCTCAAGAACCCCGACAACCGCAATGCCTACGCTTTCGATGTGGTCTACATCAATGCCGGAACCGAGGCTGGTTTCAACCCCGGCGACGTCTTTTCCGCCTACAGTTACGGTGAGCAGTACGAGCTGGCAGGCGGAACCGAGATCCTCACCGCCGACATCCCGATCGCCGACGTAGTGATCCTCACGACGGAGAGGCGGTCCGCGGCGGCAATGGTCGTAAGCAACCGCTCAGCCCTGCTGGTTGCCCCGGGAGACAGACTTTACCTGGTCCGAAGCCAGACAGCCTCCGTCAGATAACGGGAATGAACTGGAGTGTTGTCGCCAGGGGTCGATCCCCTTCCGGCGAAGCGGTGGTGCATCTCTGTTCCCGAACCGGCAGGCAGGCCTCCGAAGTCCGCGCGGGCCTGGTTTCCCAGCGTGGTTTCGTGATCAGGGAGGGCCTCGAACGGGACGGAGCGGACAGTCTGGCCGCGTCGCTCTCATTTCACGGCATAACGATCGAAGTGGTTCCATCCACCGGTGGCCCTGACGCCGGAGGCTTCAGGGTTGTCCTCACGGGTTACGCTCCGGGAAGCCGCGGAAGGCTCAGAGCGGCTCTCATGCGGATGAGCGGCAGGACCGACGAGGAAGTCATCGGCTTTCTCGCCCGGATACCCTTTGCTCTCCGAAGGGGCGCCAGCCCCGAAACGGCCGCGTCGGTCCGGCGCGTCATCGAAGCGGCGGGCGGGGTTGTGGAGATAAGGCCCGAAGGAAACGAAAGACCCGCTCCCGTTCCTGATAAACGGTTTCCGCAGGCCAGGGTGCGAAAGGCTCCCGAAGCTCCTGCCAAAACAGCGGCAGTATCCGACACCCCCCCGGAAGCCGTGGTTGTGCCCGACCCGCCGGTCGTGCGCCTTCACGAGGACCGCAGCGTGCTGGTCGAACCACACCGCTTTACCCCGGCACCACCGGCATTGGCGAACATCGAGCCGGGGAGGATCTCCCCGGTTGGTGCTTCCTTCCTCCAGTTGCCGTTCAAGGTTCTGTTCACCGGACCGGCGAGGCTGTTTCCGGTGCCCGCGGCTGGGTCGCGTCGGAGCTTTGATGCCTTGCCCGCAGCCGATGTCCCGGCCTGCCACCCTGTTTTTCTCTGCCCTGTTCAGGAGGGGGACCGCAGCAAAGCCATGCGGATACTCCAGAGCAGTCTTGGCCTGAGTCCCGATGCGGCAGAACGTGCAATAGCCGGCGCCCCATCAGTTATTTCCCTGGAACCCGGCCGGAACGAAGCGTCCGAACGGGTGCGGGAGCTGTCCGGACACGGCCTTCCCGTAACGTTGATCAAGCACAGTGACAAGGAAGGCCCGGTGAGACACAGGGACCATGTCTGGTTCGGAAACTGGCTTCGAGGCCGCTGAGGAACAGGTCGACAGGTTCCTGCAGTTGATGGTTCTGGAACGGGGTCTGTCACCCAATACCGTTTCAGCGTACATGACCGATCTCCGTCAGGCTTTCGGAGAGATCCCGGGAATGCCCGGCCCCGATCCCGGAGACCTTTCTGAATGGATCGTGGGGCTCTCGGTGAAGGGACTGACCCCAAGGACCGTCAGAAGAAAAGTATCCTCGCTCAGGGCCTTTTTCAGGTTCATGACGGAAGAAGAGGGGATGGCCGAGGACCCCTGCCGATACATGCGCGGCCCCCGACTGAACGCAGACCTTCCTGACCATCTGGCAGTGTCCGAGGTTGAGACTCTGCTCGAAGCGGTCCCGACCGTCACACCCCTGGGTGTCAGGAATCGGGCGCTTTTGGAACTGGCCTACGGCTCGGGGCTCAGGGAAAGTGAACTCGTGACCCTGACACTTGACCGCCTCAACCTGGAGGAAGGTTTTGTCCGCCCCGTGGGCAAGGGCTCCCGGGAAAGGCTGGTTCCCATGGGCGAACCCTCGGTGGAATGGATGAAACGTTACCTCACCGAGGCCAGACCTTCCCTTGCCCGAAGGGGCTCGGGGCGGGTCGTCCTTCTCTCCCGCAGCGGGAGGCCCCTTTCACGCATGACCGTTTGGAGCGTGGTGAAAACCTCGGCGCTGGCCGCGGGGCTTTTGCACAGGGTTCATCCCCACACGCTCAGGCACTCGTTCGCCACGCACCTCCTGGCGGGCGGAGCTGACCTCAGGGTGGTCCAGGAGCTGCTTGGTCACGCCGACATAAGGACAACTGAGATCTACACCTCGATTGACCGGACGCGGCTCTCCTCGGTGGTGGAGAAGTGCCATCCAAGGGGGCGCGGTTGAAAACCTTTCCCCTCGAATCGGTGACCCTGCTCCAGAGCGCCGGGCTGCTTCGGCAAGCCGGGGAGTGGTGCGGGGAAAACGCCCGGGTGGAGATCCCCCAGCTCCCAAGGCTTCTGCAGGTCGTTGAGGACATAAGCCGCACGCCCGCGGGAAGCAGGGTCAGGGAGACCTACCGCAGGATTCACCTGTGGGGCGCTGACGAGCTGTCGTCACGCATGCTCCCCCCGGCGGGGGCGGCCGCCCTCTACCACGCGTGCCGCCGGGAGGCTGCGGCCCTGCTCGAGCTTGGCTATCCCAGGAATGCCGGTATCGATTTCATAACCGATCTTCCGGCACCAGGTCGCAATCCGGTCAGGCCGTCCGCCCAGTCCAGGGCAGCCATGCACCACCTGGGAGGGGACATGGCTCTATTCATGGAGATGGTGGCAAGACCCGTAAAGGGGCACCCTGCACTGAAGCTCGTTTTTTCGGTATGGCCCAGGGAGGGCAGGATTCCCGCTCCCTGGATGGGTGGGGAAGAGCCATTCTCGCTTCTTCTGGCCTCGACCGAGGGCGGGGTCCCCGCTGTCGTGAGCCTTTCGTCGCAGCTCCGGGGCTACTGCCTGCTCTGCTGCTACGACCTGGCGGGGAGGCTCGAGTCGGGGCTGGGGGTTCAGAGAAGCCACCGTTCTTTCGCTCTTTTCTCATCGGGCTTCGGTGAGTACGACGCTCATGCCGATGCCCCGCCCCGGACTTGATCATATTAGCCCTTTGCGGGAGGTGTTCAATTGATGGCTCTACTGCTTCTTTGCGCTCTTGGCGCCGTTCTTCCCAACGCAGGGGATGTGCCTGTTCTCGAGGCCGGTTCCACCGTGAGCGTGACCCCTGTCGACGGCCACGCATGGTTTCGCATCCTCGAGAGGGACTACGCCGTGCTCGAACTGGAGGTTCTTCCCGGCTGCAGGCTCACAGCCTTTGACGATGCCGGAACGGTTCTGACCACTTCGCTGGACGGAAGGCTCGTGCTTTCGGCGTACTCCGAGTACTGGTTCTGGATCCTGGCCGAATGCGACTCGCCTGTGCGGGCCACGCTGGATAGGCGCAGTCCGCAGAGGATCCGCCTGCCCCACTCGGGCCGCCTGGGTTCAGGTGTCATGGCCGACGTTTACACCATTGTCCCCGATGCGAGTGGCCGTTACCAGATAAGGCTTGCGGGCGGCAGCACCGCCGACCTCGACATGGAGATTTACGGTCCCGGCAACCGCCTCTGGGCGGGGAGCTACAGCAACGACAGCAACGAGAAGGTGATGCTTGACATTCTGGCAGGCGAGCCCGTCACTGTCCTGGTGAGCCGTTACAACAAGGGCGGCAGCGGCGAGTTCACCCTTGAGATGGAGCGTATAGAAGCGTTCAGGGTGCTGGACGGGTCGGTGGGGATGCCCTCGCGTCCCGACCGCGTTGAGAGGTTCATCGTCCCGGAGAGGGGCGTCGCCTCGCTTCTTCAGTTGACCTTCCAGGGCGACGACGATCTGGATCTGCTTGTCCGGGGGGCCGATCACGAGATCCTGTGGTCCTCCACCACCTATGCGGGAAGCGAGATGGTGATGCTGCCCGCAGACGGCGGCCCTCTGGTGGCCGAGGTCGTGAACTACCCTGGCACCGATGAAGCCGATCCGTGGTTCGTTCTTTCCCTGACGCCGCCCGACACTGTGGTAAGGGCACGATCCGGTTCGGTCTCAGTCGAATACACGGGCGGGGTCGCACCACTTGTGGGGTTCAGCCCCGGCTCAGAGGGTTTCTATACCGTATCCGCCCTCTTCGAGAAGACCCGTGACGGCGACATAAGGCTTTTCAGACGCCCCGGAGAGGCTTCGATACTCATGGCCACACTCAGGGGGGATGAGGAGTTCATGGTCTGGATCGGCTCCCGGGACACCGTCTGGGTGTCCCCGGGGTTCGCCAGCGTGGACCGAGAAGGCGAGTGCATACTGGGGTTCAACCTGGGGGGCGGGACACGGGTCAACGCAGAAGCCCGGGGAACGGTGAGCGAATCGGCCGGGGCGGTTCATTACTTCACCGCGAGGGGCGGGGAGGACAGCATTCTTCTCATCAAGCTTTCCGGCGAACCCCGCGACCTTGATCTGGACATGCTTGTGAGCGGGCCCGGTTTCGACCTGCAGGCTGAAGGCGCGGAGAGCAATACGGATTCGGCCTCGGACGAGGCCGTGGCGGTTAGCTGCGAAAGCGGCGCTGATTACGGGATCACCGTTTACGCTTACGAAAGGCGTGCTCAGGGTTCGTTCCGGGTCACGGCAACCGGCATTCCCATCAGAAGCCTTGCCGCCGGGACCCCATCGGCTGAGACCTGGGCCGTCATCGTGGGAATAAGCGGCTACAGCGACCTTGTGGACATACTCTCCAGGTGCAGCATGGACGCCATGGACATGAGGGAGTTTCTGCTGGGTCAGGGGGTCACACCCGATCACATGATGATCCTCGTGGATCAGAACGCCACGCTGGACGCATTCAACGATGCTCTTGACCAGGTCCTCGACAGGGCGGGTCCGGAGGACAGGCAGGTCATCTTCTTCAGCGGGCACGGCAACAGGGAAGCTCCGGGCTCGGGAGGCCCGGAAGAGCCCGACGCCATGAACGAAGTGATATGCTTCCACGACGGCGACATGACCGACGATGACCTGGCTCGCAGAACAAGGGAGTTCCCGGGGCAGACCCTGCTTTTCATCGACGCCTGCCACAGCGGAGGGTTCGTGAACGACTTCCGGCCCGGCGACAACGCCCTTGTGGTAACCGCCGCCAGGGAGGACCTGAGCGTAAGCGAGAGGGTACTAACACCCATTCTTCTTCAGGGAAGCCGGGGCGAGGCGGACGTCAACGGAGACGGAGTGATAACCGCTGGGGAACTGGCGGGTTATGTGGACGAGGTCCTTCAAAGGGTGTGCCCCTTCTGCGACACCATCCTCGATGCCGGTTCATCCAGGCTCTGCCCGGGATGCGGCGAGGTGCTGAAGGGCGAGAACCGTATTCCCAGACCCGAGCAGGGCGTATTCATGCCCGCATCCACAGTGGTCTGGAAGGTAAGCGACTGAAAGGCGGAGGGTTTTGACCGACACCGATCTGCATCCGCTGGAGCTGGCTCTTCTGCGCTGGCTCTCCGGACGGGAGCAAAGCAGCGACACCGAAAGCATCCAGGGCGCCGGGCTGGATGAGGGTTCATACCGAAGGGCGGCCCAGTGGCTTCTGGCCAGGGGTTTTGCCGGGGTCACATCTTCGGAGACCACTATCACGGTCGGGCTGGGCTCACAGGGGCACGAGAACCTGGAGAAGGGGACGACACCCGAACTGGCCCTGGCGCGGTTCGTCCGGGAGGGCGGAACCTCGCTGCATCATGTCCAGCAGGACCAGCTCTTCGGGAAAGGTCAGTGGGGAAGTGCCCTGGGCGCTCTGATGAAAGAGAGTGTTCTCGGCGGCAGCCCCGACTCTTTGCGGCTGCTCAGTGAGGACGGCGGCGTGTTCCGCAGGGTCTGGGACGAGACCTACGAGAAGATCCGTCATGAAGAATACCCCCTCATCGGAAGCCTTTCGCCGGATGTTGCCGCGATCGTGGGCGCCCGCGCTCCAAAACGGGGAAAGACCGGCGCCGAGTTCGTTATCGAAGAGAGGACCGAGACCACACTGGCCATTACCACTGAGGGAAGAATAGCCCTCGCCCTTGCCGGGGAAAGAAAGACCATCGGAGCCCTCACGCGGGAGATCCTGGCATCAAACGAGTGGAAGAACGGCACGTTCAGGCGGTACCAGGTCGACATCCCGCCGGCCCGGATCCATGCGGGCAGGCTGCACCCCTACGGGTGCTTCCTCGACAGGGTCAGGGCCAAGTTCACCGCCATGGGGTTCGAGGAGATGACCGGCCCCCTTGCGGAAAGCGAGTTCTGGAACAACGACGCGCTTTTCATGCCGCAGTTCCACGCGGCCCGGGATATTCACGACGCGTACTACCTCGAAGAGGGGGCATCGGTGGAGCCACCGGAGCCCGGCGTGTTTGAAAGGGTTGCCAGAGTTCACAGGGATGGCGGCGACACGGGAGGCAGGGGCTGGGAGTACGACTTCAGCCCCGAGAAAACCCTTTCCACGGTACTCAGGTCACAGGGAACCGCACTTTCGGCACGCACCCTCGCATCTGGTCCCAACATCCCGGGCAAGTACTTCGGGATAGCCAAGTGTTTCAGGTACGACCAGGTCGACGCCACTCACCTGCCCGACTTCTATCAGGTCGAGGGCATCGTTCTGGGAAAGGATATAAACTTCAGGCACCTGCTGGGACTTCTGAAGCTCTTTGCCGAGGAGATAGCCGGGGCGGAGAGCTACCGCTACGTGCCGGCGTATTTCCCCTTTACCGAGCCCTCAGTTGAACTCCACGTAAAGCACTCCGTTCTGGGGTGGTTCGAGATGGGCGGGGCGGGTCTTTTCCGCGAGGAGGTCACAGGACCCCTCGGAATAGACGTACCGGTCATCGCATGGGGGCTGGGGCTGGACAGGATGGCCCTTCTCGCCATGGGCCTTTCGGACATCCGTGATCTGGTGACGCCCGACCTGGCCAGGCTGAGGGGAATGACAGTGAAACCCGACGGACTTCTGGGAAGGAAGGTGTGAGATGCCCAAGATAGAAGCAAGCCTTTCCGACCTTCTCAGACTGGCCCTCATAAAAGACCCTGAAAGTCTCGCCGGGAGGCTCGAACCGCTGAAGGCCGAGCTTGACGGCATCGAGGGCGACACGGTGAAGATAGAACTGAACGATACGAACAGGCCCGATCTGTGGACTGTCGAGGGAGTCGCCCGGGGGTTGCGCTGCTGGGAGCATGGCGCCGGGAAGTGCCTCGATTCCATGCCCGAGCCAACCCGGGAAATCCTTGTACATAAAGGGCTTGATGGCGTGCGCCCGTTCATCGCCTCCTTCGTGAGCAGGGGCCCCGCCCTGGGCGAAAAGGGGCTTGCGGCCCTCGTGGGCGCCCAGGAGAAGCTCTGCGCCACCATGGGACGTGAACGGCGAACGGCTGCCATTGGTTTCTACAGGCTCAAAGGCATCGAGTTTCCCGTGCATTACAGGGCCGTTCCCCCCGAAACCGCCTTTTGCGCTCTGGGAACCGAACGTGAGATGACTCTGAAAGAGGTTCTCGGGAACACCGAAGCCGGAATAAAATACGCGGGGCTTCTCAAGGAGTTCAAAGCTTATCCGTTCCTCTCTGACGACCGGGGAACACCCCTTTCCTTCCCGCCCGTTCTGAACAGCGAGGGAACGGGAAGGGTGGTCCCGGAGGACGGCGACCTTTTCTGCGAGGTGACGGGAACCGATCTGCACACCGTCCAGCTCCTTGCCACCATTCTCGCGTGTGACCTCGAGGACCGGGGCGCCTGTATCGAACCCGTCCGGGTGGTCTACCCCGGCGGGAAAGCCGTGGTGACCCCGGTTATCTACAGCGACACACTCACGACCAGCCTCCGAAGCATCACGGAGATCACGGGGCTTTGCATACCCGGCTCAGACCTGCCCGGGCTTCTGGGGAAGATGGACTACCGCCGGGTCACCGTGGACGGTGAGAACATCACCGCGGTGATGCCACCCTACAGAAGGGACGGCATACACCCCCGCGACCTGGTGGAAGACGTCACTATCGCCTACGGCCTGAACCGCATCGAACCGCTCCTCCCGGGCGACTACACTCTGGGAAGAGCCTCGGCGGACTCGATGCTCGCGTCATCGGTGAAACTTCTCCTCGTGGGCGCCGGGTGCGAGGAGATAATCAGACCGGTGCTCACCAGTGCCCAGAAGATAACCGGGCAGACCCTTACGCCCGAGAAGCCAGTATCCATATTAAACCCCATGACAGCCGAGTATTCGGTTGTGAGTAACACCGTTCTTCCGTGCCTGCTCGAGGTGGAGTCGGTCAGCGGCCATGCCGCCTTTCCCCACAGGCTGTTCACGGTTGGCGAGGTCCTTGTCAGAACACCGGAAAGCCGCCTGGTCACCCGTTGGAACCTTGGCGTCGTAACTGCGGGAGCGGGAATGGACTTCGGAAGCGCCCACTCCCTTCTGGGTCTGCTTGCCCATGGCAGGGGTCTTGCACTGAAACTTGCGGCCTGCGACGATTCGAGGTTCATCCCCGGCCGGTGCGCCAGGGTCTTCCTCGACGGAATCGATTCGGGGGTCATCGGCGAGTTCCATCCGCAGGTTCTCACCGCATGGGGCATACCTGTGCCCGCGTCGGGTTTCGAGGTCATCCTCGAAGCCCTGAGGGGCTGAATTGCCCGAACTTTTCGCTCTCGAAGCGCCGTTTGAACCGTCGGGTCATCAGCCCGCCGCCATCGCATCGCTCGTTGACGGCCTTGGGAAGAACATGGAGTGGCAGACCCTGCTCGGTGTCACCGGCTCCGGCAAGACTTTCACCATGGCCGCAGTCATAAGCGAACTCAAACGTCCGACACTTGTCATAAGCCACAACAAGACACTCGCAGCTCAGCTCTATGGCGAACTCAGGGGTTTCTTCCCCAAAAGCGCCGTCGAGTACTTCGTGAGTTACTACGATTACTACCAGCCCGAGGCGTACCTGCCCGCCAGCGACACCTACATCGAGAAGGATGCCGACCTCAACGAAGAGCTGGACAGGCTCAGGTTGAAGGCCACCGCAAGCCTGCTCAGCCGCAGGGACGTCATCGTGGTGTCTTCAGTGAGCTGCATCTACGGCCTCGGAAGCCCCGAGATGTTCATGGAAAAGGGGCTCAGGCTGGCCGTGGGCCACAGCCCCGGAAGGGACAGGGTCCTTGCCGACCTGGTCTCGATGCAGTACCGCCGGAACGACATCGCGCTGGCAAGGGGCTACTTCAGGGCCATGGGCGACACTGTTGACCTGGTGCCCTCATACGCAGACCGTGGGCTCAGGATCGAGTTCTTCGGCGACCAGGTGGAATCCATCAGGGAGGTGGACCACCTTACCGGCCACGTCCTCGGTGAGATGCAGGAGACAACTGTCTTTCCCGCGAAGCACTTCGTAACGGGTGAACGGCAGCTCAACCTCGCAATGGGCAGGATAAGGGAGGAGCTTGAGGAAAGGCTCAGGGAGTTCAGCATCGAAGGTAAGCTGCTCGAGGCCCAGCGACTGAAGTCACGAACCGAGTACGACCTCGAGCTCCTCGGGGAAACCGGCTACTGCCCCGGCATCGAAAACTACAGCAGGCACATCTCCGGAAGGGCACCCGGCGAACCGCCCTCCTGCCTCATCGACTATTTCCCGAAGGACATGCTGCTGTTCATCGACGAGAGCCACCGGACAATCCCACAGATCAGGGGCATGTACCTGGGCGACCGTTCCCGGAAACAAACCCTCGTAGACCACGGCTTCAGGCTTCCCTCGGCGCTTGACAACCGGCCCCTCTTCCTCGAGGAGTTTCTCGAAGCCACCGGCAGCAAGGTCTGCATGTCCGCCACCCCCGCGCCCTACGAGATGGAGAAAAGCGAGAACATCGCCGAGCAGATAGTGAGGCCAACGGGGCTCGTTGACCCGGAACTGGTTGTGAGCCCCGCGACCGGACAGATCGACCACCTGGTGGAGCGTATCAGGAGCGTCATCGAACAGCGGGGCAGGGTGCTCGTTACCACGCTCACCAAGAAGACCGCCGAGGAACTCGCGGCCTACCTCGACAAGCTCGGTGTGGCTGCCCGGTACGTGCACAGCGAGGTCGACGCCCTCGAGCGTGTTTCCATCCTCCGAGACCTCAGGCTTGCGGAGTTCGATGTTCTTGTGGGCGTAAACCTGCTCAGGGAGGGTCTTGACCTCCCCGAGGTAACTCTGGTTGCGGTGCTCGACGCGGACAAGGAAGGCTTCCTGAGAAGCCGGACCAGCCTCATTCAGACCGCGGGACGGGCGGCCCGGAACAACGCCGGTACGGTCATACTGTATGCCGACAGGATCACCGACTCCATGAAGGCCGCAATGGAAGAGATGGACCGCAGGCGCGCAATTCAGCTTGCGTACAACAGCTTGCACGGGATAACGCCGACCACCATAGAGAAGAGCCGGGAAGAGATATTGCGCACCACAGGTATTGCTGACATGATACGGGCTGTGGAACCCGGGAAGTCAACTGAAGTAAAACCACATGACGAAGCACTAACGGCCGCCGAGCTTGAAAGGAGGATGATGGAAGCCGCTTCTGAGCTTCAGTTTGAAAAGGCGGCTCTTCTGCGGGACAGGCTCCGTAAAATCCTTGCGAAAAGCGGGGGTTGACGCTATGCGGATGATTTGTAATCTTTCCACCGCGACACTGAAAATAGGGTTCGTGCATCAACCAGCAAAATAGGAAAGGAGAACCATGAAGCAGGCACTTGCGGTTCTCGCAATACTCACGATGGTGGCTTTCGCCGGTCAGATCCGGGTAGACCTTCCCGGCGGGTCCGGAGGCACCGACGACGATCTCACCTACTTCAACGGCACACCGCACTGGCTGACCTGGGGCGGCATGTACAGGGGCACCTGGTTCAACACACAGGACTTCATGCCCGGAAGCACCGGCTGCGATCTCAATCAGCTTGAGTACTGGTTCTTCGAACACGCCAGCTACCCCTGGGACACCGACGAGTTCTACAGCGAAGCATGGAACGGCGACGACATGGGTCCCCTCGTGTTCCTTGCCCAGGCTGTCGTAACCGCCCCCCACTACGCCCCCTGCTACCACAACTTCAGCCCCGCCTCCATGGTCGAACAGAACTTCTGGGCTGTCATCAACACCGAAATGAGCGCGGGCGGCTGGCCCAGCGTCCTCGGTGACTACGCAATGCCCGGCGACGCCGGCCACAGCTTCTTCAGCGATGACCTCATCGTCTGGGAACCCTGGGGCGAAATGGGCGAGTACTACATCATCGCCGACGTAACCTTCTCCCTCAACTCCACCACCTGGGGCGCCGTCAAGGCTCTGTTCTAAGAACAGCAGTTCTTGTGCCTTCGGGGCCGACCTTCGGGTCGGCCCCTTTGCTTAGGGGACACCTTGGTTTTTCTTCCGCAGGAAGAAAACAAGGTGTCCCCCAAAAATGTCCCCGATGCTCCCTTGACACCTCATGACAGTTATGCCAATTTACCTGTGTATCCCGAAAGGAGGCATGGTATGAGGAAACCATTTGCAGCGCTGTTCCTGTTCCTGCTGCCCCTCGTGGCGGTCGCTGGTCCGGGGCAGGCAAGGCTGAATGAGCCGGGCTATGCTGGCACCACCACCGATACCGAGGTTCTGCAGTACGATAACGGTACATTTCACTGGCTTACCTGGGGCGGCATGTACAGGGGCACATGGTTCGACACCAACGATTTTGCTCCGGACAACAACGGTTTCTACCTCGAAATGATGGAGTGGTGGTTCTTTCAGCACGCAAGTTACCCCTGGGACACCAGTGCCTTCTACGCCGAGATATGGTCAGGCGATGTGAACGGTCCCCTGACGCTTCTCGATCAGCAGCTTGTCACAGCCCTTCATGCAACACCCGTGTACACCTATTACGATCCGCCACTCTGGATCGAGGACTATTTCTGGGCTCTCGTCAACACCGAGATGAGCGCGGGGGGCTGGCCCAGCATCCTCGGCGACTACTCCATGCCCGGCGATGCCGGCCACAGCTTCTTCAGCGATGACTTCATCGTCTGGGAACCCTGGGGAGAAATGGGCGAGTACCTCATAAGAGCCCACGGCACCTTTTCCATGACCCTCAACTCCACCACCTGGGGCTCGTTGAAGGCTTTGTTTTAATGCAGGGATAGGGTACACATTGGTTTTCTCACCGTCAGGAAGAAAACAAGGTGTCCCCCATAAAGCAGGAGTAAAGCGATGAAAAGCCTCCTTTCAGCACTTCTTCTGATCTCTCTTCCGCTTTTGGCGGGGAACGTCTTTGTCGACCTTCCCGGCGGGTTCGGAGGCACCGACGACCTGCTCACCTATTTCAACGGCACACCGAACTGGGTTTCATGGGATGGAGTCTACAGGGGCACCTGGTTCAACACCGAGGATTTTATGCCTGGAAGCCCGGGCATCAATATGAGCCAAGTAGAGTATTGGTTCTACGAGAGCCCCAACGCCGATCCCTGGGACACCAACCAGTTCTACAGCGAGGTCTGGAACGGTGACCAGACGGGCCCACAGGTCCTTCTCGCCCAAGGCATCGCAACCGCCAACCACTACGCGCCCTGCTACCATTGCTTCGACCCCTGCCTCGGTGCCGGGCAGAACTTCTGGGCTCTCATCAACACCGAGATGAGCGTCGGTGGATGGCCCAGTATCCTTGGCGACGACTCCACACCGGGTGACGCTGGCCACAGCTTTTATTTCAATGGCGTTGCATTGGAGATATGGGAGCTGGGCGAGTACTACATCGGTGTTGATGGGTGGCCAAACTACTCCCTCGACGCAACCACCTGGGGCGCGGTGAAGGCTTTGTTTTAAAAGCAGGATGGGGACACCTTGGTTCATCCCGACAGGAATGAACAAGGTGTCCCCCATAAAGCAGGAGTAAAGCGATGAAAAGCCTCCTTTCAGCACTTCTTCTGATCTCTCTTCCGCTCATCGCGGGGAACATCTTTGTCGACCTTCCCGGCGGGTCCGGAGGCGCCGATGATGAACTCACATACTTCAACGGCACACCCCATTGGCTGACATGGGCGGGAGTGTACAGGGGCACCTGGTTCAATACTCAGGATTTTTTACCAGGAGGTACTTCTTTTAATCTTGGCCAAGCTGAATACTGGTTCTACGAGCACGCAAGTTACCCATGGGACACCAACCAGTTCTACAGCGAGGTCTGGAACGGCGATCAAACGGGCCCACAGATCCTTCTCGCCCAAGAAACTGTTACCGCCTCCCACTATTCTCCTTGCTATCATGAAGCTGACGTTGTTACCGGGCAGCACTTCTGGTGTCTAGTCAACACGGAGATGAGTGCCGGGGGGTGGCCAAGCATCCTCGGTGACTACTCCATGCCCGGCGATGCCGGCCACAGCTTCTACAGCGATGACTTTGTTCTATGGGAGTCTTGGGGCGAGATGGGTGAGTACTACATCATTGTCGATCAGTCGTGGTGGCCCTCGACGGACGCAACCACCTGGGGCGCAGTGAAGGCTTTGTTTTGAGTAATGGGGACACATTGGTTTTCTTCCGTCAGGAAGAAAACAAGGTGTCCCCCAAAAAGCAGGAGTGAAGCGATGAAAAGCCTCCTTGCACCCCTTCTTCTGATCTCTCTTCCGCTCGTCGCGGGGAATGTCCGGATTGACCTTCCCGGCGGGTCCGGAGGCAGCGACGACAATCTCACCTACTATAACGGCACGCCCAATTGGTTTACCTGGGCGGGAGTGTACAGGGGAACCTGGTTCAACACAGATGACTTTCTGCCCGGTAGCACAGGATTCAATATGAACCACGCGCAGTACTGGTTCTACGAGAGCGCCAACTATCCCTGGGATACGAACGACTTCTATAGTGAGGTCTGGAACGGCGATCAGACGGGCCCAGAGGTGCTTCTTGCCCAAGCAGTCGTAACCGCCCTTCACTACGCTCCGTGTTATCATGTGATCATTCCTGATCTCCTCACTGAGCAGCATTTCTGGTGTCTCATCAACACTGAGATGAGCGCCGGGGGGTGGCCAAGCATCCTTGGCGACTGGTCCATGCCCGGGGACGCTGGCCACAGCTTCTTCAGCGATGACTTCATCGTCTGGGAACCATGGGGTGAAATGGGCGAGTACTACATTGTGGCCGCATGGTGGGTTTCCATCGACAGAACCACCTGGGGTGCAGTGAAGGCTCTGTTTTAGAGTAATGGGGACACCTTGGTTTTCTCACCGTCAGGAAGAAACAAGGTGTCCCCCAAAAAGAACAGGAGCGAATCCATGAAAAGCCTCCTTGCACCCCTTCTTCTGATCTCTCTTCCGCTTTTCGCAGGGAACATATTTGTCGACCTTCCGGGCGGGTCCGGAGACACCTTTGGTGATCTCACCTACTTCAACGGCACACCGCACTGGCTGACCTGGGGCGGCATGTACAGGGGTACCTGGTTCAACACCGAAGACTTCATGCCCGGCAGTACCGGCGCCGTTATCGAGCAGATGGAGTACTGGTTCTTCGAGCACGCCAGCTACCCCTGGGACACCGACCAGTTCTACAGCGAAATATGGAACGGTGACAACATGGGCCCCCTGGTGCAGCTTGAACAGGGTATCGTAACCGCCTACCACTACGCTCCCTGCTACCACAACTTCGACCCCGGCATCGAGGTCGAGCAGAACTTCTGGGCTATCATCAACACCGAGATGAGTGCGGGCGGCTGGCCCAGCGTCCTCGGCGATTACTCGATGCCCGGCGACGCCGGCCACAGCTTCTTCAGCGATGACCTCATCGTCTGGGAACC
>JAWOHL010000032.1:0-6689 GCA_046485185.1 Candidatus Fermentibacteraceae bacterium
CCCGGCTTCTGCTGCCCAGTCCAGGAATTCGGCGCACTCGGCCCCCAGGGTGCCTGTTCCCCACTCACCATGCAGACTGGTGGGGTGGAGCAGGATGCCGGCCCCACGGACGCGAGGTTTGTGTGTCGATTTCAATCCAGCCCACCCCCTTGCGGTTCCCCAAGCATATCCCCGCGCGGTCGGCGCTACAAGGCCCGCTTGCCCTTCGTAAAAAGTGGTGTAATATTGACGGCATGAAAAGAGTAATCACATTTTTCGTCCTGACCTTCGCCGTATTCGCGGGCTGTGCCACCCGCGATTCCTCCGGTCTGCTTGTCCTTCACGAAAGCACGGTTTCACTGGGCCGTCTGACCGAAACCGCGGTGGAGGGGGCAGTTGCCCTGGTTGATGACAATAGCGTTCAGAAGGCGTGCGAGGGCGACATCGAAGCCCTCGAGGGAATGCTCCTGGTTCAATCCGATTCACACGGTCTGATCCCCGCCGACCGGGGGCTGCCCGGCGCCGTGGCCGGGGCCGGGCACCTCACGTGCGACGCCGCAGGCTCACTCGGCCGTTACACGGGTCTTCTCAGCATGCTCACCGAGCCGTCCGGGGCCACAGAAGCGATTTGGAGCATCGCGTCGATCCCCCTTTCCGGCCCGCTTGCGTCCGCCGCGACGGTTCTTGTGGAACAGGGCGTTCTCGAACTCGACACCGAACACCTTCGCCAAGCCATGCTCGGCGCGGCCCCGGGGGTGGACAGCCTCTGCGCCGCAGCTTCATCATCGCTCGGCGACATCGCCCTGGCTGTCAGGGCTGCCTACCAGGACATGTCGGCAAGGCTCGTCCGCAGGATAGTCGCCACGGGAAACCCCGAGGCTCAGGTACGGGAGCTTCTGGCGCTGAACTCCAGGACCACCGCCATCATCGGTGGGCTCGAAAAGGCCAGGGCCGCGTGGACGGCACTGGCCGAGGCCCATCGCGAAACCGCTGCCGTACTGGGAAGCGGGGCTCTCTCGGTAAGCCTCATAGAGCTCGCGGAAAGGATGGAGGAGTTTGAACACGGGTCTCATTGAAGCTCTCATGCGATTGATCGAGAAGCTCCGTGCAGCTGAAATGCGCCTTCTTGCACAGGGGTTCCCGGAATTCGCCCGCGAGGTCAGGGTAAGGATGACGGCACTTTCCCGCTTTCGCGACGCGCTGATAACCCGAAGGCTGAGGCAGGACTCCGAAGCACTGGCGGCCCTCACCGAAAACCTCGACCGCTGTTCGGCCGAACTCGCCCTGTACCTGCAGGACAAGGTCCAGGCCGACCGCGCCATGAACAGCGTTATTGGAATTGTCACTTCCGCCCTTGCGGTGCTCTGCGCCCTGACCGACCCGGTCTGATCCCCCGGCTTGCCCCCGACCCCTTCCCGGGGTAGGTTTCCGCAGCCGGAACCCAAGGAGAAGCATGGCGGAGCAGATCGTTGTATTCGCGGTAATAGCTCTCTCCCTGTACTTCTTCATAAAAAGCAGCATCCGCTACGACGTTACGGCAGTCATGGCCCTCTTGGTCCTCGTTGCAGCGGGGGTGGTGAACCCTGATCAGGCCTTCTCGGGTTTCGGCCACCCGGCCGTCGTTACGGTGGCCGCAGTACTCATAATCAGCCGGGGTCTTCTTCACTCGGGCATCGTGGACTTTTTCGCAAGGAACCTCATGCGCCTGGGGAAGAGCCTCTCCCTTCAGGTCCTTGTTCTCACTTGTCTTGTCACGCTGTTTTCCGGCTTCATGAACAACGTGGGCGCACTGGCCCTTTTCCTGCCCGTGGCGCTCAGGATGGCCCGACGAAGCAATCGAAGCCCCTCTCTGTACCTGATGCCCCTGGCTTTCGGCTCGCTTCTGGGGGGTATGACCACCCTCATCGGCACTCCGCCCAACATCATCATCTCCCTCTACAGGGTGGAGGAGCTGGGCAGGCCATTCCTCATGTTCGACTTCCTGCCCGTGGGGCTTTCTGCCGCACTGGCGGGGGTTCTTCTTCTGGCGTTGTTCGGCTGGAGGCTTATGCCCAGGCGGGCCACTGGACGGGACGAGAATGAGCTGTTCCGGATCGAGGAGTACATAAGCGAACTGAAGGTTCTCCCGGGCTCACGGTTCATCGGGAGGACACTTGGAGAACTCACATCCCTGGGCAAATGGGACATACTGGTCCTGGCCATGGTGAGGGACGGCGCAAGGATTCCCGCGCCCAGAGCACATGAGAGGGTGAACGAGAACGACATACTTGTTGTCGAGGCGGATCCGGAACTTCTGGGGGATTTTGCCAAGCACGGCAGACTGGAGCTGGCCGGAAAGGGCGGAAGCCTTTCGCTCGGTTCGGAAAGGCTCAGCCTCTACGAAGTGGTTGTAATGCCCGATTCGTACATCGCGGGCAGGACCGCAAGAAGCGTTGACATGAGGAACCGCTTCGGAGCCAACCTTCTGGGCGTGGCCCGTCAGGGAAAGAAGCTCACCCACCGACTTGGTGACATCCAATTCAGGGGGGGCGACATACTGCTTCTGCAGGCGGTGGCCGAAGGCATACAGGACACGTTCACCTCTCTGGGCTGCCTTCCACTTGCCGTGCGCGACCTCAGACTTGGCGACAAACCCAGGATCCTACCTGCGGTGGGCATTTTTGCAGCCGCAATAACAATCATCGCCTTCGACTTGCTGAAGGTGCAGATCGCTCTGGTGATAGCCGCGGTGGCCATGGTGTTGTCAGGGCTGGTGACCCTCAGGAAGCTTTATGAAAGTATCGAATGGCCCGTCATAGTCATGCTGGGCGCTCTCATACCCGTTGGCGAGGCGCTCGAGACCACCGGCGGCGCCGAGAGCATAGCAGGACTGCTTCTGCTTCTGGCAGGTCACATACCCCCCGCTCTTACGCTGGTGGCGCTGATGATGATGACCATTCTTCTCACCAACATCATCAACAACGCTGCCGCCACCGTTCTCATGGCTCCGATAGCCATTGGGATCGCCCACGGGCTCGGCCTCTCCCCCGACCCTTTCCTGATGGCCGTGGCAGTGAGCGCCTCGGCCGCCTTCATGACACCCGTGGGGCACCAGTCCAATACCCTGGTGATGGGTCCCGGCGGGTACCGTTTTGGAGATTACTGGAAGCCCGGGCTTCCGTTGACCATCGTTGTGCTGGCGGCATCCGTTCCCGCAATCCTCAGGTTCTGGCCGTTCTGAAACCCCTGTTCAGGTCTTTCGCAGAGCAAGCAGGGTGAAGTCGTCGGAGAATTCATCGGTTCCCTGAAATGCAGCAGCCTTGTTCTCTATGAGAGCAAGAAGCTCTACGAGGGGCAGCCCGATGTTCGCCGCAACGGTCGAGCGAAGGCGGTCTTCGCCGAACTCCTCGCCCACGGGGTTCATGGCCTCGGTTACTCCGTCGGTGTAAAGCAGCAGGGTGTCGCCGGGCGAGCATTTCACGGCGCCAGTCGTGTAGTTCACCCGGGCCTGGACTCCCAGCAGCAGCCCCCCGTCGCAGAGGATGGAGGTCTCTCCCGACCTCCGGAAGAGCATTGGAGGGTTGTGGCCGGCGTTCACGAACGACAGCCCGCCTTCGGAGGGTGAGTAGCACGCGGCGAAAAGGGTTATGAACATATCGTCGGGCGTGTTCTCGAAGACCATGCGGTTGATGGTTCCGAGCGCCGTATCGAGGGAGAGGCCAGCCTGCAGAGCGGTTCGCATCGATGCCTGAAGGTTGGCCATTATGAGGGCCGGTCCCATTCCCTTGCCTGAAACATCCCCGACAGCGACAAGAAGCCTGTTGTCCTGGAAGATGAATGCGTCGTAGTAGTCGCCGGCCACGTCAAGGCAAGGTTTGATCCGGGCCGCCAGTTCACAGCCCGGCACCACTGGAAGGCTGACGGGAAGCAGCCTCTTCTGAACCGTGCGGGCCAGATCCATCTGGCGTTCAAGAGACTCTTTTCGAACCCTTTCCTCGAGAAGTTCGAGGTTCTCAACCACCAGGCTCATCTGACCCGAAAGGGCCGACAGTATTTCGAGCTCGTCGGAAGTGTAGTCCTCGCCGCTCATCTTCTCTCCCACCGCCACGAACCCCAGAAGCCCCTCGCCGGTGCAGAGAGGCATGAGAAGGGCGGCTGACCGGCGGCGGAACCACCCGACCTGTTCTGAGGTCAGATCGAACCTTCCGCTGGCCACGATCTCGTCAAGAGGCAACGGCTGGCCCGTACCCGTGAGGTCACGGAGAAGGGTGTCGGTGGCGCTGAAGGGAGCGGGGTCGCCCGAAACGGCCTCCACGCATCTTCCGTTGCGGATAAGAACGGGAACGATGTCACGCGCGCCCAGCCCCTCCCCGAGCCTGAATCCCAGTTCGGTCCAGAAAACGCCCGCGCCCGACCTGGCCATCCCCGAGGCCAGAAAATCTCGGAGAAGCACACGCAGCTTCACCCTTTCAGGGAAGAACCGTTCCTCGAGGCGCATTCGGATGAGGCGCTGCGTGGGACCGAAGCCCAGGGCAAGCAGAAGCCCCAGCACCAGCGTGGGGGTCTGACTGGTCACGTTCATGCCGGAGAGCACCAGTTCGGCGAATGCCCACAGTACGCCTATCAGAGCCAGAAGGAGAAGCAAGTTCACCCCCAGGAAGCGGGTGCTGCGCTTTATGCGGGCCTCCAGCGCCATGAGCCTGTAACGGCGGATCGCATAAAGGAACGACGCGGGGAGAAGTGAGAGCAGAACGAAAAGACCGTTCCCTATCATGAGCCTGGTGGAGAACGGTACACGCTCAATGGGAATGAAAAGCGCGAAGAGCCAGATCAGGGCGACCTGCCCAGCGAGCCCGGGAAGCGCGCCCATAAGAACGATACGCACCTGGCGCCGTTCGACCGGGTCTGACAGCCGTCGGGACGAGCGGTGCAGCAGCGCCAGCGACAGAAGGCAGTACACCGTGATGAAAATGGAGGTCAAGAGATTGCCGTTGCCCTGCTCCATCCCTCTTGAGAGCTGAATGAACCCCAGTACGACGATGACCATGGGTGGCACGAAAAGAAGCGCTTCGATGGTCTTCCTTCTGAATGAGGCGTTCTCCCTGGGGAACACCACGGCCAGTTTGAGAAGGAAGGCCCAGGAGAACTGGGCGAAGCACCAGAGGATGATCCTGACCATGAGAGGCAGCGTAAACGAGGCATACCCGTCCGCGATGGTACCCCAGGCGACAGCCAGCGACGCGGTCATTGCCAGACTGAACAGCACAAGGGAGCGCACGGTGGACGACGGCTTCCGTTTTAGAAGCCCAATGTAGGCGATGGCGAAGTACCCGAGAGCGATCAGCACCCTAAGGGCGAAGCTGACCTGGGTCAGCAGCCTGTAGCCCGGGGGGGTGGAGCGGGTGACGGTGTTTGTGGTGAAGACCTCACCCGCGTGCAGGAAGGTTATTGGGATCGTGTCTCCCGCGGCCCTCTGGGGGTTGAACACGGTAAAGTAGTTGGAAAGGGTCGCGGGAACGCCGTTCACGGTGAGAAGTGTGTCGAAGGGCGCCGGATGAGGGTGTTCAGGGAAATCGAGGGTGTCGACCTCGGTGAAGACCGAGGGCATCTCTTCCCGGAGGTGCACCAGGCTCCACATGTCGCCCATGCGGGTGAAAGTGCGCAGTTTGGAGTACTCGTGCACAAGCACGAGCATAACCGCCGCGGTGACCATAACGGCAAAGACGAGCACGACTTTTTGTTTCAGCATGACAAAATCATAGCACGGATGCGGGTCGGGGGGAAGCGCAGATCAGTTCTGCGACCGCCGCCACAGCTTGTACTTCTCAAGGTCCTTCCCCACCATTTTCATGGCAAGCATCACGACCATGCCGTCGTCAACGTAGCCAAGCCCGGGTATGAAGTCGGGAACGAGGTCAAAGGGGTTCAGTATGTAAAGAAGGGTCGCTGCCGCCGCCGCGATGGTTTTCCACGGAACCCTGGTGTACCGTTTGGAGAGGTGGTCGCGGATCATATCAAAGAGAAGTTCCACATCCTTGAGGAATACCGCCAGATACCTGCTGCCCAAAACCTTTTTCATGATGGGACCCTGATAGTCAATCGCCTTGGCCAAGTCGTCGTGCGTAACGCTTGCCGTCTCCGCATTCAGAGCGCGTTCTGCCCTTGCTGAAAGACCTGAATCCATTGGATCACCTTCTTACGAGTTGTTGAAACCAATATGTAAAATAAACTGAAAACTCGTCAGGTGTACCGATCTGCGTCACCCCAGCTTCGAAAGGATCGTTCCAACCCACTGCCGGGCGCTCTCCAACTGTGTCTCAGTTTCATTGGTCCTGGGTTCCTGAAGGCCTATCTCTCCCAGGAAGACACCTCCCGGGGCGGCCTCACGCATCTTTCGAAACACCTTCCCCGGGCCTCCGCCGTGGCAGCAGAAAAGCGCAACGCGTTTTCCCGAAAAACTGTAACGGGAGAGAAAAGTGCTGAGGGGCGGGGACATCGACCAGGCCCAGACCGGAGTTCCCAGGAAGAACATGTCATATCCAGCGGGGTCGAGGGTCAGGGGTTTCAGTGCGGGTTTCTCACGCATGAGAACCGACTTTCCGCCCCACAGGTACCGTGTGAAACCCCTGGCGGAAATTTCCTTCTCCGGCACGAGCTCGAGAACGTCGGCCTTCGCCGCCCTGGCTATCGTGTTCGCTACAAGCCGGGTGTTGCCGTCCATGGAGTAAAAG
>JAWOHL010000019.1:0-7968 GCA_046485185.1 Candidatus Fermentibacteraceae bacterium
CGACCACCTCATGGAGATAACACACATCATCCGGGGCGAGGAGTGGATCAACTCGGTTCCCAAGCACGTTCTGCTCTACGGGATGTTCGGCTGGACCCCTCCCGTGTTCTGCCACCTGCCCCTGCTTCGCAACCCCGACAAGAGCAAGCTCAGCAAAAGGAAGAACCCCACTTCCATCCAGTACTACCGAAGGGCGGGCTTCCTGCCCGAAGCCCTTCTGAACTACCTGGGGATGATGGGGTGGAGCATGCCGGAAGGGGTGGAGAAGTTCACCTTCACCGAGATGGTGCCCCACTTCGAACTGGCGGACATCCGCCTCGGAGGGCCGGTGTTCGACCTCGACAAGCTCCGCTGGCTGAACGCCAGGTACATCCGTGAGGATTACACGCCCGAGACCCTTCTGCCAGTCCTTTCGGAATGGGCGCTCAACCCGCCGTACATCGAGAGCATCCTCCGGGTGGTGGGGGACAGGATGGAGACCCTGGGCGACTGGGCACGGCTCTCTGCAATGTTCTTCAGCGACTCGACCGAACCATCGCCCGAAACCCTGGAAGCGAACGGACTGGATGCTGAAGGGGTCAAGGAACTTTTGCAGGTTTCACTCTGGTACCTCGAAGAGGTTGAACAGTGGAACGAAGAGGGCATCCGCGCCGTTTTCGAAAAGCTCTCGCAGGAGTTCGGCATGAAGCCGAGGGACATGAACGCGCCCTTCTACGGTGCCCTTTGCGGAGCGAAAGTCGGCCCTCCGCTCTACGCGGGCATGGCGGTCCTGGGGCCCGACCTCTCACGCAGAAGGATACACTGCGCCATCGAGGCATTGGGCGGCATCTCGGGCAAGAGGCAGAAGGCTCTCGAGAAGAAGCACGGCCGGGGTTGACGGTTTTAGGTTCCGTGCGAATATTCCCGCTCCGCGCTCCCATCGTCTAGTGGTCTAGGACGCTGGCCTCTCACGCCGGAAACAGGGGTTCGAGCCCCCTTGGGAGCGCCAATCTTTACTGCCTGTAAAGGCTCCATCTAAGGGTCATCCCCGCGATGGCCACCACCGTAAGTATCAGGAAAAGCGGCCATCCCACCCTTCGGTAATCACTGAAGCGGTAGCCGCCCGCCCCCATCACAAGTGTGTTCACGGGGTGCCCCAGGGGGGTCAGGAACGCCATGGAAGAGCCCAGGGCAACCGCCATTCCCAGAGCGTGGGGTGGGGCTCCGGAGCCGCTGGCCGCGGATATGGCGATGGGCGCCATGATGGCCGCCACGGCGGCTCCGCTCACGGCCTGTGTCAGTGCGGCGGATGCCAGGAAGAGGGCGGTGACGATAACCACGGGGCTGAACTGGCCGAACACCGAGACGAAGACCGATGACGCCATGGCTGCGGCGCCGGATTTGGTGAGAGCCAGTGCAAGGGGCAGCATGCCGGCAACCAGGAAGATGCCCCTCCAGTCAACGGCGCGGTAGGCCTGCTCCATGGTCACGGCCCCTGCGAGGAGCATGAGCACGGCGCCCGTGAGAAGGAGCTGGGCCATGGGCACTGGTGTGAAGACCACCGCTGCAAGCGTGGCGGCAAGGATGAGCAGGGCGATCCTGCCCAGTTTCTTTACAGGAAGGGTGTCGCGCTCCATTGAAAGAAGTATCAGGTCGGGGTCGAGGTCTATGAGCTTCAGCCTGTCCCGGGGGCCCTGCAGCAGCAGTGCGTCTCCGAACTCCAGTTTCAGATCGCCTATGTCCTCCCGTAGCGGTTTGCCCTGTCGCCAGACCGCAAGGACTGACATTCCGAACTTCTGTCTGAACATCACTTCCCTGACTGTGCGGCCCGTAAGGCTCGAACGGGGGGAGAGCATCGCCTCGGCGAAAACCGTAGAGATGGTCAGAAGGTCATTCTCGCAAAGGGTGGGGCATGGGAGGGTCTCGAGATAGGGCTCCCTGTCCCGTCTTCTGAAATCCTCGGCATCACCTTCCAGGACCAGGATGTCGCCGGTTTCGAAAACGGTGTCGGGCTGGAGCCTGCTCAGGTGCCCGTCCCTCTTCTCCACCGCAACGACGCTGAGGCCGTACGCCTCCCTGAAGGTGCTCCGGGCAAGGGTTTTGCCTATGAGGTAGGATGATTCGGGTATCCTGGCCCTGAAGAAGTAATCACCCATTCTGTAGATGTCCAGCAGGTCTGCTTCTCCCCGGACGGCCCTCATGACCTCGTCACGGCCCTCTCCCGACGGAAGGCGGCGCCTGCCCCAGAGGATCATGTAGAGAATCCCCGCAACGAGCATGGGAAAGCCCACGGGAAGGAAGTCGAGCAGGCCGAACCCGGAATGGCCGCCTTCCTCCAGAACAGTGCTCACAACGATGTTCATTGTGGTGAGCAGTGTGGCCATGCCTCCCAGGATGGTGGCGAATGCCAGGGGCATCAGCACCTTCGAGGGTGATATGCCGGCCTTTCTGGCGGCCCCGCCCGCGGCTGGAAGGAGCACCGCCGCAGCGGCGATGTTGTTCAAAAAAAGTGAAAGTCCGGCGCCCGCAGCCATGACAAGCCCCACAAGCCTGCCCTCACGGCGCCCGCCCCAGCGGAGGAGGAGCCTGGCTGCCTGGTCGGACACCCCGGTGCGGGTAAGGCCCTCCGCAAGGATGAAGACCGAGATCAGTGTGATAACGGCCTGGCTGCTGAACCCCGAAAAGGATTCCGGCGCGGTGAGGACACCGATCCCCGCCAGCGCAGCAACGGTAGCAAGTGCAACGACATCGGGGCGGAGCCTCTCTGTAAGGAACAGGGTTACCGCGATGCCCAGGACCGCAAAGGTGCCTATCAGTTCGAAGTTCACGTTACGCCCCTGACTCCCGAGCCCGAAAAGGCCTGGGACATCAGCCCATCAATGATCGACCTTTCAAGGGGGGAGAAGTTGGGCTCGAGGCCGGTGAAGCACCTGATGAGGTTGGATACGTGCAGCTCCCTTGCCTCGTGTTCGGGCAGGTTCCCTCCCGTTGCGGCCCTGAACAGGTCGGGGATCAAAGCGACGGTGATGGTGGAGGTGATCATCTGTGCCAGGGAAAGGCGCAGGCTTCCCTTTGCCGGTACTACCTGTCCGCCGAGTTCTTCCGCGGCCATGTCGAGGAACGACGAGAACTCTCTTGCGAATGCGGCCGTGGCAAGGTCACGGACGTCGGGGTCGAAAAGGTGGGTGCGCACCATTCCAGGGTAACGGGAGATTCCCTCCAGAAGAAGGTGCAGAAGGCAGTGAAGCCTGGCGGCCGGACCGAGCCCTTCGGTTCTCATCACCATGGCCCAGTCGTCGACTGCGTGCCCCATCGAGGCGTGCAGCACGGCACTGATGAGGTTTGCCCTCGAGCCGAAGTGGTAGTTCACCGCGGCCGTGTTTACTCCGGCATCACTGGCGATGCGGCGCATTCTTATTGCGCCGATCCCCTCCCTCTCCACGATGGATATCGCCGCGATGAGGATGCGTTCCTTTGTTGTGTGATCGCTCAAGCTGCCTCCCGGCTATCCCTGTAGCGTACGAATTCCCGACCTTGTCCGCAAGTCTGTTTTTGTGGGGGTTGCGCCTGCAATGTTTCAAACATATGATTGAAACAGTTGTTTGACCAGTGGGTGAAAGGGAACTCGAATGAAAGTACTAACTATCGCGCTTTTTGCGGGAGTCGTGTTCGGAAGCGGAACGAGCGGCAGGATAGGCGGCTCGGTGGTGTCTTCCGGAACGATGGAGCCCGTTGTCGGGGCCTTTGTGATTCTGGACGGAACCGACCTGGGGGCGATCACCGACGCAGCGGGCGGGTTCTCAATACCGTCGGTCCCGGTGGGAAGCTATGGTCTGAGGGTTTCGGCGGTGGGGCATCATCCCGGCCTCAGGGCCGATGTCATAGTGAGGTCCGGGCGCCTCACGACCGTTGAGCTGGTTCTGGAGAGGGCTCCCATTGCCGGTGGCACCATCACGGTCCGGCCTTCGTACTTTTCCGGGGAGGATGACCGTGCGGGAAGCTCCCAGGGCTTCTCGGGTGAGGAGGTGCGCCGGGCGCCGGGATCCGCAGGTGATGTGGTGAGGATAATCGCCGGGCTTCCATCGGTGTCGAAGGTGGACAACCAGTACAACGGCCTCGCGGTTCGCGGGGGCAACCCTTTCGAAAACGGTATCTATATTGAAAACATGGAGATGGGCAACATCAACCATTTCCCCAGGCAGGGAACATCAGGCGGCGGCCTTTCCATGGTGAACGTGGATGTGCTTTCCGATGTCCGCTTCTCCGCGGGCGGCTTCGGAACGCCCTTCGGCAACAGGCTGTCTTCGGTGATGGAGCTTGACCTCAGGTCGGGCAACCGGCACGAGTTCGACGGGCAGCTTGATTTCGGGATGGCTGGCGCCGGGACCGTGCTTGAGGGGCCGCTTCCCGGCGGTAACGGATCATGGCTGGTCACAGCAAGGCACTCATGGGTGAGCCTTCTGGCCGGCATAGCCGAGATCGATGCGGTACCCGTCTACTCCGACTTCATGGCGAAGACCGAACTCGACCTTTCCCCGGAGCACAGGCTGACATTCCTTGGGATGGGGGCCGTTGACTACGTTGACTACACGTGGGAGCAGGCATGGGAAGACGGAAACCCCAACTACGGCATAACCAGGGGGAACAACATCCTGTCCGGTATGAACTGGCGGTGGCTCTGGGAGGGCGACGGCTTCACCGAGACATCGCTTTCGTTCTCCACCCAGAGCTTTGGGGGGGATTACAGCAAAACGGCGAACGGTGAGCTGGAGGCAGTACAGGATTCCCGGGAGAGGGCGCTGCGACTGAGGAACACGAACACATGGCAGGTGTCCCGGACGCTGGATGTGAGCTTCGGAACCGACATGGCGTACCGTTTCGATGATTACGACAACTTCTACGGGGCCGACACCACATGGAGCGGAGACCCCCTCCCTCCCCTTTCCGTTCAGAAAAGGGTGGAGTACGGCAGGGGAGGAGTCTTCGCGGAGGCTTCGCTGGCCCTCTCCCCCGTGCTCACGGCTACTGTCGGAGCACGCGGTGACTACAGCGGCATGAGCGATGCGGTGAGTCTCTCCCCCAGGTGTGCCGTCAGCCTGCAGGTGGGCGAGGGCAGCACGATCACCGCCTCCGCAGGCATATACCGTCAGGCACTGCCGGACGAACTCATCGCCCGTGACCCCGTCTTCGAAGAACTCGACGAGCCCTCTGCAGTGCATGCCGTTCTGGGATGGCGGAAGCTTCTTGGTGAAGACACGCGCCTTGTCGTTGAGGTCTATTCGAAAGAGTATTCGGACTTCCCATACGACCCCGGGCAGCCCGGGTTCTTCATTCTCGACGGGCTTGGCAGCGAGCAGGACCTTTACACCTTCAGTACACTGGAGTCGGGCGCCCGGGCGAGTTCCCGGGGGCTGGAAGTCACCCTTCACAAGCGCCTGGCCATGGGTCTTTACGGTATCGTCTCGGGCTCATGGTCGTCCTCGTCATACCGGAGCCCCGGAGAGGGGATGAGAAACAGGATCTACGACAACAGGGTTATGGTGGGCATCGAGGGGGGCTACAAGTTCGATGAACGGTGGGAGGCCTCGCTGAGGTGGGACTACGCCGGAGGAAGGCCGTACACCCCCCTGGACCTGGAGGCCAGTGCCCTGTACAACCGGACGATCCTGGACGATACACGCATCAACGCTGAACGCCTTCCCGCGTACCACGCCCTGAACGTAAGGGTGGACAGGCGCTTCAATTTCACGGGAACGGCCCTTGTTACCTACGCGTCCGTATGGAACCTGTACAACCGCAGGAATACTGCCTCGGTTTACTGGAACAGCGTCACACGAAACGAGGACAGGATCCTCCAGTGGGGGATAATGCCCGTGATCGGTCTGGAGTACGAGTTCTGACCCTTACCGCTACCAGGAAATGCTCTTGATGCCCGCCCAGGTTGTTCCCTGAAGGGAGAGGTAGTTCTCGGGCGTCCAGATCGTGGCAGTTTCAGGTGCGGTAACGGTCAGGTCATCGATGAACACCGTATCACCGGGTTCCGAGTAGGTCCTGACCTCGACGACCAGCCCGGTGTGGCCGCCGGACACGGTCCAGGTGTACTCGGCCAGGTCCCATCCCGCGCCCGCGCCGTAACTGTCGTTGCCGCCCGCGCTGCCGTTGTGTGCGTAGAGATCGTCAGGGTTGTCGTTCCAGTGGCCCCAGATCCTGCACGAGGGCGGTGTGGTTCCCGGGGTGATGTCGTAACGCCAGAAGCTTGCCGTTACCTCGTCGCCATCGGAAAGTCCCACTATCCATGCCACGTAGGCCTGAGGGGTTCCGGTCGGGGAGTTGTCTTCGAGGCTCAGAGCCTGGGATCCTCCATGAACCGGGTCGGAGACCAGGCTGACTATGATGGGGGGAGTGCCGGTTCCATAGAGACCGAGGACGGTTTCGGTTCCCTCCCAGTCACAGGTTGCCGTGGCAGCGTGCGTTGCAGCGGTCAGAACGAGCAGAGCGCAAAGCAAAGGCCTCATGTTTTTCCCTCCGAGTATGCGTTCCCTACCATGGAATTGCGATTATATAAACCTTCTGGTAATCCGTGGGGTTCTCCCGCCAGAGCAGCATGCGGTTGCCCTGAATCCTGAAGCTGTGGTCACCCGCAGCGAATCCGGGAAGGGCGACGTCGAATATCCGTTCACCGGAGCTGTTCCAAACATTGAAGAGTACCTCTCCGGTGTCACCCCTGAGAACCCAGAGGTTCCCTGAATCGTCAACGTACATGCTTTCGACGGGAAGCTTGAAAGGCCACGGTTCACAGTTCACGTCGTACATTGGGTTGCCCCCCTCGGCGGCGGTAAGGTACGATGCCACGAAGGCCTTCTCCAGTTGGATCTCCTCGGGGGTCTTGGCTACCGGTTCGACTTCCATACTTATCACCCGTGGCTCGCCGCCCTCGAAGGGGAATGCCAGTATCCTGTATTCGCCCTCGTGAAAGGGTGCGGCGTAAAGCGTTCCGCTCGCGGGATCGACCGCCCATGAGCTGTAGAAGAAGCTGTGCAGGATGTAATCGGCCATGTTGGCCGGGTCCAGGGGAACCCTGTCGGAGATGTACTTGAGGGAGGGTTCATGGCTCATGGGGAAGAAGCCGAGATAGGTCTCCATGAATGCCTGGTCACCCTCGGTCTCGATGGCAGTTCTCTGGGCGATGTACGCGGTGTCACCCACCATTCTGGGATCGAAGGGGATGTTGTGGGTTGCCTCGAACACGATGCCCAGGTATTCGCCCCCGGGGCTGAACCTTAGCAGACCGCCCTGGAAGGGGTCGACAACGCCCAGGTCGCCGTTCGACCAGAGCAGGAGGCCGTAGGGCTGAACTATCTCGCCGGGGCCTGTGCCCCTGCGCCCTATTGTTGCGGTGTGTTCCCCGGTGTCCGTGAAGAGCCTTATGTTGCAGGTGGCCCTGTCCAGAACGGCAAACCCGCCGTCGGGCATGAACTCGATGCCCATGATACCGCCGAAGATGTAGGCCGAATCACCCAGTTCCACTCCCACCGAGTCAAGAATGGAAAGATTGCAGAGCGGGATTTCCGCTTCCGCGGGCAACTGCTGCCGTCCGCAACCGAAGGCCAAAACGGCGAGCGACACGAGAATACGCACTGTCTTCATTTCTGCCCCCCATTCGTTGTGCCGGAACTGAATATAAGAAAAGCATCCGTCTCCTGGCCCGAAGGCCTATATTCATACTTCTGACACGTTTTTGAACTCCCGGGTTACCGGGTCGGAAAGGGGGCTTCAAGATGAGGCTGTTTTCAGCTGTTGTGCCTGTCGTAGTCGCAGTGCTCTGTGCGGGGAACCTCTCCGTTGAGCTCGAGGGTGGCCTCGTCTGGCAGTCAAGGAACGACTTCCGGATTCCCAACGACACCGAAGCAACAGAGATCGATCTGGTAGCATTGGCCGGGTCCGGCCCCCTTGCCGCGGGACGGATGTACGTGAACTGGGACATGAACC
>JAWOHL010000066.1:0-31704 GCA_046485185.1 Candidatus Fermentibacteraceae bacterium
GCAAAGAGCCAGATACCGGCGTTTGACGCTCCTTGCGGAGAGTTGGGCGGAGAGCCCCCTGTGGGCCGTATCGCTCTTCGCCGCAACAAGAAGACCGGTGGTGTCCTTGTCCAGCCGGTGAACGATCCCGGGACGGAGTTCACCGCTTATTCCCGAGAGGCTCCTGCAGTGGTAAAGAAGGGCGTTGACAAGGGTTCCGCTCCGGGCAAAGGCAGTGGGATGAACGACGAACCCGGGTTGTTTGTTGATGACTATGAGGTGTTCGTCCTCGAAAACAACATCGAGGGGAATGTCTTCAGGTGAAAGCTCTATCGGCTCGGGGTCGGGAACTGCAAGCGAAACGGTTTGACCCTGGTGAAGCCTGGCGGAGGGCTTGGCGTTCGCCACGCCCTCCACCGTCACATGACCGTTCCGGATCAATGTGCTGATGTAGCTTCGGCTCTGGTCGACGTCTTCCTGGTTTACCAGGAAACAGTCAAGCCTGATCCCCTCATCCTCTTCCTCGACGGAGAAACAGAGTCTCGCCAATTACTGTGTGCGAAGTATGAGATGGTAGCCGAACTGGGTCTCCACCACACCGGACATCTCACCCACACCGAGGCTGAACGCGGCCTGCTCGAAAGCGGGAACCATGGCTCCGCGCCCGAATACGCCAAGCGCTCCGCCGTCGGCCCCGGACGGGCAGTTCGAGTACTCGCGGGCGGCCTGGGCGAATTCGATCTCACCCGCGGCGATCCTGCCTTCGAGTTCGACTATGAGGTTCCTGGCCTCTTCCTGGGACCGTTCGATACCCTGGACCTGGCTTCCGGCGTAGCTGATGAGAATATGGCTGGCTCCCACTGCGGTCACTTCCTGACTCCCCTCGTCGGTGCTGGTTGTGTCCGGCACTAAAACCGGTATGTCTTCGACCGGCGGCTGGGAAGCCTCTCCGGGAACTGGTGACTCACCGCACGCGGTCGAGAGCAGGGCGAGCGCCATGATGGAAAGAAGCAGTACCTTCACGAAATCCTCCTTGCTGATTGAAACCCGTGGAAATATACCGCTCCGGGAAGGGGTGTTGACAGGGGTCGAGGGCATTACCGATACTTCAAAGCATTATGGTGTGTATTTTTCATCCGACAGGAAAGGGGTGCGCCGTTGAATCGGGACATGTACTTCGCCGCCAGAACCCGTGGAATGAAAAGGTCCGTGATAAGGGAACTCCTGAAACTCACCAGTAAACCGGAGGTCATAAGCTTCGCGGGGGGGCTCCCCTCCCCCAGAACATTCCCGGTCGAGGCTGTGAGGACGGCAGTACAGGACGTCCTTGACAATAACGCCGATCTTGCCCTTCAGTACGGCTCGACCGAGGGCAACAACTGTCTGAGGCAGGAACTGGCCCGGGTTATGAAAGCCGACGGCATCGACGCAAACCCCGAGCACATCCTCGTCACCACAGCCAGCCAGCAGGGCCTCGACCTGATCGCAAAGATATTCATGGACCCCGGCGACACGTGTGTTTGCGGCCTGCCCACCTATCTCGGCGGGCTTCAGGCCATACGGAGCTACGAGGGCGTTCCGGTGGGCACAGCCCTGGATGATCACGGAATGATCCCCGAGGAACTGGTAAAAACCCTGGACATGCTGGAAGCTCAGAACCGCAGGCCCAGGTTCCTCTACATCATTCCCGACTTCCAGAACCCGGCGGGAGTCACCATACCCGCTGACCGGCGCAAAAAGATCGTTCAGATAGCCAGGGAGCGTGACTATCTGATCGTGGAGGACACGCCATACAGGCAGATCCGATTCGAGGGCGAGCATCAGCCCACATTCCAGAGCCTTGCCCCCGAACGGGTGATATCCCTTTACACCTTCAGCAAGATCATGCTTCCAGGGTTCAGGATAGGCTGGGCGTACGGCCCCGAGTGGATAGTCGACAAGATGATCATGGCCAAACAATCCGCAGACCTCTGCACGACTCCCTTCTGCCAGGCCATCGCCGCGAAGATGCTGAAAGACGGTGTTCTCGAACGGGGTCTCACCAAGACGATCAAGCTGTACCGTCACCGCTGCGGACTGATGCTCGAGGAACTCGACAAGAACCTCTCCGGGCTTCCCGGCGTCCACTGGACAAAGCCCGAGGGCGGCCTCTTCCTCTGGCTCACCCTTCCCAAGGGCAACAACACCACCGAGCTTTTCGAAAAGGCAATCGAAAAGAACGTGGCGTACGTCCCGGGAAGCGCCTTCTACCCTGAAGGTGACGACCATACCGGGATGAGGCTCAATTTCAGCTATTCCGACGACGACAAGACAGTGGAGGGCGTGAAGCGCCTCAGCGCGCTTATCAGGGAGACCCTGGGGAGCTAGGTTCCCCGGAAAGGATACAGTGAACACCTCGACGATCTACATGGGAATGAAGCTGCGCAACCCCCTGATAGTGGGAAGCAGCGGTCTCTCCTCAACACCTGAGAAGGTGAAGGCATGCTCCGATGCCGGGGCGGGCGCGGTGGTTCTGAAGTCAATATTCGAGGAGCAGATCGAGAAAGACCTGGGAACATTGTCCGGAAGCTCCTGGTACCCCGAAGCCGCCGACTACATCGGCAGGTACGGCATGGACAACGCCGTCTCCCGCTACCTCGACCTTCTGAAGGATTCGACGGGAATGGTTGACATCCCCGTCATACCCAGCATACACTGCTTCGGATCGGGCAAATGGGTGGATTTCGCGGCCAAACTCGAAGAGGCAGGCGCCCCTGCTCTTGAGCTCAACGCCTTCATCCTCCCGTCCGACCCCCGGAAAACCGGCCGTGAGAACGAGCAGGCCCTCCTCGACATACTCACACAGATCAAAAAGGTTGTCTCCATCCCGGTCGCCGTGAAGATCGGAAGCCACTTCTCAAGCATTCCCACGTTCGCCCGGGAACTCGAGCACGCCGGCGCCGACGCTCTGGTTGTCTTCAACCGTTTCTACAGCCTCGACCTCGACATCGAAAAACTCGAGGTCATCCCCGGCACCAATTTCAGCAGCCCCCAGGAGGCCCAGATCGTGACACGCTGGATCTCCATCCTCCATCCCCTGCTGAGATGCGACCTTGCCGCCACAACAGGCGTCCACGACGGCCAGGGGCTTGTCAAACAGCTACTGGCGGGAGCCCGGGCCGTCCAGATCTCGAGCACCCTCTACAAGAACGGCCTTGGAACTATCGGAACCATGCTGGCCTTCCTCGTGGACTGGATGAAAAGGCACGGCCACTCCTCCGTCGACTCATTCATGGGAAAAATGGCTTCAACGTCCAACCCGGCCGAGTTCCTCCGGGTGCAGTTCATGAAGGTCTCTGTCGGGGAGTAAGCAGGCAGGGGACACTTTGGTCTTTTCCGGCAGGAAAAGCTAAGTGTCCCCTTTTCCCCGACTATTACCTTCCGCAGCCTCCGCACGAACCCGTGTTCATGCCGCCGCAACGGGACATTTCGGCAGTGGCCTCTTTGCATTCGCAGGCATCGGCGCACCCTTCGGCGCAGGTGCACTCACCACCATCACTGCATGCGCAGGCATCTTCGCACTCGCATCCGCATTCGCAGGCACAGTTCGCGCTGTCAGGTCCGTCGGTTGGAACCGCGAACAACAGGCCCGCAAGAAGCAGTGCGGCCAGGGCAAGCTTTTTCACCGGAACTCCTTTCGTGTTACCAGAACCGTGTTGAACACATAGTATACCAGTTTGGTAGGAAATGGTTCCAGCGATGTTTGCCCCGACAAAAAACAACTACAGGGTTACTTGCCCGGTTCATTCCTTGCGGGATGAACCAAAGTGTTCCCTTTGCCTTCGAAGAGAAGCCTGACGTCTTCCTTCATGAGTGTGACGAGGGTAAAAATGCCGAGTACGGTGCCGAAGGGCATGAAGATGCACTCGATTCCCGCCATGGCCAGGCAGAGCCCGTGTCTGGTCCTGTTCCTGAGGTTTTTGCCGGCGTAGATAATGAACGCTGCGAGGGTCCACCCCACGAGTATCACCAGCCCAGGAAGCACTATGAACATCCAGCCCATGAACTGAGGCGGAGCGTCCCCCCCCTCCGGGAACTGGCCGTTCACCATGGCCACGCCCATGGCCAGGTGGATGAGGAAAATGGACGCACCGAGGATCATCAGGGCGCCCACCACGAAGTGGAACACCCCCAACAGGTCGAGAACCCTTTCGTCCTGTGTCATTACGCCTCCTTCAGTGAAGCAAAGTCCCATACTTTCGTATCTTCTGCGATTCTGCCGCTTCTGTCAAGAATAACGCCCTCCATGGCAAGCAGGGCCTTTTTCATGGCGGCGCCCCCCTGAAAACCGCCGATCGAAAGGTCCGCCCTCACTGCCCTGTGGCACGGGATGATCAGTGGAAAGGGGTTCCGGGCGAGGGCATTCCCGACCGCCCTCGCACCGCTTCCGAGCCTTTGGGCGATCCTTCCGTACGTTGTGATACAGCCTCTGGGCACCGTACATTCCAGAATGAGAACGGACCTCTGGAAGGCGCCGCACACGTCCAAATCGGCAATGTCCAGCGGAACGGTCACCTTTTCACCGTTCAGGTAGGCGTTCATCCGGTCCGCAAGGTCTTCTATCTCGGTGCAGGTACCCTCCTCCTCCCGGTGCTCGGCGTCGTCAATGAAAACCCTCGTCACCCTGGGGCGGTCTTTCCCGGTGGTCCAGAGGATCGTTGCGCGGCCATTTCCGGGAAGGATAAGCGTGCGGACGAACATCACTTCCCGCCCCTCATGACCAGGTAGCTTCCCAGCGATGTGAGGGTCAGACCGACCCAGAACGATTGGGTGAGAACCTCCCCCAGAAAGACCATGGCAAGCAGTGAAGCAACGGCGGGTTTCAGCATGAACACCATGGACGCCGCCACTGCTCCCATGCGCCGTATTGCCCTGACGAAAGTGAGGTATGCAATGCCGCTCACGCCCAGGGTCAGATACAATGCAGCCGCTGCGGCTCCGGGGCTCGCCACAAGGGGAGCCGGCGAGAGCGGCCTGCCCATAGCGACGAGGAAAGCAAAAAGGACTATCAGACCGGCTGCGAAGGAGACCACGTTGATTGTCACGGGGTCGGTCTTTCCCGACACCTTTTTACCCAGGACGGTGTACAGGGCGAATGCGGCTGCTGCCAGGAGGGCGAAAACGGTCCCGGTGTCAACCGTCAGGGTATGAAGCCCGCTCACGATGACAAGGCCGGCAAGGCCCGCCAGAAGCCCCAGCACCTTCAGGGCGTTCGCTTTTTCTGTGCCGGAAACGGCTGATATGACGAACACAAGAACGGGATTCGCACAGAAGACAGTTGCGGCTTTGGCCGCTGAGGTGAGTTTCACGGCGGTCTGAAGAAGTGACATTGCAAGCGCGATGTTCACAACACCCATTAGAAAGAGCGGTACCACGGTTCCGCTCCTGAGAGCCCCAAGGCTTGTGAATCCCCTTCGGCGGAGGAGAATGATGAACAGAACGAGGGCGCCCGCGGCGAACCTCCAGAAGGTCAGCGTCAGGGGGTCGATGGAGTCAAGCAAAGGTTTGCTGACTACTTCCATCGACGCGAAGAACAACAGGGTGACGATGAAGTCAGACAAGCCGGGGTCCCCTGCGAAGGGCGACGAAGCCTGCGGCAACAAGGCCCGCGAGTATCACGGTAAGGAAGGGCGAAGCCTCGGGGCCGAAGGCGCCCGACTCAACCGCGGGCCTGAAGAACGCCGGAAAAGTGTAACCGCTGACCCCATAGCCCATGAATACCCCTATCCCGGCGTTCCATAAAAAATGTGCCAGGACCGCACCGGTCAACCCGCCTCCCATTGCCCGCAGAAGGCAAAGCCCGATCCCCGCCAGAAAGATGTTGACCATCCCCAGCGGGTCCGGGAAGGGGTTGTCCAGATGAACAACTGTGAACAGGACTGATGAAAGAAGCGTTCCCACACCGAAACGGCCGTTCAGGGAGAGTGAGTCGGCGAGGAAGAGCCTGAAGACAAGCTCTTCATGCAGGGCATAGAGAAGAAGAGCCAGAAGGGTCAGGGCGACAGCCCAGGCGGTATCGTTCGAGGCCGTGACCCCTGCCTTCAGAAGCAGGACAAGGGGAACCAGAAGGGCCGCCGTCGTTGTTAAAAAACTCCAGCGGAGGCCCCGGGTGCTCCACCTGTTGGCGGCCCGGGGAACCATAAGCACTGTCAGTGCAGCTGTGGGCAGAATGCTCAGGACACTGAAAAAAGAGCTGGAAAGGGATGAACCGCCGGGCAGAAGCATTCTGACAAGAAGCCACAACCCTGCCCCCAGAACCGCAAAGAGCAATCGGGGAACGGGTTTTAGAACGGGTCGTTTCATGATGTGACGGGGGCGGCAGCACCGCCCCCCAAGGCTCCGTTTCGATCAGAGGGATGCCAGGATGTCCAGGAAGCTCTCTGAATCAAGGCTGGCGCCCCCCACAAGGGCTCCGTTCACGTCGGGCTGCGACAGTATCCCTGCGGCATTGCCGGGGGTGACGCTGCCGCCGTAGATGATCCGGGTCTCGCTTGCGAACTCCTTTCCGAACATTTCGCCCACGCACTCGCGGATCAGTTCGTGGACCTCCTGGGCCTGATCGGCTGTGGCGTTCCTGCCGGTCCCGATGGCCCATACGGGTTCGTACGCGATCGCCAGGTTCCCGGGGTCGGCGCCCCGGATGCCCCTTAGGGCGGCTTCGACCTGGGCTTTCACGACAAGCCGGGTGTTTCCGGCCTCCCTCTCCGCCAGGGTCTCGCCCACGCACAGTATCCCCTTCAATCCGGCGTTTATGCCGGCCTGAAGCTTCTTAGCGACCATTTCGTCGGTTTCTTTCAGTATGTGCCGCCGCTCGCTGTGACCCGCGAGGAACCACATGCAGCCCGCGCCCTTCAGCATCCCGGGGCTGATCTCTCCGGTGAACGCCCCCTTCTCCTCCCAGTAGAGGTCCTGACCACCGATGAACACGCCGGCGTCTTCCGCCGGACCGGCAAGCCCGGCAAGGATCGTGAAGGGAGGGAAGAGAACGACATCGGCACCGAAGTGCATGGAGTTGGACACCAGAAGGTCGTCAAGGTAGTCCTGGGCCAGATGGAGAGTTCCGTTCATCTTCCAGTTGGCCCCGACGAGGGGTCTCACGCCCGGAACGGCAATGTGCCTGAGAGCGGGAAGATCATTGCCCTGAAGCAGTTCGAGGCTTGCGCCGCCCCCGGTGGAGGCATGGGTGACCTTTTCGAGGGCGCCCGCTTCGGTGACTGCCCTGAGGCTGTCGCCCCCGCCCACGATGGTCACCGCGCCGGACGCTGTTGCGTCCGCGAGGATCAGGGCGGTTTCCCGGGTGGCGGAGTCGAAGGGGGGAACCTCGAAGAGCCCCATGGGGCCGTTCCAGACTATGGTGCCGCTTTTCAGAAGGGTCTCGCTGAAAAACTTTACCGACGCGGGCCCGATGTCGTACCCGGCCATATCCTCGGGAATGGCGTTCCAGGGAACGGTCACCGGGGCTTCCTGGGGAGAGCGGGCGCAGACGTAGTCGACTGGAAGGACAAGGTTCACGCCGGCCTTCTCCGCGCTGGCCATGATCTCACGCGCCGTTTCGATCAGATCCTCCTCCACAAGGCTCTTCCCGGTGGAAACCCCTTTGGCCCTGCTGAAAGTGAAGGCCATTGCGCCGCCAATGAGAAGGTTGTCGAGCCTGGGTAGGACATGCTGGATCATGGCCACCTTGTCGCTGACCTTGGCACCTCCCATGAGAACGGTGAAGGGCTTTCTGGGGTGTGTGATCATCCTGCCGAAGGCTTCAAGCTCCTTCTCAACGAGCATGCCCGTGTAACCGCCGCCCATGGCTTCCGGAACGCCGGCGGTCGACGCGTGCTCCCTGTGGCAGGTACCGAAGGCGTCATTGACGTAGATCTCCGCCAGGGAAGCCAGGGCACGGGAGAACTCCCTGTCGTTCTTCTCCTCGCCGGGGTGGAACCGAAGGTTTTCGATGACGAGGACCTGACCGGGGTGAAGCCCCCTGGCCATGGCGGTGACCCTGGGTCCCGAGACCCGGTCGATGAAGAGCACTTCGTAGTCTTCCAGCAGTTCGGAAAGCCTCTCCGCAACCGGAGCCATGCTGTACTTGGCCTCCGGGGCGCCTTTGGGCCTGCCCAGATGGCTCGCAAGGACCACGGGGCTTCCCTGGTCCAGCAGGTACCTGAGGGTGGGCAGCGAGGCGGTTATCCTTCCGTCGTCCATCACGCGGCCGTTCTCGACAGGAACGTTCAGATCGGCCCTGAGGAAGACGGTTCTCCCGCCCGTCCTGACCTCCCTGATCGAGGGGTATCTCACAACCCGACCTCCGCCATGTAGCAGAGCACGTCCACCATCCTGCTGGAGTACCCGTACTCGTTGTCGTACCAGGAGAGCACCTTGGCCATCCTGGGGCCGTTCATGGCAGTGAGCTGCGAGTCGAACACCGAGCTGTGGGGGTTGCCAACGACGTCGGTTGAGACCAGGGGCTCGTCGGAGTACTGGAGGACACCCTTCATGGGGCCTTCCGCGGCGCGTTTCATGGCCGCGTTTATCTCGTCGGCGGTGGTGTCTTTCGACAGCATGCAGACGAGGTCTACAACGGAGCCATCCGCTACGGGAACCCTGACGGCCATGCCGTCGAGAATGCCCTTCAGCTCAGGTATCACAAGCCCGACTGCGGCCGCGGCGCCGGTTGTGGTCGGCACCATGTTGATGGCCGCTGCCCGGGCCCTGCGAAGGTCTTCGTGGGGAAGGTCGAGAATGCGCTGGTCGTTCGTGTAGGCGTGGATGGTGGTCATCAGTCCCCGCTCGATGCCGAAGGTTTCATGAAGAACGCTGGCTACGGGAGCAAGGCAGTTGGTCGTGCAGCTCGCTGTGCTGAGTATCTGGTGTTTCTCGGGATCGTAGAGGAAGTGGTTCACACCGTAGACCACCGTCAGGTCAGCGCCGGGTTTCCCCTTTGCTGGGGCGCTTATGAGAACCCTTCTGGCTCCCGCGTCGAGGTGCAGGGCTGCCTTCTCCCTGGAGCGGAAGAAACCCGTGGACTCGATGACAACTTCCACGCCCATATCCTTCCAGGGGAGCACGGAGGGGTCACGCTCGCTCAGGACCCTGAACTTGTCGGAGCCGGCCTGGATGTCTTCTCCCTGAACCCGGACATCGCCGGGGAATCTGCCGTGAACCGAGTCGTACTTCAAAAGGTGGGCCAGGGTGGCGGGATCGGTGAGGTCGTTAACCGCCACGACGTCAACACCGGGCCTCTTTACGGCTTCACGGTAGACCAGGCGGCCGATCCTTCCAAATCCGTTTATGGCGATCTTCACAGACATTGGGTCTCCCTTCAGTCCCTGTCGAAAAACAGCTCTGCAAGTTGGTACAATTCATCCGGAACGGTCTTGAGAGTGCCCACCGCATCGGCGAGGGATGCTGTTTCTATCGATGCGCCGTGCAGGACCACGATCCTGCCGGTTTCACCTGATTCCGCAACCTCAACTGCCTTCACGCCGAGCCTGGCACCCAGTACCCTGTCGAAGGCGGATGGCGCGCCGCCCCTCTGAAGGTGACCAAGCACCACGTGCCTGGTCTCGATGCCGGTGCGGTCTTCGATCTCGTTCTTGAGAACTTCGCCGATGCCAATACCGGTTCCCAGCTGCACATGGCCGAACGAGTCGGTTTCGGCGGAGTGGTAAACGTGCCTTGCGAGCTGGGGGTCCATTGCGCCCTCGGCCACGGCCACGATGGCGTACCTGCGGCCGGCATCGAACCTCTTTTTCAGGATCTCGCAGACCTTGTCGGTGTCGAACTCTTTTTCCGGGGTGAGGATGACATGCGCTCCCCCGGCGAGTCCGCCGTGAACCGCCATCCAGCCCGCGTGCCTGCCCATGATCTCCACCACCATAATCCTCTCGTGGCTCATGGTGGTCGTGCGAAGTTCGTCCAGGGCTTCCATCACCCGGTTTACGGCCGTGTCGAAGCCGAAAGTGTAGTCAGTCGCGGAGAGGTCGTTGTCTATGGTCTTGGGAACGCCCACCACCATCATGCCCATATCAGAAAGGATCTTGGCGACACCCAGGGTGTCCTCGCCCCCCACGGCCACAAGGCAGTCAATCTTGTTCTCGCTGAGGTTGTCAATGATGCGCTGGAAACCGTTCTCGGTCTTCCTGGGGTTTGTCCGGGAGCTATAGAGAATTGTGCCGCCCATCGTGTGTATGCCCCTGACCGAATCCCGGGTGAGGCTGACCGTGTTGTTCTCGAGTGCGCCCTTCCAGCCCCTGAGAAACCCGGTCACGGTGTGCCCCCCGGCCACCGCCCTAACAACAACGCCCCGAATCACCGCATTAAGCCCGGGGGCATCTCCGCCACCGGTGAGAATGCCGATATGCAAGACGAACCTCCTAGCAGAATCGTTCCGGCGGCCATCCATACGCTTGGACGGCGCGGGTGAGAACATTGAATTCAGATAGATTCAGGGATTGCCCCCCGTCGGACAGCGCCTTGTCGGGGTCGGGATGGACCTCGATCATCAGGCCGTCGGCCCCCGCCCCAAGCGATGCCATGGCCAGCGACATGATGATGTCGCGCCTTCCCGCGGCGTGGCACGGGTCCACGATGACCGGAAGCGAGCTTGATTGTCTGGCCAGGGGAACGGCGCTGATGTCGAGGGTTGATCTGGTCCAGGGTTCGAAAGTCCTTATTCCCCTCTCGCACAGAACGACCGACTCGTTCCCCTCTTTCAGGATGTATTCGGCGGCAAGAAGCCACTCCTCGATGGTGGCCATGAAACCCCGCTTTAAAAGAACCGGTTTGCCGCACCTTCCTATCTCGGTTAGAAGAATGAAGTTGTGCATGTTCCTGGCACCGATCTGGACCATGTCGAGGTAATCAAGGGCCATCTCGAGCTGCTGCACCGATAGAACCTCGGAAACAACGGGAAGGCCGGCGTCACTGCCGGCGCTCTTCAGCATGGCCAACCCCTCGATTCCGAGGCCCTGGAATGAATAGGGGGAGGTTCTGGGTTTCCAGGTGCCGCCCCTGAGAAGTCCGGCACCCGAGGCCTTAACCGAGAAGGCAACCTCCAGGATCATCTCGGCGTTCTCCACCGAACAGGGACCGGCGATTATCACCGGAGCGCTTCCGCCGAACTCCGCGGCCCCAACCCGAACTCGTCTTATGCCCAAACTCAACCTTTCAGCAGTGTGTTGGATATATCCCAAATAATCTCCCGCAGGGCGGAATCCGATACGGGGCCGGCATTGTGACCGATGGCGCTGTTCACCTGTTCCTCGAGCCAGTTCGGGTCGAAGCCCGCGCCGATGCCCTCCATCAGGGCTGCCCTTGTGTTCAGCAGCCTTACGAGGTCGACGTCGAGTCGCAGGAGCTCACCGCGGTAGTCGGGCTCGACTTCGGCCGTTCCAACCCTTCCCCGGTCAAGCTTTCCCGAGGATGTTTTTGGAAGTCCCAGCACGAAGCGGAAGTCTCTGGGTATCTTGAAATCCTCGAGCCGGTCCGTCAAAAAAACTCTGAGGTCTGGCGCGGTCAGAGTGCTTCCCGGGGAGGTAACAACGTAAGCCACAGGGGTCTCGCCCCGCTGCGCACGTTCCTCCCCCACCACGCAGACGTCCCTCACCTCGGGGTGCATGAGGAGAACCAGCTCGACCTCGGTGGGATAGAGTTTGAGGCCCGCGGGCTTGATCATGCCTCCCCTGCGCCCCACGAAATGCAGCCTTCCGCCCGAGCGGCTGAATATGTCTCCGCTTCGATACCAGCCATCCTGGAACAACTGCGCCGTCAGAACGCGGTCCCCCATGTAGCGGGATGCGAGCCCGCGGCCGCTGACCCACAGCTCTCCCCTTCCCTCTTCCACGGGTACGCCATCTTCGTCCCTGAGTATTACGGAGTATCCGGGAACGGGTCTGGTTAGCCCCGTCTGCCCGGGATCGCCAACCAGTGCAACACCCGAAGTCTCGGTGCTGCCCCAGACCGGGGTTACGGATACCCCGGTGCCGCGCCTGAAGGCCTCCATGAAGCGCTCGTTCACATGCATCCCACCGGCTTCGATTACCCTGAGGCTTGAAATGTCGGCATCGTCCCTGTCCGACAGTCTGGCAAAGCTTTCGAGCTGAGGGGGAAGACCCATCAGAAAGGTCACCCGGTGTCGCGTAACCGCCTCGACATGCTGCCTGGGGTAGACGCCCGGAACGAGAACGGTGCGGGCGCCCAACCAGAGACCCCGCATGAAAAGCTCGTGGGGATGGCCGATGACCCCGAAAAGCGACATGAGCACATCGTCTTCCATAAGGCCCATGGCCGCGGAAACTCCGGCGGTGTTGGCAAGGAGTTGTTCGTGGGTCGTGGCGGCGATCTTGGGCAACCCAGTGGAGCCGCTGGTGGCGTTCAGATAGAAGTCCGCCCCGGGCGGGACATTTGGTCTCTCGCCTGGTTCGAGGATGGGCGATTCAAGGTCTTCAGGCCCGAACTCCACGGTTTTCTCCGCAAACTGCGTCGAGTTCTCAGACCCGTTCCAGCAGAGCACGATCCGGCTCCGGAAGCGGTTGAAGAGCGCCTCGCGTTCATTCGAAAGCCAGTTCGGGTTAAGGCAGAGAAAAGCCGCGCCTGTGGCGGAAACCGACGAGAACGCCACGGGAAGGGCGCAGGACCTGTTCACAAGAACACCGACCACGCACTCGGGACCCGCGCCCGCCTCGGTGAGCCTCGCGGCGAGGTGCATCGACGCTTTCTGCCATTGGTAGTAGGTCAGGCTTCGATCCGGATCGACCAGGGCGGTCTTGTCCCCCCGGCTTCCGGCGCGATTCTCCAGAAGCCCGTGTACGGTGAGTTCAGTCAATCCCTGCCCTTCTCCTACTCTTCCTGACTGGCGCCGCAAGAGGGGCAGAACTTCGCCCCGGCGGCAAGCTCGGCGCCGCATTTCACGCAAGGCGTGCCTCCCAGCTTCCGGCCGCAGTGGTGGCAGAACCTGGCTCCCGCCGGGATGGGCTGGCTGCAGCCCGGACACAGCTCGGCGAGGGGTTTCCCGCACTCGGGGCAGAACTTGCCGTCGGCGACCATGGCTCCGCATGAGCCGCACTTCACCAGTGCGGCCGCGGCGCCCTGGCTGCCCTGGGCCGCGCCGGCATGCATGGACTGTCCCATCATGTTGGCCATTGCCATGCCCATTCCGAGCCCGGCGCCCATACCCACTCCCGCGCCGGCGGCTCCGCCGTCGCCCCCGCCCTGGGCTGCATCGCCCATGGCCGTGGCTGTCTTGAACCTGAGGTACTGGTCGACATTGCCGATTGCACCCATTGCGCTCCGCTCGTCGATGCGTTTCTGGACCTCTTCGGGCGGGGTGATGGCGCTGACGTAGAAGTCAACCAGGCGAATGCCGTACTTCTCGAAGTCATCGCCCATGCGGGATTTGGCCAGGGTGCCGATCTCGTCGTAGGACTGCGCAAGGTCGAAGATGCTCTCGAGCGTCTCCCCCAGAAGGTCCGCGAGCCGGCTGATGATGATGTTCTTGAGGAACTCTTCGATGGTGTCGGAGCTGTAGCGCCCTTCGGTGCCCACCAGCTTGTTGATGAAGAGCTTGGAGTCGTCCACCTTGATGGAGAAGTTGCCGAAGGCTCGGAGCCTGACCATTGCCAGTTCCTTGTCACGGAACGGAATGGGCTCTTTGGTGCCCCACTTCATGTCGGTGAATATCTTCTTGCTGACGTAGTAGACCTCAGCCTTGAACGGGCTGCCGGAGCCTTCGAATGCAAGGCCGGCCAGTTCAGCTAGCACCGGTATGTTCTGGGTGGTAAGAGTATGACGGCCCGGGCCCAGGACATCCATTGCCTTTCCGTCACGGAAGAAGATGGCCTCCTGGCTCTCCCTGACGACGCACTGGCTGCCTATGCGGAACTCGCCTGAGCCCGCTTCGGGTATCCGGTGGACGATCTCCTTCCCGGAGTCATCCAGGAATTCGATGATCTCAAGCCTTCTGAACATTTGTATTCCCTTCTGCCTCAATCGGTGGGTGTATTGTTATCCAGATCCACCACAAGCTGGCTTCTTCCGTCCATCCTGGCGTTGAACGCGTCGAGGGACGCGATGGCTGTTTCGAGCGCACCCGCCACGTCTCCGCCGCCGGAAACCGCGTCGGTCACAGCGGCAAAGTCGTCCTCGAGCTTTTCAACGTCCTCGACCAGGGCCACATCGAACTGGTAGAGCCTGTCCAGCTCTTCTTCCCTCACCTTGTGCATGTCAAACCAGCCACGGTAGCCACGGGCCGCGAACCTAACCTTGTCCGCCACCTTCTCCAGCTTCTTGGTGAGGCGGTCGAACCCGCTGGCGGTCTTCAGTGCAGCCGGACCCTTCAGGCCCGACAGGGAATTGTTCACAAGGCCGTTCAGCTTCTCGATCCTCTCCGCGAGCATTGAGCGGAAAAGCGCGTCGTTGTCGCGCCTTTCTTCCTTGCCCTTGTAACCCTTGTACCCCGGGATCAGCCTGATGGCCTTCTCCAGAAAGCTGAGATTTCTTCCCTCACTCATCTTGTTCTCCCCTTCCGTTCCAAATACCAATTACCAAGAAGTAATAAGAAATACCCAATCCGCGTCAATGACGGTCAACGCACGCTCTCGATGTTCAATGAGTGCTCCCTGGAAGTCCGGGCGAAGAGGTGCTGTCCGCTCCCGTCCTCCCTGCTCACGAAGAAAAGATATCCCTCAATTGTGTCGGGGCTGGCTACCGCCCGCAGCGAAGCCGGCCCAGGAGAGCAGATGGCGCCGGGAGGCAGCCCCTGATGACGGTAAGTGTTGTACGGGCTCTCGACTTCAAGGTCGCTGTACAGCAGCCTTTCCCGGACCTCGCCCAGGGCGTACTGCACCGTTGCGCAGCTCTCGAGCCTCATGTTCCGACGGAGCCTGAGCAGGAAGACGCCTGAGATCAGCGACAGCTCGGAATCATCCTTGCCCTCTCTCTCGACGATGGACGCCAGCACGACGGCCTGTTCGGGGGTCAGCCCAAGGGCCGCGCACGAATCCTTCCAGCCCGGGGTCATGACCTGTTCCCCCGTAGAGGTTATCCGGGAGAGTATCTCGACCGCGGTGAGACTGTCCGCGAATTCGTAGGTCTCGGGGAAGAGGTAGCCCTCCATTCTGGGAATGCCCATTGATGCCAGGAACTCCGGGTCTTTGGCAACGTCCATGAACTCACCCTGTGGCCGTTCCATCTGCGAAGCGAGCAGGCCGATACCTTCCTCAAGCCTCACTCCGGGAGGAATGGTCACCCAGTGGGTGGGGACCGGGATCACTTCCCCCCTGGTGAACATCCCCAGGATGGTTTCGACCCTCATTGTGTCGGAGAGAAGGTATTTGCCGGCCTGGAGCGGTGCGGGAGCGAATGCCCGGCGGTACTTCCAGATCACCACGAAACGGCTTCTGACAAGGCCCGAGTCCTGCAGGGCAGCGGCCACTTTCCTGACCCCCCAACCCCTCTCCAGCGAAAAAGTGGTCACCAGGCCGGTGTCGGGGGGTGAGGACACAATGCTGTACCCCGCCACCAGGACGATGAACAGGATGACAAGGAGAACGAGTACGAAAATGATCTTCTTCATGGTTCGCAAAGGTACCTTTTCAGTATCAGGCATGCCGCGGCGGAGTCGACTGAACCTCGTCTCCGGATCCCGGGGCACGCTTCCAGAGCTTCAAGGGTCGTTCCGGTCTCCCTTTGAAGCACAACCGCATATCCCCTGCCCAGAAGCCTTGCGGCAAATTGTTCCACCTCTTTTGAAAGCAGGGTCTCCTGACCCGAGGCGCCCAGGGGGAGCCCCAGCACCAGGGTAATATCGCCCCATTCCGCCGGAAGAGCACCCAGCCTCTCCTCGATGTTCTTCCAGCCCCCCTTCACGGGGTCCAGCGGAAGGACGACCCCTTCGAGCAGAACTGCCAGCCCGGTTCGCGCCCTTCCGTAGTCGAGCCCCACGTAAACCATCAGAACACCCTTCGAGAGAGGCTTCTCAGCCCCTGCCTGACGCACCATACACATGTCACCACGGTAACGGGAAACAGAAGGAAGGCAATGGAGCGAAGCATGGGTACTCCCAGCATTGCCTCGGTGAAGCCGTCGGTCATGTAACGCCTGGTGACGATTGAATGCTGTGAGATCATGAGAAGGATGAAACCCATCGATGAGAAAGCCGCGATGATTCCGCCCTGGCCGCTTGCAATGCTCACGGCCGTGTCGGCGCCCCCGCGGAGGAATATTGCCCCGAGGCAGATGTTGATGGATGCCAGCGCCACTGTGGCAAGCAGCACCGAGAGGACAGCCTCGAGCTGAAGAAGCGGTCCCGCTCCCAGCCCCCTGGTGGAAAGCCATGCCACGATGCATGCGGGAAGCAAGGCGAGAAGCAGGGTCTGGTACAGCTTCGACATGAAGAGGACCCTTCTGCCGTCCGGCAGCGGAATGGTTACCGAGAAGCCGGGCCACTCCATGCTAAGTGACGGGAATGCGAACCTCACCATCATGGTGGCCACGGCGAAGCCGCAGAAGCTCACGTTCATGAAGACTCCCACGGCCAGCCAGTATGGATCGGAGAAGTCGAAGGGAAAACGGCTGAGGTTCGCCGTGTATATCAGGAAGAGCCCCCCGAGAAGCGCAAGCTGGCTCCACTGCACAGGGTCGCGGGAGAAGAGCAGCATGTCCTTCTGAAAGATGGTGCTCAACCTTCCGCCCCGCCGGAAGATCATACCTGCCTTCCCGTTACCGGAGCGGAACACCCCCGCCCTGCCCCAGACCCTCACGAAGTCACGGGATGCGAGAACCACCGCCAGAATGGCCATGAAAGCGCCTTGAACGACAAGGATCAGCCCGTACACCCATTGTCCCGGGGCAAAGGACCCCAGGAGGAGCACATGGGGCCAGAAGCCCCTTGGGTCACCGGACAGACGGTTGATGAAGAGCGCCAGGTCGCTTAGTCTTTCCGTGTCCGCTATCACTATGTCTGCCGTGTCGCTGCTCATCCTGAACACGGCGTAACCTGCCGCTGCGATGAGAGCTGTGCCCAGAACCATCCGTAACCCCCTGGCGCCTCCGGAGCCGCCCAGTGCCACGGAGACCATGCTCCCGGCAGCAGTCCAGAAAAGAAGGAAGAAAGGGAACAGCGCGAGTCCGAAAAACCTTTCCCGAAGGGGAACGCCGAAACCCTCAAAGTATGCCCAGAAAAGGGGGGCGCCCATGATCAGCATTGTCCAGGCCGCGTGAAACCACCCTTCGAGCACCGCAGAGGCGGACACCGCGTTCGGTCTGGCGCAACCCGCCAGAAGAAAGCCCACACCTGGCGAGCGGTAAAGGGCCTCGGTGGTCGTTATGAGTGAGGAAACTCCCACGAACACACCAAGGGAGAGAACCGCCAGGTTCATCAGCCTGGCACCCAGCGCCGTGCCGAACCCTTCGAAGACCCGGTCGAACGAGGCCAGGTAGCTGAACAGCCAGTGGAAAAGCACATACATGCCCACCACCATCACGATCATGGTGAACATTCCGGCGAAGAGCTTCAGCCTGTTTTCCTGCCATTCCTCGCGCACCCCTCCGGCCAGGGAGAGAATGCGCATGCGAAGGATCAGGGCAAGGTGATCGAGCATGGAAAGAACATAGGGCATGGAAGCCCTTTCTGTCATCCCGGCTCCGGGTTATAAATATCTTTCCCGCGAAGGGAGGTCTTTTGACTGAATCCCGGGCCTGGATCGAAAAACTTGGGCTCCTGCCCCACCCCGAGGGCGGGTTTTACAGGGAAGTGTACCGCGCAGCCGGCAGTATTCCCGGCAACTCTCTCCCGAAGCGGTTCGGCCAAAAGCCAAGGCCTTTCGGCACATCAATCTACTTCATGCTGACCGGCGACGGGGTCTCACGTTTCCACAGGATCAACCAGGACGAGATCTGGAACCACCACCACGGTTCCGGGCTTCACATCCACGTGATAGAACCCGGGGGCGGCTACACCAGGCACGGGCTGGGGACAGGTCCGGACGAATCACCTCAGTTCACGGTTCCGGCGGGCTGCTACTTCGGGGCTGAAGTGAGGGGGAAGGGCTCCTTCTCCCTGGCAGGGTGCACATGCTGTCCGGGCTTCAGTTTCACGGACCTTTACATGCCCTCCCGCGGTGAGATGCTCGAGCTTTTCCCCCATCTCTCAGAAGTTATCGAACATCTCACCCCCGACCCGGACAGGTCGACATGAATCTCGAAGACGAAGGCTTCTGCTTCGCCTGCGGCCCCGGCAACAAAAGCGGGCTCAGACTGAAGTTCAAGGTCGACGCCAAGGCCCGCACGGCCACAACCGAGACGGTTCTCGACCACCACTTCAACGGGTGGAAAGGGTTTGCGCACGGAGGGATAGTCTCCACCCTCCTCGACGAGACCATGATCTATGCATGCGGTGTAACGGGCTGGCTCGCGGTAACGGCCGAGATCACCGTCAGGTTCCTGCGCCCCGTCCCCACAGGGGTTCCCGTAACCGTTACCGGATACATGGTCGAAGACCGGGGCCGGTTCTATGTCACCGGGGGAGAGATAACGAAAGACGGCGAAACGCTGGCCTCAGCCACCGGGAAGATGTTCCCCGTAAAGAAGGTACCGGACATCGAGCATTATCTTCAGGGCAGGTACGGCCCGTGAGTGCGGCTGCCACCCTGTTGTCCGCCTCGGTCGAGGCAAAAACGAGGGGAGTCGAAATGAGGAAAAGTACTGTTCTGATGGCGGTCGCAGCCGGTCTGCTGCTTCTTGCGTGCGGCGCCGTCGGCCCCAAGGCCACGGTCGAGAAGATGGTCACCGCCTTCAAAGCCGGCGACGGCAGCGGGATGGTCTCGTGCATGCACCCCGAAGCCCTTGTCGAACTTGATCAGACAGTGGCCGAGATCAAGGAGAACCCCGAGGAATCCGCAGCATTCCTTGGAATGATGGGTGTCGAGGCAACGGCTGAAGAAATCTCCGCCCTTGATGCCGGAAGCTTCATCACTCTGATGATGAAATCCCCCTTGTTCGCGGAAGAGCTCGGTTCCTTCGAGTTCACGGTGGGCGCGGAGCGTATCGAGGGTGAGACCGCGTTCGTGGAACTCACCGTCAACGGCGAGGCCACCGAGGTCAAGCTGGTGCAGCACGAGGGCCGCTGGGTCTTCGACCCCGAGGGCGACTTCGACCTCATGAACTTTTAGCCCGGTTAATGCCCATCCCTCTCCGCGACGGACAGAGTGGGGGCAGGAGGGTGGGGAGGAGCCTCGATTCTTCTCAGGGTTCGAAACCGGACGTTTCCTCCCCGGCTTCGACACGCGCCAGGTAGCGCGCTGCGCTCTCCCGTACGCTCATGTGAGAGGCACCCTCCGTGAAGCGGCGAAGGAATGCTGCGACTGCGAGGTCCTTCGGGAAGGCGTCCAGCCCGTGAAGGAAATAGACCTGGTCGACAGGCAGCATTTCCTCGAGGCTCTCTGCCAAAAAGTCCAGGTGCCGGTTGCCGCAGGTCCGTATGACGTTGTAGGTCGTCTGCTTGCACTGGAGGAGCGCTTCGCAGCCGAGCTTGAGTGCATTGAGGATGGTTCGATCGTCCAACGCCAGGACCTCCGCCGGAAGGACAGTCTTCAAGCCATCGTGAAACTCCTTCAGCGCAGGCGGCGCCAAGTCGACGAGCGAGCCGTTCCCGGGAAGCGTCGCGATGACCTGGCAGGCAGATCGGACAAGCAGCTCCAGCGGATCGACGGCAGGCTCGATCGAGAGCTCACCTCGATGGTAGCCGTAGATGAACTGCGCGGTGTCAATCAGTGGGCGTGCTGCGTAGGCGCGCTCCTCCGCCATGGCTTGCTGAGCGGCGCCGGCAAACAATGCTGTCGCCGCACGAAGCACATGCTCAAGCCCCGTAAAGATGTGATCGCCCTTCCACCAGAGGAAAGGCCTCATCAGCGGCTCGAGCTTTCCAGGGGGCACATCTCGCTGCGGGGCCAGTATGTAGGCTCTGTTGAAGGACTCCTGAAACTCGAGGACATCCCGAACAGGGCTTACCGATTGTTCCATTCTCAATCTCCTTTCAGGGCTGAACCTCTTGCCCGAGGTCACCTTGACCTACTCCTCATCCGGTTGTCTCTCCCAGCCCTCACTCCTCGCTCTCCTCGAACTACCTGTTTGCTTTCAGCTGCTGGCGAGCTGTCTGAACTCAAAGGCCAGGCAAAACGCTTTAAAAGGGGGGCGGCTCCGCCCCCCTTTTCAGCATTCCTGCTACCTACCTGAGCCTCACGAAACGCGTTCCGGCGAATGAGCCTTCCGACTCGACCCTGACCATGTAAACACCGGAGGCAAGGCCGCCGCAGTCGAGCGTAACGTTCCCGGGCTGCGCCAGACTGGAGTGAACGAGCCTTCCGCTCATGTCGAAGACCATGAACCTGACGGGACCGGGGGCACCGATTACGAAAGACGCCGATGAACCCACGGGGTTGGTCCCGGAGTTGGCCACGGAGAGCGTCATTCCGCCCTCATGGGTTCCACCTGCGGAAAGCGGATCGGGTGTGGCCGCGTGAAGGTTCCAGTGAAGCTCCTCGTCCCTGACGCCGTAAACCAGCCAGGGCACGTCGAGATCGTTGAAAATGGCCATGCCCTGATCTACCGCGTCACCGGAAACCGCTGTCTCAACACCGGTCCATGCCGTTCCGTTCCAGGTGTTACAGTTTATGGCGGTCCTGCCCGAGGTCCACGAGGCAAGAATGTTCCCGGATGCGCCAACGGTCACCGACGGGCGTGAGCAATGGTCGTCGCCCGAGATGAGCTCGGGAGCGCTCCACGAACCGGACCCGTTCGACGAGAACATCACGCCGCCATCCTGTCTCTGCCACACCACGGCGAAGCCGCCCGGGACCCCGGCGATACGTGGGAAGCGGCTTTCTTCGGAGGGCGACGAGAGAAGCACCTCGGGACCGAAGGGACCGCTGTCAGGCGCGTCACGGAAACCGATTGCCCAGCCGTCAGTGGTCTTGACCTGATAAACAAGGCCGTACCCGGTGCCGTTCCAGGCCACATCCGGGCTCCTCTCCGAGTTCTCGGACGCGGCAATCTCCTCCGCGGTGGTCCAGGAGCTTCCGGTCCACATGCGGCCAATGATGTCGGGCTGGCCGCCCTGCCACTTCTGCCAGATCAGCCATGTATGGCCGTTTCCTCCCGACAGGGCCGGCATGACATCGTACGGGTCGCCGGTGGTCATGGTCTGCGGGCTTCCCCAGCCCGACCCGTTCCAGAGGGAGAGGTAGATGTCGTAGCCCTCGTGGTTGTCACGCATGGACTGCCACGCCGTCCAGACTTTTCCCTGGCCGTCGCCGCCGACGGTGGGATGCCAGTCCCAGTATTCGTGCTGACAGACGATCATGGGAGAGGCCCACGAATCGCCGTCGAAGCAGGTCGCCATGATGTTGGCCCTTACGGGATCGGAGGTTCCGGATACGGCGAACAGAAGACCGCCGTCGGGATCGAAGTACACATCAACGTTGCCCTGGGTGTGGAAGTTGTCGGTCACGGTGTAGTCAAGCCATGAAGCTGAATCGAATCCGCCTTCCCCACCGGGGGTGAGCCCGGCACCGGTGGCGCTCATCCTGGGAACCAGAGTGGGGTCTCCGAGCAGTACTGCGCCGTCCTCCATGCTCATGTTGGCCGAAAGCCAGACCCTGAAGGCATCGCCCAGGTTCGAGCCGTTTGCCAGTGACTGGTAGTACTCCTGAAAATCATTCGTGTAGTCCACCTTTGTCTGGGCGAGAACCGCGAGCCCGTACGAATCGGTCCAGATGTAGGAGTTGGCAAGGTTGTCCACTTCAGTCCAGCGGCCGTTGCTGCAGCAGTTCAGCACGTAGAAGAAGGCATGGGGATCGAGGGGGGGCACCTCGAAGAAGTTCAGCGTTCCCCCGCCCTCGGGGGGGGCGCCGTCGTGAAAGCTGCTGCCCCAGGGGCTGGAATGGCTGATCAGGTGAACCCACTCGTAGCTGTTCAGAAGCTCCTGTTTGAAGTCGTCGGCGTTGGTGTTGGCCGGGTTGTTCTTCCGGGTCACATCGGTGTAGAGAAGGTCGAGGTAGTAGGTAAGCCCGGTGAAAGCCTCTTCGTATGCCAGTGCTCTGTCGGGCAGGGGGAGCATTCCCGTCCTGTAAGCGTGGTTTTTGGCGAAGTATGCGTTGAGGAGTTCTTCAGCTCCACCGAAAGTGAGGAACGTGGGCGTGAGCCGGCCCAGCCAGATCTCGGGAGCGCCGCCGCTGTAGGAATTGTAAAGGCCATCGGCATCCGGATCGTTCCAGGTTCCGTTCATGTCCATCAGATAGGCGTCGATTGGGTACTGGCCGTAGCCGTTCTCGACCCATCCCGTGGGGATGTCGCCGATGGCGATGGCACCCTTCAAGGAACCCAGGGCGTACTCGGCCTGAAGGTCCGCCCTGATGTCGGATGCGCTTCCGCCATCGATCATCCAGACCAGGACCGTGTAGCCCTCGGAGGTTAGGTCGGCCTGAAAAACATCAAGGGCTTCCCCTATTCCCGCGGCGATGCCTGCGTCAACAAGCAGCACCACCTTCTCTGCATCGGTACCGGACACGATGGGAGCTTCGAGGACAAGCCGGGTGTAGCAGCCCCGCTGTCCCTCGATCCCGATCCGGGTGGACTGGGGTTGCCTTCCACGGGCGTCCATGTACTGAAGGGGAACGCCTTCGGGTGTAGCGTACGCCAGAACGCACAGCAGAACTGTGAAAAGAGCAAGGATTGTTTTCATTACCGCCTTCTCAATGGTTATACCGCCACGGCCAACCCTCGGGGATCATGGCCGATACGGGGAAAAAGTGATGCTCCTCCCGAAAACGGGAGAATAGTTTCTTCCGCCGGGTGAAAAATAAGGTCAACAACCCAGCACGGCCAGCGCCCTGTTCAGGGGCTCGGGATCCTGGCGACCCTGAAGCCAACGGTCAGAGCGTTCACTTCGGGTCTGTAGGAGAACCGGTAGGCGCTTCGGAGCGCCCGAATGTCCGAACGCCAGCTTCCCCCCCGCACAACCCGGAAAGGTATCCCCGACGACTCCCTGTAACTCCCGTCAGCGGGAGTGCTCTCGTAGTTGTCGGCCCAGGTGTCGTGACACCATTCAAGGACGTTTCCGTTCATGTCATAGAGCCCCCAGGGGTTCGGCTCGAGAAGACCCACGGCCTGAGTCGAGCCCTCGGAGTTCCCCCAGTACCAGCAGTATTGACCGACGACTTCGGGATCGTCGCTCTCCCCCCAGAAGAAGCGGGTGGTGGTGCCCGCCCTGCACGCGTACTCCCACTGGGATTCACCGGGAAGCCCGTAGAAGTGCGCAGGATCCATCCTGTGAAGCCTCTCCAGAAAGCGCCAGGTGTCGGCCCATGCAACCCCGGTGACGGGGTGTTCACCCGTCACGCCGTCGGGAGGCGGGGGTATCTCCGAATCCTCCCCCATCACCTCGTTCCACATGTCCCAGGTGACCGGTGTAGACAGAAGCTCGAAGGGCTCGATGGCCACTTCGATCGTGGGTTCCTCGTTTTCCGCGCGCCCTGGTTCCTCGCCGGGCGAGCCCATCGTGAATGTTCCGCCGGGAATGCTTACGAACTCCATGGACGAAGGAATCGTCCGGATTGACAATGCCTCTGCAGGCTCATCTGCCAGCCGGTTCTCACCGCATCCTGTGGCTCCAAACAACAGAATGACTGCTGATACGGCTTTCCACACCACTGCAATCTCCTTTCGGGGATAAAAGTCGACCGCCCTGACGACACAAGGGGTCCAACCGGATTGGAACACTTCACAAAGCGATTATATTCGGTTTTGAAATCATCGAAGAGCTTTCACGGAACCGGGGAGCATTATGAACAGGTTCACGGCAACAGTGGTTCTCCTTTTGTCATGCGTTCCGGCCCTGGCCGCCGGTTCCGGAACAAAGACCCACAACATAGGCATCGGCGCCGGTTACGTTACGGGCTACGGCATCTCCTACCGTCACTGGTTCCCCTCGGACTGGGGTTATCAGGTCAATTTCGCCCCGTACTACGACAAAACCGAGTACTCCGAGGAGAGAAACCTCAGCCTCGGCCTCACAGGCCTCAGGCTCATACACGGCGCGGAAACCGTGAACCTCATAGGTTACGCGGGCGCCAGTATTCTCTACGACTACGACCGCTACACTTACAATTACGAGTACCCCGGCCAGGAGATCGAGACCACCAACACAAGGTATACCTTCGGAGGGGGCCCGGGGTTCGACCTGCGGTTCTGGCACCTCTCCTTCAACGCCATGTTCGGCGTGAGGGTCTCCACCGAGAGCAACGACGAGGTCCACATTGACATCACGGGGGAGACCGCCCTCTACTATTCTTTCGACTAGCGAGGAGGAACTATGAGGTTCTGCGCTACGGTCCTGCTGCTTCTGACGATACCCACCATGGCAGGCGTGGTTGAGATCGGCCAGGGGGGAACCCTCGCCACCAACAGGCCCTTCAGCGGCTCTTGAGGCGACCCCGGAAGAAGGTACCAGGTTTTGGTACTTGCGGAAGAATTCTCAGGGCCGGCGCTGCTCGAGAGGGTTGAGCTCTACGCAACCCACGCCTCACAGGCCACCGGCAACTTCCAGAACGCCCGGATACTCCTTTGTGAAACCACCGTAAGCGCCCTCTCCACAAGCTTCGAGGCCAACTACGCAGGCGGGTCTCCGATGCAGGTCTTCTCGGCGGACACGCTTTCAATCAAGTGGGCCGGTTCAGCCCCGGGCTGGAACGGCTTCGACCTCGACATACCCTTCGAGTACTCGGGCACTCAGAATCTCATCGTGGAGTTCCGCTACCTCGGGCACGACGGCAAAACTGTCAACGCCAGGGCGGCCAGCCTTCCCTCGGGCAACCGCTGCCTTTCAGCGGCCTACCCCACCAGCTCCACCGGCACGCTCATGAGCTTCCTCACCTGTATGAGGCTTCATTACGGCGCGTCTGCCCTGGAAACAACAACATTCGGGGCGGTGAAGGCGTTGTTCAGGCTGCCGTAAGCGCACGGACACCATTGAATTGCTGAACTGCATGCTGAGACGCAACTCAGAATCCCGGTGAGCAATACAGAATCTACCATGCTCTGGTAGATTTGACATCGTAACAGCCTGCACTGCTCGGTACAGGGTGCGTACAATCTGATCCAAGTACAAATCGGATACGCCTGCCCCGAATCGAATGTGAACAGGAAGCGGGCGTCCCGGGTTTCAATGTTGCATCCGGCCTAGAACCGCAGCATCAGTGCCATACGCTGGTGCTCGGTGAGGGTTCCGTCCGGAACGAAGACCACATCTCCCCTGGCGGCGATTACTGCCTCGATGATCTCATCTACAGCGTCGTCTATAACACCGGGTGCCTCCGGGTTTTCTGAGGGCTCGATCTTCATTCCAGATTCGTCAACGGTGGCGGGGTAATGGAAGCCTTCCTCCACAAGGAGGGTTTTGCCCCTGCCCTGAAGTACAGCTGGCCATATGCCGCCTATGGTTGACAACACGGTTCCATCCTTGACCGCTTTGGCAAGTTCTCCAAGTACTTGACCTCTTCTGCCGGAGAGGTGTTCCTCCATCAGTGGCCATGCCGTTTTCCCAAGCTCATGGGCGGCAGTTCTGCCATGGCTTCCCTTGATGACCCCCACGATGGGAAAGGAAGAGATGTCTTTGTACAGAGATATGAACTTGTCCACTCCTGTGATTACCAGGGGAAGAGGATCATCACTCATGTATTCCGCGAGTGCGGTGTTCACTGCTCTGAAGAACTTTTGATGGTTCTCGTCACGGTAGGCGGATTTCCTGGCGCCCTTGCCGCCGGGCAACGCCGTGGAGCCCCCGGGGCCCGTGTGCTCCATGGGAAAACCGCCTTCCTTGACCTCGACGACGTTGTCGCAAAAACCCTCGAACAGTCTTGTGGGTTTCTTGCTGAGAACCAGCAGCCAGTATCGGCTTGAACGGTTCAGGGAGTAAACAAGGTCCCGGGTGAGAAAGGTCTCATCCACAACTACCCTCTCCATTGGCGTGAAGGGAAGCTGGTAGACCCTGAAGATGTCATTGTTGGCAAACAAGGCGATGCCATCCATGTTCATGTTGTGGTCCACGGAAGACATCGCCTCGTCGAGATTGTGCAGCAAGCCGGGTATGTCCCTCTTGCCGAACTCCTTCAGAAGCCTATCCGTTGCCCGGGCGATCAGATTCTTGAGGCGAACCGCATCCTGCTTGTTCTCGGGGAATTGTCTGTGGGAGGGCATGGTGATGGTAAGAGAAGGATAGCCCCTGATCTTCTGAAGAAGCTCCACATTGTGTCGGTTCATTGTTTTTCCTTTCCGGGAAGCACATACCTGAACCCTGTCGGAATCAGGTAAGGCGTCGTTTCTTTTTTCTCAAACCACTTCGCTATCGTGGGACAATATATCTTCGTATCTCTCTGCTTTGATGATTCCTTCCAGAATGCCTTTCTCATGGAAGAGGGATGCGATTCTTGCCAACCTTCGAAGATGCTCTTCCGCGCTCTCTTCCGGGGTACCCAGAAGCAGTACCAGGGCTTTTGCCTTCTCTCCGTTTCCCATACCCTGAAAACCTCCGGCGCTGGTGGCCAGCAGGGCCATGGGCGCCGGAGGAAAAGCCTTGTGGGTGTGTAGTAGAAGAGATTCGGGGGAAAGCCAGAGGGCTGCTTCTCTCTGCTGAAAATCGCTGTCTTCGATCAGACGTTCCCGGAGGGGAGTTGAATCTGTAAAAACAGTATTGATCAGTGTCGTTATCGCGCTTCGAATGTCGGGCTCCCTCATTTTGAGAAACACCGACTCCGGTGGGAACACCGCCTGGAAATCCCCCGCAGGAGAGACTGCCCGGTGTTCGGTTTCCCACTTCATCTCTGGAGGGTAAATCATCAACAAAGGCTTGTGTCCCAGTATTTTATCCAACTGACTCGACAGTCTGGCCTGTATCGGCTGCCAGGCAAGCCTGCCGGTCCGGGCCTGAATGAGAACGGGAAGATCACCTTCTTTGAAGGATCCCTTGAGCACCCCGGGAAGGTCATGCCAGTTTCTCACATTGATCGTTGTTGTATTGGGATCGCCTGCAATGAGCCAACCTTTTTGTTCCATGGTCTTTACCGTCGGCAGGGTTGAGAGAAGAACAAGCCTGCTTCCCACCTGAACCAGAAGCTTCAGAACCACTTCCCATGTTGCGGAGAAACCGGGTTGTTTTTCCATCAATGGAGGAACCGCGACCAGAAAACGGCTGCAGGTATTCAGCAGAGTCGGATTCCTGAAACGGAGTACCAGGTGACGGCCCTCCTCAACAAATAGATTCGGAACATGCTCGAACTCGCTGATTGCTGCGTAATCTTCATCCATGATCACGGTGCTTATCCGGAAGTCCCGGGAAACCCCGAGAAGTCCCTCAATCATACTGGGCGCAACGCGGGTTACAGGCTGAACCGGCGTATCGGCGTCAACGGCCAGCACCACTGCTTCCGCCAGTATCTTCTCCGAATGCGCCACCAGCTCTTCGCTGTCCTCGCCTTCTCCGGCGATCATGACCGGGTACAGCGGTTGGCCGAAGCGTGTTCCTCTTACCATCAGGGCCAGTGACATCAGTGGTTCTATCTGTTTATGGGCTGAGAAGGGAATCATTATCCGCTCCGGTGCTCCGGAACTTTCGAGATGAGTCCTGGACAGGATCAGGGCAAGACGCCTTCCGTATTTCTCCGTGACCCATGGGCCTAGAAAGCAGGTGGCAAGGATCATCAGAATGGTTCCGTTGAGAGTCTCTTCGGTAAAGATCCCAAGCCGTACACCAACGATCACCGCGGCCAGTGTTGCCGCAGCCTGGTTCACGCTGAGGCCGAACAGAACCCCAGTTTCATCCTTTGAGAATCCGAGAATTCTGCCGCTGAGTACCGCGGCCAGGAGTTTGGTGATAAAGCCGGCGGCAACCATGTAAATCATGACAGTCCAGGATTCCTTCGAGTTCACCAGAAGCCGGATGTTAACCATCAGCCCAACCGATATCAGGAAAAAGGGGATGAACAGCGCTTCCCCAACGAAGCGAAGCCGGATCATAAGCCGGCTTTGTTCGGGAATCAGCATGTTCAGGGTGAGACCCGCCAGGAACGCCCCGATTATCGGTTCAAGACCCGCCAGGGGAGCGGTGGCTGAACAGATGTACGCGAAAGCCAGTACGAACAGGAAACCTGAAATACTCTCCGAAGGCACCCTTCGGAAGAACCATCTGCCGAGTCTGGGAACGCTCCACACCACCAGCGCCACGTAAAGCGCCAGGAGAAGCACAAGTTTCAGCCAGAAAAGGGCGTTCAGGTCGCCCCTTGTTGATTCCGCCACCACCGCCAACACCAGAAGGGCGAGGGAATCCGTCAGTACCGTGCCCCCAACTGCGGCGGTCACCACCCGTTCTTTCACCAGACCCAGCCGCTGGACGATGGGGTAGGGCAAGAGCGTGTGTGACGCGAACATGCTTGCCATGAGAATAGCCGCCGCCCAGGGGAAGCCAAGTAGCCACACCGCCCCCATCATCCCAAGAACCTGGGGAATGGCGAAGGTGATACCGCCGAAAATGATGCTGTTTCGACGTTCCCTTCGAAAGCGGTGCATATCCACTTCCAGGCCGGCCAGGAACATCAGGTAAAGAAGCCCGACGGCGCCGAAGGGCTGAACGAAACTGCCTTCACGAATCAGACCCAGGGAATAGGGGCCAAGGGCAACCCCGGCCAGGATCAGCCCAACGAGCCCCGGAAGCCTGAGCCGCTGAAAAAGAATGGGTATCAGAAGAATAACCGTCAGGGTGAGCCCAAAGGTAAAAATGGGATCATGGACATCGAATCCGTGAAGCCAGTCAACCAGAGATGCACACTCCTTTCAGTGAACCCGCCCGGGGTCTATCATATCAATACAGGCCTCGGCTGCATCTACTTGAGCCTCGTTCTATTTACGGAAAAGACCGGCCCGCTTCAGTATCTCATCCACAATGAACACACTGGAGGCCACGGCTGCTATGGTCAGCCAGTCAGTCAGGGAGAGGGCTTCTGTGTTGAAAATGCCCTGACCGAGCGCTGTCTGTGTTGCCAGGAGCTGCAGGGCTACCGATGCAAAAATTCCCACCCATAGCCACCTGTTCCTGAAGAAACCCACCGAGAAGACAGAAGAGGTAAGTGAACGGGAGCTGACAGCCTGGAACCACTGGAATGCAACCATGGTTGAGAAGGCAATGGTTCTGGCGTGTACCTCGCCCCCCGCCAGCTCTCTGTTGAAAAGAAACAACGTTCCCGCGGCCATTATGGGCGCCATTATGAATACCCGTTTCAGAAACCCGCCGCCCAGAATGCCTTCGGAGGGCGGTCTGGGTTTTTCCCGCAGCACATTCCCATGGCCCGGCTCTATTCCAAGGGGAATTGTGCAGGCACCGTCGGTTACCAGATTTATCCACAGTATCATCACTGCGGTGAGGGGCAGGGGCATTCCCAGGGCAAGACCCGCCACAAGTGTGAGTATCTCTCCCAGGTTGGTTGTAATGAGGAAGAACACAACCCTGCGGAGGTTGGCGAAGATCGTTCTGCCCTCCTCCACCGCCTTTACAATGGTGGCGAAATTGTCATCGGTGAGGATCATGTCCGATGCCTCCCGGGCTACCTCGGTCCCGGATTTCCCCATGGAAATGCCTATGTCTGCCCCCTTAAGGGCCGGGGCGTCGTTTACGCCGTCGCCGGTCATGGCTACATGATCGGGTGCTCCGCGTGCTGTACGCGGCGGGCGGCGCGCCCGATCGTGAAAGGCCCGGAGTTCATCGTCCGAGTACGCGTTGTCGAGGCTGAGCATGGGGACCAGGTGCTCGACGGTGGGAAAACCCTCGGCGGGGCGCCCGCCCACGCGCTGGGTCGGGGAGTCGGCAGTGACCAGTTCCGGGCGGCGCGCCTCGAGGTCGCGCAGTGCAGCCATCAACCGGTCGAATTCAGCGTCGGTGACGCTCGGGGCCGCGAGCACGTAGTAGCGGTGTTCGTGCTCCCGGATGATGTCGCGAAGCTCCGCGATGCGGTCGGCGTCGGTCATGGCAGTCCCCGCAGAAGTCGGATTGGCCCGCGCAGGCTGGAGCGGGACCGGTTGTCCGGCGGGATCAGCGGTCGCGCATCAGGACGTAATCGGGCAGCGCCTCCAGAGCCGCCCGCTCGTCCGACGGCGGAAACACCAGGAGGTGGGCCTTCGCCTCGCCGGCGAGCTGGACCGCCCGGCCAAACGCGTAGTCGATGGCGCGGTGTTCCGCCAGCAGGGCGCTGATCTTCTCCCATCGCTCGGATGTCAGCGTCCGCGTCTGCACGACATCGGCGATGAGCGTGCGGACCGCCGGGTCCGCGCCGTTCATCAACGCGATCACCGGCAGCGTCAGCTTGCCTTCGCGCAGGTCGCTCGCCACGGGCTTGCCAAGCGACTGGACCGTGCCGGTGAGGTCGAGCAGGTCGTCGACCAGCTGGAACGCGATGCCGAGCTTGAACCCGTATTCGCCGAGCGCGTCGACCTCGGCCGACGGCCTGCCGGCCAGCATGGCCCCGATACGCGCACAACCGCTGAACAGGTAGGCCGTCTTCCGGCGGATGATCTCGAAATGCTCGTCCTCGGTGACGTCCGGGTCGCCGTTCTTGGTGAGCTGGTAGAGCTCGCCCTCGATCATGCGCAGCGTCACGTCGCACAGGAGCCGGATGATCTCCAGCTCGTCGTGCGTGAGGGCGAGGGCCATCGACTTGATGTACAGGTAGTCGCCGAGCAGGACCGTGATGTCGTTGCCCCACTGTGAGTGCACCGCCAGCCGTCCCCGCCGCAACTCCGCATCGTCGATGATGTCGTCGTGGACCAGGGTCGCCGTGTGGATGAACTCGACCACGGCCGCATACAGCACGGCGCGGTCCCCCGTGTAGCCGCACAGCCGGGCGGCCATCAGCAGGACCGCCGGGCGGATCCGTTTACCGCCGCTCGACTGGATGTACTTCCCGATCCTCGGAATCAGTTGGACCTTCGACTGGATGTGGCGGACGAACTCTGTATCGACCCGGGCCAGGTCGTCACGGATGGGTTCGAAGATCTCCGAAAGGGTGGGCGACGTGTTTTCCACAGCAGCAGCACGCAACGAGCCATCAGACCACATTCACCCACGAGTGTCAACGCGCCAAACTGCCTTCTGACAAGGGGTTCGGCGCGATCCCGACCGTCACGGGGCGAATAGCTTTCGATAGTTGGACGCGGTGGATGCGGCGAGGGTTTCCGGAGCTACCCCGTGAATGCGGGCCAGCGTCCTGACGATTTCGACGATCTCGCAGGGCTCGTTTCGGCGGCCCCGGTGCGGGACGGGCGCCAGGTACGGGGCGTCGGTTTCCACCAGCATCCGGTCGAGGGGCACGGCCGCCGCCGCCTCGCGCACCGACTCGGCCTTGGGAAACGTGACAATCCCCGAGAACGAGATGTGGAACCCCAGTTCGAGCGCCCGCCTGGCCAGGCGCTCGTCGCCGGAGAAGCAGTGGAAGACTCCCCGCGCCGCGCCGCGCCCTTCCCTGCTCAGCACCGCGATCGTGTCGTCGTCGGCCTCGCGCGTGTGGATGACCAGCGGCAGGCCGCGGTCGCAGGCGAGGCGGCCCTGCGCGGCGAACACGGCGCGTTGCACGCCTGCTGGCGTGCAACGCGCCGTGTTCG
>JAWOHL010000006.1:0-55618 GCA_046485185.1 Candidatus Fermentibacteraceae bacterium
GTCAACCTGCACACCCTTCCCGCAATCGTTGCTGAGCTGTCGGCACCGACAACCCGAACGCCCCTGGACTCGGCGGCCTTCACCCGGGCCGCCATGGGTGTGAACTCGAGCTCCAGCCACCTTCTGTCACCGGGGCTGAGAACGATAAAGTCGGCTTCCTCGGGGCTTCCCTCGACCCTGATGTCGGGGCCGCCCGGGGTCTGAAACCTTCCCCTCGGGCAAAGGTAGCTTTCCCGGCCCACTGCGACGGTGCCCGCGGAATAGTGCCTGAGTGTGACCGGGCACTTGAGCGAGCAGATATCGCAGACCGCCTCTTCATCCTCGTGATGAAGACATGCCCGCCCCGGCCACGGAAGCTTCACACTGACCGCGGCAGTCGGGCACACGTCGGTGCAGTTGCCGCACCCCGTGCAGTCGGTTTCCCCGAAAGGAAGATCCATCGCGGGCCGAACCCTGGTGTCGAAGCCCCTGCCAACGAAGCCCAGAGCGGGCCTCATGAGTATGTACGTGCATGTCCTTATGCACTTTCCGCAAAGTATGCACTTGTTGGCATCGTAAACCATGAGGGTGTGGCTCTCGTCCACACGTTCACGGGCGGTCTTGCCCCTGAACCTGTCCATGTCGATGCCGTACTCCTCGCAGAGAAGCCTGAGGTCGCAGTCGTCGTATCGGACGCAACCGCAGGAGAGGCAGCGGGCAGCCTCGTCCGCGCACTGGGCGGCGTCGATGGGCAGGGCCACCTCCACATCCATGCTGCGCCGGTGCCCGGCATGGACCGCTCCCTGCTGAATCGCGGGCTTCTCTTCCCTTTCGGGCAGAAGGTCGCGACCGGGCTTCTCCCAGAAACCCTTGCTTGCCCTGAAAGGGGGTTTTTTCCTTGTCCCCGTGAGGTGGCCGTGAATTGCCTCGGCGGCATTCCTGCCGTCGCGGATCGAGTCGATGACGACGGTGGGGCCGTGGTAACCGGCGTCGCCGGCGGCGAAGACGCCGGCCAGGTTCGTTTCAACACCGGTATCGCTGCCGGTGTCGATGGTTTTCCAGCGGGTGACGTCCAGCCCTTCGTTCAACCCGGTGAGAAGGGGTTCCTGGCCTATGGCGCTGACGACCAGGTCGCACTCCAGAATGAACTCGCTGTCATCCAAGGGCACGGGGCTTCTTCTTCCCGAGGCGTCGGGCTCGCCAAGCGTCATCCTTATGCAGCGCAGACCCTTGAGAACCTTGTCTGTAGTCCGCTCGATACCCACTGGTGCAGCGAGTTCCATGAGTTCAATGCCTTCCTCGAGCGCTTCCTCGATCTCGAGGCTGTCGCACGGCATCTCCAGCCTGGTGCGCCGGTACAGGATTATCACGCGGTCGGCCCCGAGCCTCCATGCGGTTCGCGCGGCATCCATTGCAGTGTTGCCGCCACCCACCACCACGACCGTCCCCTTGAGTGATGAACGGTTCCGGGCGTTTTCCACCAGGAAGTCTGCTCCGGTCACAACACCCACTGTGTCCAATTCGCCCTCGACCCTCATGGCCTTGCCGCTCCAGGCGCCCGGTGACAACAGGACCGCGTCGTGCGTCTTTCTGAGTTCGGCGAGGGTGACGGTGTTCCCGACCCTCGTGTTGAGCCTTATCTCGCATCCGGAGGCTTTCTTTATGAAGTCGATCTCGCGGTCGAGGGCCTCGTCGGGCAGCCTGTATTCGGGAATTCCGTAGCGAAGCATTCCACCGGCTTTTTCCATGGCCTCGATGATCACCGGTTCGTGTCCCCAGAGGCCGAGGAAGTACGCGGCGGTGAGACCCGCGGGACCGGAGCCTACGATGGCCACTTTTTTACCCGAGGGTTCAGCCCTGGGCGGGAGTTTGTCGTAAACGCCCACCTGTTCCATCAGAAACCTTTTCACCCAGTTTATGGAAACGCACTCGTCGATCTCAGCCCTGTAGCACTGGTCTTCACATGCCCTTACGCAAACCCTTCCGCACACTGCCGGAAGGGGGTTCCTCTCCCTTATGAGTTCGACGGCCTCGGCGTACTTCCCCTGGGCAGCCAGGGCCAGGTAACCCTGGATGTCGACATTGCCGGGGCATCCCGTGAGGCAGGGCGACACGCAGTCCGCCCAGTGGTTGGAGAGAAGAAGCTCGAGGGCGGTCCGCCTTGCGGCGCGCACCCGTGGTGAGTTGGTGTTTACGACCATCCCCTCGCTTGCGGGCGTGGAGCATGCCGGGGCGAGGTTCTTTCTGCCCTCGACCTCCACGACGCAAACGTAGCATGAGGTGAAGGGCTCGGTGTCCTTCATGTGGCAGAGCGTTGGAATAGTGTCGAGGCCGTGTTCGCGCACTGTGTCGAGTATTGTGCTGCCGGGTTTCGCCTCGACCGCTGCGCCGTTGATGGTAACCTTCAAGACCGGCCTCCTATTCCCTGATGATGGCATCGAAGGGGCAGGCATCGTAACACGCGCCGCACTTCGTGCACTTGTCGTCGTCAATGGAGTGAACCTGCCCCCTCTGTCCGCTCACGGCGTTCACGGGGCATGCCTTCGCGCACAGGGTGCAGCCCCGGCAGGTCTCCGGATTCACGGTGAACTTGATCAGCGCCCTGCAGGAGCCGGCCGGACACTTCTTCTCAAGGATGTGAGCCTCGTACTCGTTCCTGAAGTAGCGCAGTGTCGTGAGGATGGGGTTGGGGGCGGTCTGCCCCAGACCGCACAGGCTGCCGTCGATGATCTGCCTGCCCAGCGTTTCGAGGAAGGGAATGTCCTCCTCGCGGCCCTCGCCCGCGGTGATACGCTCGAGGGTTTCAAGCAGCCGGCGGTTTCCCACCCTGCAGAAGGTGCATTTGCCGCACGACTCGTCGCAGGTGAAGCTCAGGAAGAACCGGGCGATGTCCACCATGCAGCTTGTCTCGTCCATGACCACCATGCCGCCCGAGCCCATTATCGCCCCGGTTGCGGGTATGGATTCGAAATCCACGGGTGTGTCCGCCAGGTGCTCGGGTATGCAGCCTCCGGACGGGCCGCCCATTTGTACGGCTTTGAAGGCCTTGTCCTTTTTGATGCCGCCGCCGATGCCGAAAACCAGGTGGCGTATGGGTGTGCCCATGGCCACCTCGGCAAGGCCTCCACGCTTCACCTTTCCCGCCAGCGCGAACACCTTGGTGCCCGGGCTCTTCTCGGTGCCCCTCTCCCGGAACGCCTTGACGCCGTTCCGCACTATCCATGGCACGCATGCGTAGGTTTCCACGTTGTTGTTGTTCGTGGGTTTGCCAAACAGCCCCTTCTCCGCCGGGTAGGGCGGACGGAACGTCGGCATGCCCCTCTTGCCCTCGATGCTTCGGAAAAGTGCCGTCTCCTCGCCGCAGACAAAGGCTCCCGCGCCCATTTTCACCTTGAGGTGAACGCCCTGCGCGAAGCCGCGCTCCTCTGCCTGCGCTATGGCATTCTCCAGCCGTTTCACGGCAAGGGGGTACTCGGCCCGGCAGTAAATGTAGCCGTTGTCCGCCCCGATCGCCCTGGCTGCGATGAGCATGCCCTCGATAACGGCGTGAGGGTCGCCCTCGATGATCGATCTGTCCATGAAGGCGCCGGGGTCGCCCTCGTCGGCGTTGCAGATGATGTATTTGTCTTCGCCCGCGGCCGATGCGGCGAAAGACCACTTCATGCCGGTGGGAAACCCGGCCCCGCCCCTGCCTCTGAGGCCGGAGTCCTTCATGAGCTGAACGATCTCCCCCGGTGTCATTTCCCGTGCCATGCGAAGGGCTTCGTAACCCCCGGTGGCGATGTAGTCGTCCATGCTGTCGGGGTTGATGATGCCGCAGTTGCGAAGAACCAGCCTGTCCTGTTTTTCCAGGAAGTCGGCATGGCTGCCCCCGCCGTCGCTGCTCCACACCAGGTTGTCGACGGGGTCGGCGCCCGATGCGATGGAAAGGGCCAACTCGGGAGTGACTTCCCCGTAAATCCTGCGTGAGTCACCGTCCCTGACTTCGAGAAGGGGTTCCACGAAGCACATGCCGATGCAGCCGGTTCCCGAAAGCTCATAATCCCCGGGGTTGTTGCGAAGGGCTTCGATGACTTTGCCGGCTCCCGCGGAAAGGCCGCAGGTGCCGGTTCCAACAAGCAGCTTCCTCATCGGGGACCTCCCGCGGCAAACTCCCGAAGAACCTTGACGGCTCCAGGGGGGGTGAGTTTTCCAAAGGTTTCCCCGTCGATCATCATCACGGGAGACAGCGAGCAGCAACCAAGACAGGCAACTGTATGCAGAGTGAACAGCATGTCTTCGGTGGTGCCGCCCGGAGCCACCCCGAGTTCTATGGAGAGCGCCTCGACGATTCTTCCGGCGCCCGCCACATGGCAGGCCGTGCCCGTGCAAACCCGGATGATGTGTTTCCCGGACGGGGTGAACGAGAACTGGCTGTAGAACGAGGCCACACCGTAAATCTGTGCTTCAGGCTCCCCCGTGGCTTCCGCGATTTTGGCTATGGTCTCCCTGGAAATGAACCCGAACTCGGTCTGGGCCGCCTGAAGCAGGGGGATCACCGCCTCGGAGCTTCCCCGGGATTCCCGGGCCAGTTCAGCGAAGGATCGCTTCATGCACTTTCCTTTCCGTTTACATCCGAAACAAATGACAACAGTCCTGAAACGGAGAGGGGGCACCGCCAAAAGCAGCGCCCCCTTTAGCTTACATCAGCAAACGAAACTAACTAAGTCCGTCCCCTAGACGACGCCCTGGGCGATCATGGCGTTGGCGACCTTCATGAAGCCGGCGGCGTTCGCGCCGAGGACATAGTTGCCGGGCTTGCCGTATTTCTCGGCGGCGTCGTAGGCCTGGCGATGGATGTTGATCATGATCTGGTGGAGCTTCTTGTCCACTTCTTCCTTGCTCCAGCAGGTGAAGGCCGCGTTCTGGGCCATCTCGAGACCGCTGGTGGCCACACCGCCCGCGTTCGCCGCCTTGCCGGGACCGTAGAGAAGGCGCTTCTCGAGGAAGATCTCGACGCCGTCGGGGGTGGTGGGCATGTTGGCGCCCTCGGAAACCAGGAACACGCCGTTGTTCACGAGGTTCAGGGCGTCCTTCCCGTTGATCTCGTTCTGGGTCGCACTGGGGAACGCGCAGTCAGCCTTGTGGTTCCAGAGAGGGTTGTAGTCGAGGTCGGGGTCGACGGCAGTGTAAACGGCCTTAGGGTACTTGTCGGCATACTCGCTGATCCTGCCGCGGCGGACGTTCTTCAGGTTCATGATGAAGGCGAGTTTCTCGGCGTCGATGCCCTCTTCGTCGTAGATGCAGCCGGAGCTGTCGCTGAGGGTCACTACCTTGCCGCCGAGATGGTTGATCTTCTCGGCAGTGTACTGGGCCACGTTGCCGCTGCCCGAGACAAGGCAGGTGAGGCCCTGGTAGCTCTTGCCCCTGGTTTTCAGCATCTCTTCACCGAAGTAGACCGAACCGTAACCGGTTGCCTGGGGTCTGATGAGGCTTCCGCCGTACTCCAGGGCCTTGCCTGTGAGAACGCCGCTCCACTCGTTCCGAAGTTTCTTGTACTGACCGAACATGAAGCCGATCTCGCGGCCTCCCACTCCGATGTCGCCCGCCGGAATGTCGGTGTAGGGACCGATGTGGCGGAAGAGCTCGCTCATGAGGCTCTGGCAGAATCGCATGACCTCAAGGTCGCTCTTGCCCTTGGGGTCGAAGTCGCTGCCACCCTTGCCGCCGCCCATTGGGACGCCGGTCAGGGCGTTCTTGAAGATCTGCTCGAATCCCAGGAACTTGAGGATGCCCAGGTTAACCGAGGGGTGGAAACGAAGCCCGCCCTTGTAGGGACCGATGGCGCTGTTGAACTCGATGCGGAAACCGCGGTTGACCATTATCTCGCCGTCGTCGGTGGTCCAGGGGATCCTGAACATGATGACGCGCTCGGGCTCGACCAGGCGCTCGACGATCTTCATCCGGCGAAGCTCGGGATGCTTGTCAAGAACAACTTCAAGGCTCTCGAGAACCTCCTGAACAGCCTGGTGGAACTCGGGCTGATTGGGATCCTTTTCAACAACGCTTCTGTAGATGTCGTTCAACATCCCTCGAACCTCCAACAGATTAGGGCTTCGCCATACAAACGGAACACTCCGGATCATGCGGTGAATCCTTACCGTTCAACCCGGAGTATTTTGAATATATCCGCACCGTGATTCAGGTCAATGCGTGGAAGCGTTCCCTGATCCTGCGAAGGCCGGCGAGCCTGTCGCCGTCATCCCCCGGTGTTTCGAGCACCGCGGGCAGCCCGCTGAACCCGTGGAACGCCTCGATCTCGGCCAGGGCGTCGATTCCGATCAGTCCTTCGCCGGGTCTCTGATGTCTGTCGCTTCCGCTTCCCCTCTCCACCTTCGAGTCGTTGAGGTGGAAAGCCATGAGGGATGCGCCGAAAATGTAGTGGAGCTCGCCGCAGAATAACGCGGCACTCTTCGCGGAATCAAGTTCGTACCCCCGGCCGTGGGCGTGGGCGGTGTCGATGCATGCGCCCGTCCTGCCCGGAAGGCCGATGAGGCGAAGCAGGTCCCTCAGTTCAGAAAGGTCTCCGCAAAGGGAGCATCCCGCCCCCACGGTGTTCTCCAGTAACAGCACGGTACTCGGAGAACAACCCTCAAGAACCTCCCGGATCGAATCTGCAGCCCGCTCTATGGCGGCCCCCCTCTCCTGACCCGTCGCGGAACCGGGGTGCAGGACGCAGAGGGGAATTCCGAGAAGAGAGCACCGGGCGAGCTCCGCTCTCAGCGCATCGGACGATCTCTTGTGAAGGTCGGGCCTGAAGGAAGCCATGTTGATGAGGTAAGAGCAGTGCGAGATGAACACGACCCCCGCGGAAAGTTTTCTGAACTCCTCCGCTTCTGCGTCGGGTACCGGGCCGTCACAGTATCGTCTGGGGTTCGATGTGAATATCTGTGCCGTCGGGATGCCCATGGCTGAAACCCTGGCGGCACAGGCGCCAAGGCCCCCTGCCGCTGAGGCATGGATGCCTGTCAGCAAGTGATGACCCTGCTGCGGAAGTGCTCCGGAGTTGCTTCGGAGGCCGCTTTCAACTCCTCCCTGACGATCCCGAGCTTCTCCCACCATGAACCGCAGTTGCGCCACGCGTCGTCCAGCGCACGATCCGCGGCGGGGCCGGGAACGCCCCCGTTTCCAGGCTCGGCAAGAGCCTCGAGCCCGGCCATCTCCATGAAGCGGGAACACTTGCTTGAGTAGGGAACGGCCACGGGAAGCGCTCCCGCAACCACGGACAGTATCGCCCCGTGAAGCGGTGTGGTAACCATCACCCGGCAACCCGCGATGAGCGAAAGTGCGTGCTCCACTGTGTCGAAAACGGCTATGGAGGCTCTGTCAGCGTGTTTCATGGCCCCCAGCACAAGCCGGCAGAAAGAGAGGTCATCGTTGGAGAGGGTGCCGGTGTGAAAGGGAAACAGCAGCGCTCTTCCCTCGTTCCGGTCAAGGTGCCGGTCAATCATGGCAGCCCATGCCGCGGCAGCGGGTGAAGGGTCGTCAGGGTGGTAGCCCGGGAACCTCCTTCTCAGTTCGAGGGGCAGAAGCGCCCCCTTCCTGTTCAGAACGTTCCTGGGTGCCGCACCAAGAACACTTGAGTCCACCGGCCCCGCTTCGAATTCCCTTCCGAGGAGAAGGGCGGAATCGGCGGCTGGCTTGAGGACCGGTGATGTGAAGCCCCATTCTATCAGTGTGGTGTAGGTTGGCCGGTCACGGGCAGTGATCCCGTCGCAGGAAGCCAGCGCGAACCGTGCAAGTGGAGGAGTAGTTCGTGCGAGTTCACCCTTTCTGCCGATGCCCACTGCCCAGCAGAAGGACCGGCGGCGGAAGAGGCGCGCCAGAACAAGCGGCATGAGGTTGAATGGTGAGTAGAGAAGGCTTGACCTGTCCTGAAGAAGCTCCCCTCCGCCCACGACCACCACATCAGCCCACCTGACGCCCGAGAGCATGGCGTGAAGCCTGCCGCGCCCCGTGAAAAAACTCTTCACGCCCGGATAGTTTTCGCCGGTCCGCGCAGGGTCGGCTGACATGACCCCCACCCGGGTGTTCATGCCGGAAAGGCTGCGGACCTGAGAGTGGAAGATGGCGCCGTCGCCAAGGTTCGATCCCCCCGCCTCCAACTCTCCCCAACTGGCGGAAAACACGTTCAGTGGGCGCAGTTGAACTCCCGCAGGGTGTGGGCCATCTGGCGCAGACGGGCGTCGGCCATACCCAGGACGGACCGGGGCGGGTACTTCGCGCTCTCGTCTGCGACCCCCGCGGGGTGCCCGGTGAGAAGCTCGATACCCTGGCAGATAGTTGACACAGGGTAGATACTGAACTGACCCGACCTGACCGCGTCCACCACCTCCATGTCGAGCTGAAGGTTCACGAGGTTCGCGGTGGGGATCAGAACACCCTGTTTCCCGGTGAGCCCCCTCTCCCGGCACAGCCGATAGAAGCCCTCGATCTTCTCGTTCACACCCCCGATGGCCTGTATCTCGCCGAGCTGGTTGACCGACCCGGTCACCGCCAGGTCCTGTCGAAGCGGCAGGTTCGAAAGGGCGCTGAGAAGGGCGTAAAGCTCTGTTGAACTGGCGCTGTCGCCGTCCACTCCGCCATAACTCTGCTCGAAGACGATGCCCGCTGTGAGGCTGAGGGGATAGTCATAGGCGAACCGGTTCCTGAGGTAGCCCGCAATGACCTCGATGCCCTTTGTGTGAGTGGGACCTGACATGTCCGATTGGCGCTCGACGTTTACCAGCCCCTCCCGCCCGGGAGCCACGCTCACCGTGATCCGGGCCGGAAGACCGAAGGCGTAGTCCACACCGTGGTAGACGGCAAGCCCGTTCACCATACCGACACGGGCGCCCTGGGTGTCGATCATCACCTGACCGTCCAGGATTCCCTGAAGGGCGTAGTCCGCGGAAAGGCTGAGGCGGAGTTTCTTCTCGGATATCGCCCTTTTCACGTCATCCGCAGTGACGACCTTCCTGTCGCTTCGCGACGCCCAGTATGAGGCCTGACGCACATAGTCGGCAATGTGGTTGAACTCGAGGCTCAGCCTGTCGCGCCTGCCAGTGAGCCGTGCGGCCTGCTCGCACACCATGGCCATTCCCGAAGGATCGAGGGGCAGCAACTTCTCCTGGCTGGTTATGTAGGCTATCACACGTGAGAAGTCCATCAGGTTCTCGTCGCTGAGCACCATGCTGTCGTCGAAATCGGCTCTGATCCGGAACAGAAGGCCGAATTCGGGATCGTTTCCGGCCAGCATCATGTACAGCCAGGCTGAGCCTATCATGATAACCTTGACGTTGACCTCCACGGGTTCGGGCTGCAGCTCCACAGCTCCGAAGACCCGCATCATATCGGTGGCGCGGATGAGCGCGGTCCGGTTCTTGAGGGTCTGGGAAAGCGTCTGCCAGAGACCGGGGTACCGAACGACGTCCATGGCGTCCAGTATCAGGAACCCGCCGTTCGCCTTGAGGTAGGAGCCGGCGCTTATCATCATGTGATCGCTGTAGGGTTTGTTCTCGACCATGATGCGGTCGATGGTCCCGAACAGGCTCGAGGGATCGGGAAAGTTCTCGACCACCACCGGGCGGGTTTTCCTGTCAGCATTGTCGACAAGGAGGTTTACCCTGAACACATAATAGGGGTCGGCATCGGAGGATTCCGCGGCGAACGTTTCGAGGTTGTTCAGAACAGTGTTCGCGACGCCCTCGGCAAAATCCTCCAAGGTTTCGCCGCCACCGAGGTGTTTCAACTGGTCGGTTATACCTGCGACAGTTGGTCTCACCAGTTCCACGAGCAGCTCATCCAGGGCGATCTTGGCCTTCATGTCGTTGTCGTGGCTTCTCCGAAGGGCTTCACTGAGCTTCTGGAACAGCTTTTCGTGCTTCTCCCTGATCTTTGTCATTTTCTCTTCGGTCAGCTTGCCTTCCGACAACATCTCCCGGAGCTGCTCGTGGGTCACGGGTTTATCGTCGATAACGGGGAGAACCTCGGGACGGACCTGGCCGGTGGGCATCGTGACGCTCACCACGGCGAAACCAGCTTTCTGGGATTCGAGGGTCACTGCCTTCATCAGGTCTTCCTTTTTCTCGGCAAAACTCCTCAGAAGGCGGCTTCGCTCTCCGGCTGTGCGCTCGCTCTGGAGAACTGCGGGAATGTTGCGTTTCAGAAGCTCGACGCAGCTGTCGATGGTTTCCCGCAGTTTCCTGCCGCATCCCGCGGGCAGCAGTAGAACCTTCGGTTTGGCTGAGTCTTCGAAGTTGTACACGTAGCAGATGTCCTCAAGCGAATCGGTGGAGATGTCTATCCTGTCGAGTATCCGCTTCACCGTGGTTTCCCGCCCGCTTCCCGGAACACCTGTGATGAACATGTTGTACCCTGAACTGGGGATCTCAAGCCCCAGCCGCACGGCCCCCACAGCCCTGTCCTGGCCTACTATCCTCTCGGTGGGCTTCAACTCTCCGCTCGTCTTGAAACGGAAGCGCGACGTCTTGCACCTCCACCTTAGATCAGCGGGTTTGACGGGTTTAATGGGCATGTGAACCTCCCGGTTTGTGCGGACCTGTATCGGTAAGAATATGAAAAGAAACGGCTTCAGCAAAGTATCGGCCCGGGCAGAACCCCTGCGGCGGCGATCCGGGCACCGGCCTCGACCCTGCAGACGACAACCAGTGTTGCGCCTTCCCGCCTGAGAAGCAGTTCAGCGTCACGGTAGAGCGGGGATGGAAGATAGATGTCCTGCACGCCCGTGGGGTCCTCCAGCATCAGAAAGCCGGCACCCCCGGAAAGGGAACGGCCGGCCGTGACCCTGCCCCACAGGCGGAAGCTCCCGGTTCCGGACACTTCGGCCAGGGGAACGGTATCGAGGGGTCTTTTCAGCACCTCAAGAGGGTGAACGGCCGTTGTTATCCCCATGACCTGCATTTCAGCCCTGACCCTGTACTCAGGAGTGTATCCGGGGAGTTTCGGGGGCGGAACCCCTTCGGGGAACAACCCCGTTCCACGGCTCTTCACGGCCCACACGGCTTCCGGCCGGGAAAGACCCAGCTCGTCGAAACACCCCGCCACCGCCATTGCCGAGGCAAGAACGGGGCCTATCCCCGCGTCCCTGACCCCCGCGGGGCTCTGGAAAGGCCGTGCTTCCCGCACTTTGCCAAACTCGCTTTCGCCCATTCCCCTTATCAAACACATGCCAAGCATGAGGCTGCCGTCTTCAGTTGCCCGGCAGAGCCAGCCCCCGGTGTTCACGCCGGGAGAAACTATCCTGATGCCCATGCGCCTGGCTTCCTCCACGTAGACGGCATGCGTATGGAACCCCCCTCCCGCCGCCATGAAGGCCGCCATGGCGTGTGCGGCACGGCGGGCTTTCATGCATGCGAAAAGGCACGCTTCAAAGGCGTAGGTCATGGCGTGGGCCTTGCAGAACCCGTACCCGGCGTAACCCGACAAAAGCTCCCAGCCCCTCTGCGCGGTTTCCCGGGAGTGGCCGGCGGCAAGGCACATCTCCAAAACATCTTCACGGGCGATCTGCCCGGCCTTGAGCCTTCGGCGCATCAGGTCACCCCGGGCGGGTGGAAGCCCCATGAGGATGCACGCCGCCTCCGACACGTCCTCCTGGTACAGCATGACACCCCTGTTTTCCCTCAGCAGGTTTCTGAGGCACTCCGGCGTCCGGGTGTCACCGCCGCTCCTGTAGGCGGCGCGACCCCCTCCTGCGGAAGCTCCGGGGCGCACCAGGGCCAGGGCGCGGGCCACATCCTCGACATCCCTGATCTTCATCTCCCTGAGAAGCCCTCTCATGGCAGGGCTTTCAACATGGGGAACCCCTATGGTGGCGCCTCTGTTGAGAAGGGCAAGCGTCGGTCCGTCGAGGGCTTCCACTTCCCTCATGAGTTCCAGGGCCTCCCCCCCCGATGCGGCTGCAATGGCTGAAAGGCCCCTGTGACCCAGGAGGTCCATCTTGAGAAGACCAATGAACTCCACCCCGTCTTTGTCGAACTGGGTTACTTCGAGCCCGCCGGTGCAACCCTGAAGGGGAGTCCTGGAGGCCGCCGAGCCGTTGCAGAGGACAAGTCCGCACGGGTGAGGGCCGATCCCCGCGGGAAGCCCCGAAAGCAGCCCGGCGTTCTCCAGAATCAAGCCGTTTGTTCCCCTTCGCCACACAGGCTCGGAAGGGTTTCCCGCGGCCCGGGCCAGAACCTCAACTTCGTCGGGACCAAGACCCGATGCCGTGGCGCTTAACCTGACCGCGGAACGGGAGCGGTAGCTTCCAACGGCGGAGACCGCCGCGGCCCGTCCGCCCCAGCGGTTCGAAAGCCACCGGAACACCTCGTCCCTCCTGGTGCTGTCGATATCGAGGTCAATGTCGGGCGGCCTGCTGCGAAGAGGGTTGAAGAACCTGGGGAAAGAGAGGCCGAAGCGGATGGGGCACACGACGGAGAGCCCCAGAAGCCTCGCCACGAGGCTTCCGCCGGCCGAACCCCTTGCCACGGCGAGTATCCCGTTCTCACGGCAGTAAGTGATGATCTCGTGAAAGGCCAGGAAGTACCCGCAAAGGCTTGCGCCGGCCAGGTCGGTGAATTCCTGGTCAAGCCTCGCCGCCGCGGCCCTTGAGCCGCGGTAGAGGTCGTTCAGCCGGGCAAGCAGTATCCCCCGGAGCCGCTCAGGATCATCGGGGCCCATGACGGGGGGGTCGTACGGCCTTTCCCGGGGCTCGTCAGCGGCTTCCTCGAGAAGCGCTTCGTTGGCCCTGACCGCCTCACCGGGCCAATCACCATTATCCGGAAGCATCCGGAGGTGATCGGGGGGCACATCCCCGGAAACCCAGGGTTCGTCGAGAAGGAGGTCGACCTTCCTCAGTATCCGGTGGACAAGCTTCGATTCCGGGCGGGCGAACATGCAGGGAGACGCCGCTACGGGCAGAACGCCCCCGGGCAGGTCGGGAACGGTCTCCCCGGGAAGCACCGGATGGTAGATGCGGCCGCGATAACCTTCGGCCCTGAGCTTTCCGGCGCCCTCGGCCCCGGTCGAGACAAAGGCGAAGAGCCTGTCCGAGTCCTCGATCGCAAGTTCCGGCGGAACCCTGCCGGGAAGATGGGTTGACGTGATCAGGCGGCAGAGCTGCCCCCAGCCCCCCTCGAGCGCCCCCGTGACCAGCATCCCCCCCGGGAGGGTCAGATGGGCCGCGGGAACCACTTTCAGCCCGAGCCTTCCGCAGGCCAGGGCCATCCTGTGAAGACCGTACACGCCGCCCAGGTCCGCCATCATCACGCCCTGAAAACCCGCTCTGTGAGCCGCTTCGGCCAGAGCTTCGGGCGTGTCGGTCCCGTACCTGAAACTGAACGCGCTCTTCACCCACAAAAGGCATTTGAGGGGCACCATACCTGATTATAGCAATGGCAGGAGCGCGAAAAGGTGGTGAGAGAGAAACACGCTGCAACAGAACTTTCAGCGGTATGTGCCGGAACGGTTAAGTACGGTGTCCCCCGAACTCCTCCATGCGGTAGAAGGGGATGGGTATGCCGTCGGCCGTGCGGAGGGTGCCTGAGCCGGTGACTGTGAAGCCGCAGCTCTGGTAGGCCCGGATGGCGCGGAGGTTGGACATCCGGACGGTGAGGCGGACATGGTCGATGCCCATGATGAACCTTGCCTCGCGTGTGGCAAGATCGATTGCCCTCCGGCCTATTCCGTGGCCCAGAAGGGTGGGGTCGCCGATGATTATGCCAAGGGTTCCCTCGACGGAATCCCAGCGCCGGCGTTCCACCCATACGCCGCCCACGTCCCGGCCGCCGGCGTTGATGATGAACCAGACGTAATCATCTCCCCAGCCCGAGAGGTCGGAACCGTTGAACGACTGGGGACTGACCTTCTCCATGTAAGCCTGGGAGCCGATTGCGTCGCTCCAGGCCTGCAGGTTGCCAAGATCCCTTTCGGTGATCCGTCGGATTAAGACCTTCATGACACCCCGATGCGTTTTGTTTACCCATGGGTAACCTCGAAATTTGGCCGTAACATACGGACGCCTCCATTTTTGTCAACCAAGGCTTGAACCCCCGGCCGTTATGGTGGTAGATTCATTCGAGAGAAAGGGGGCCTCAATTGGCCGGATCTTCGGACAAGGGGCACTGGGACAGGTTCTGGAGCAGACCAAGGCGCCTTGACGACATCTACGACAACGACGACAGGATCTGCATTGAAGCGACGCGCCGCTTCGCCGTCACGGGGCTTCGCACCCTCGAGGTCGGTGCCGCCACCGCGCGCGACAGCGCTTCCCTTGCGATAAACGGGGCGGTGGCCGTTGCGCTCGACTATTCGCACCGTGCCCTCGCCAGGGCCTCCGAAGCCGGTGGCGGAGTGATGCTTGTGTGCGGCGACGCCGAAGCCCTGCCGTTCCGTGACGGGGTGTTCGACCTCGTCTTCCATCAGGGCGTCATGGAGCACTTTCGAAACCCCGACCCCATGACCCGCGAGTGCGCACGGGTCACGGCCCCGGGAGGTGCGCTTCTGGTAGATGTTCCCCAGACATTCCACCCCTACACCATCGTGAAAAAGACACTGATGGTATTGGGGGTCTGGTTCGCGGGATGGGAAACACAGTACACTGCAAGGGGGCTCAGGGGGTTTCTCGCAAGCCACGGTCTCGTTCCGGAAAGCTCTTACGCCCGATACTTCTCACCATCCCTCGCGTACAGGCTTCTCAGGGAGGTCATGCTGCGCCTCGGGGCAAGGATACCGCTTCGTCCCATATTGATCCCTCCAGTTCACCGGCTGAGGAGAAGGGTGCGGTCAACTGTCGAAAACAGCGCCCTGGGTCTTCTGACAGGGTGCGTCATCGGGGTTTTCGCCAGAAAGCCCCGGACATGAAGATACTTGCCCTGAACTGGCGTGATCCCCTGAACCCCGAAGCGGGAGGCGCCGAGATCCACCTCCACCACATACTGAAGCGGGCCGCCGCCGCGGGGCACAGGGTTCTGCAGGTCTCGCACGCGGTGCCCGGCCTCGTCCCTGTCCAGGAGATCGACGGGGTGGAGGTCCACAGGAACGGTAACTGGTACTCCTACAACCTCACGGTCCGGAGCTACTGCGAAAAACTTGGACTCTCCTCCTTCGACCTCATAGTTGAAGACATCTGCAAGGTGCCGGTTTTCTCGCCCCGTTGGTCCCGGACACCCGTGCTCGCCGTCGTTCCGCACCTTTTCGGAACCACGGCGTACCGCGAAGTGGGTCCACTGAAGGCGCTGTACGTGAACGCGCTGGAAAGCATGATACCCCGGGTCTACAGGGGTTGCACCTTCGTGGCCATAAGCGCGAGCACAAAGCGTGACCTTGTGAGAAGGGGGGTTCCGGACCGGAATGTTCTTGTCATCCCGTGCGGGATGGACACCGACACATACAGCCCCGACCCCGGGGTGCCGGTTTCACGCGGGAGGTTCCTGTACCTGGGGCGTCTCAGGAAGTACAAGGGTGTTCAGCACGCCATCAGGGCGCTTGCCGTTCTCAGGGACAGGGGAGTTGAAGCTGAACTGACGGTGGTGGGTGACGGCGAATACGCGGGCGAGCTGAAAAAAGAGGCACAACGGCTCGACCTTGGCGATTCGGTAACGTTTTCGGGGTTCGTGCCCCTGTCAGAGGCGCTGTACTGGCTCAGAACCTGCTACGCAGCCGTTTTCCCCTCAGAGAAGGAGGGATGGGGGCTTACCGTCATCGAGGCCAACTGCTGCGGCGCACCGGTGATAGCCAGCCGCTCCGACGGCCTCACCGACTCGGTGCGCGACGGGGAAACGGGCATCCTTGTGCCGCACGGCGATCCGAACGCCCTGGCGGACGCCATGCAGGGCCTTCTGAAAAACCCGGCGGAAAGGGCACGGCTCTCTGCGGGGGGGCTCGAATGGGGGCGGTCTTTCCAATGGGACCGAACCGGCGCCGACATGATCAGGGCCATGGAGGCCGCTGTCAGCGGCCGGTGAAAAGCCTTTCCGCCAGAAACGGCGGCAACCCGCACTTGTTGATCTCTTGAGCCGTGGCGTCCACAGGGTACGAAACCCTGATGTTCTCAGCGGTTTGGGCATCGGTGTCCACCACCATGAATGACGCCCTCGGGTCTCCGTCGCGGGGTTGACCGACGCTGCCGCAGTTCACAAGGGGATACTTTCGAAGATCGATGGGGCTCAGGGTGGTTCGGACGCCCCGGGAGCCCCAGGCGCATGGGCGGTGGGTGTGCCCGTAGAACCAGGTTTCGCCGGGGGTTTCATTCAGGACCTCCCGGGCGCTCCCGGCCCCCAGTATGTACTCCCACGATCCCGGAACCACTGGGTGCGCGTGACAGAAGCCGATCCCGTGTGCGACGATGGTAAGGGGAAGACCGGCGAGCCATACGGTTTCGGTATCGCTGAGTTGCCGTGCCGTCCAGTCAATGGCGGCAGCGCCCCAGACGTTGAACCTCGAATGCGGAAGAAGCCCGGCGCAGCCAAGGTCATGATTGCCGGCAGCCACCCCGTCGCACGACTCCCTCACAAGGGCGATGCACTGGGATGGCCAGGGGCCGTAACCCGTTATGTCGCCAAGACATATCGTTCTGTCGCAGACAGTCCCGGCGGGGTGTGCCAGAACCCTTTCAAGCGCCGGCAGATTGCCGTGGATGTCACTTACTATCCGAAGCCTCAGAGCCGTTCCCCCCGTCATTCACGAGAACCCTGTGAAGAACTCCGTTCACGAAGGCGCCCGCTCCGGGCTGGTCGAACTCCTCGGCCATCCGGACCGACTCCCTGATGACCACCGGAGCCGGAGTGCCCACATAAAGGGCTTCCGCAACGGCCTGTTCAAGCAGCAGCCTTGTCACGAGGGACAGCCTGTCCATTGACCAGTTCGACAGGGCTGCCTCGATCTGAAGGGAGATCTCTGTGCTGTTCCTGACGGAGGCCTCGGCTATGCTTCTGATCCAGGTTCTGGTCTCGTGGTCGAACAGACCGCTGAAGCCGAGGTCGTCGAGATTGCCGGACACCGTGGCGCCGTTGAGGCGGGCGGCGTACCGGCTCTGGAGAAGGAACTTGCGTGCCCTCGAGCGCATTCCCACGGTTATATGCCCGCCGGTTCTTCCATAGCGTCTTCCCCTGTTTCATCAAGGTCTGTAAAACCGTAGACCTGACGGTAGAGGTTGACCATCTCGAGGGCGGTGAGCGCTGCGTCGAAGCCCCTGTTCCCGCTCTTCGCTCCGGCCCTGTCGACCGCCTGTTCCACGGTGTCCGCCGTGACGATGCCGTAGGCCACAGGGATCTTCGCGTTCATCCCGGCCTGCGCGACGCCCTTGGCGCTCTCCGCCGCCACGAAATCGAAATGGGGGGTTTCGCCCCTTATCACCGCTCCCAGGCAGATCACCATGTCAAACCCGCCGGAGTGGGCGAGTCTGGCGGCCATTGCGGGTATCTCCCACGCACCGGGAACCATGAAGACGTCCATGTCCTCGTCCAGAACGCCGTGGCGAAGAAGGCAGTCGGTGGCGCCTTCGAGAAGCTTCGAGGTGATGAAACCGTTGAACCTCGAGACGACAAGGGCCGCCTTCAGCCCATCGCCGTCGAGTTGTCCCTCATGAATCCATGCCATCTTCGCAGACTCCCTTCAGAATGTGTCCCATCTTGTTCTTCTTGGTGGCAAGGTAAAACCTGTTCTCGTCGGTGGGGCAGATCTCGAGGCCCACCCTCTCCGTCACGTTCAGACCGTATCCGGAAAGCCCCACTATCTTCTTGGGGTTGTTGGTGAGAAGCCTGATGCTGGTGAGCCCAAGGCGGGTCAGTATCTGGGCCCCGGTGCCGTACTCGCGGAGGTCGGGGGCGAAGCCCAGCTTCTCGTTGGCTTCCACGGTGTCGAGGCCGTGGTCCTGCAGGTGGTAGGCCCTGATCTTGTTGGCGAGCCCTATGCCCCTGCCCTCCTGTGCCATGTAGAGGACCACTCCAAGCCCCTCGTCGGAAATGCGTTTCATGGCGCCGTGGAGCTGTGAGCCGCAATCGCACCGCCTGCTCTGGAAGACGTCGCCCGTGAGGCACTGGGAATGGACCCTCACCAGTACGTTCAGAGCACCCCTCACCTCACCCTTCACCAGCGCAACATGGGTCGCGCCGTCCACAAGGCTTCGGAACACCATCATGCGGAACTCGCCGTACTCCGTGGGCAGGTCGGCCTCGGCCTGGAGCTCGACGAGCACCTCGGTTCTGCGCCTGTGGTTCACAAGCTCAGCAACGGAAGTGATTATGAGCCCGTGCTTCTCCCCGAATTCCCGCAACTGTGGAAGCCGGGCCATGGTGCCGTCGTCGTTCATTATCTCGCAGATGACCCCGGCGGGAAAGAGGCCCGCAAGCCTTGTGAAATCGACCGCGGCCTCGGTGTGCCCGACGCGGGTCAGTACGCCGCCCTCACGGGCTGCCAGGGGAAAAATGTGGCCGGGCCGGGCCAGGTCCTCGGGTCGGGAGGCGGGGTCGATGGCCACGGTGATGGTTCGGGCCCTGTCGGCCGCGCTGATGCCCGTAGAGACCCCAGAAGCCGCATCAATGCTCACGGTGAAGGCCGTTTCGTGAAGTGATGTGTTCCGGGAGCACATTTCCCTGAGGTCAAGCCTCGCAAGGGCCGCCTTCTCCATCGCAAGGCAGACCAGACCCCTGGCGTGCCTGGCCATGAAATTCACAGCCGCCTTTCCGCAGTGTTCGGCGGCCACCAGAAGGTCACCCTCGTTCTCCCTGTTCTCGTCGTCCACCACGATGACCATGCCGCCCCGTCGAAGGACCGAAAGGGTCTCGGGAACGGTGGCGAATTCAGCCTTGTTCAATCTTGTGCCTCAATCCGTGCTGTTTTCCGAAGCATTCCATGCCCCGTTGTACGTATTTGCCGATGATGTCGAACTCCAGGTTCACCTGCGTTCCGGGTTTCCAGTGGGCGGCGCCTGTCCGGGTGAGGGTTTCGGGTATGACGGCTACGGTGAAGCCCGCCCCGGGGATGAGGTCGGCCACTGTGAGGCTGATCCCCGAAACGGCCACGGAACCCTTTTCCACAAGCAGACCGTGCCACTCCCCGGGGCACGAGATCCTCACCGTTGCGAACTCGCCCTGGCTGCGAACGGCACCCACCGTCCCGGTGCAATCCACGTGTCCGGTGATGAGATGACCGTGAAGCCGGCCATCGAGCCGGAGGGGTCGTTCGAGGTTCACCGGGGCTCCCGCCCGGAACGGAACCGTTCTTCGAAGGGTTTCAGGGCTGACCCTGAAAAAGACCCGTTTGCCCGACGCCTTCTCCACCGAGAGGCAGGAACCGTCCACGGCAAGGCTCTCTCCGGGAAGAAGCCCGGGCGCGAGTACGGTTTCCAGCACCAGGAGGCTCCCCGCAGAGACCACCCTGCCAATGTCCTCAATCAGCCCGGTAAACAAGCCTGCCCTCCACTAGCACATCTCCATCAAGAGCTTCAACCCTCGCGTCTTCAAGCGTCAGGGCGCTTCCAATGTCGGTCACCCAGAGCTCGTGAAAAACCGGCAAACCGTTCCCTCCCAGTAGTTTCGGGGCTGTGAACACGCTGAGCCGGTCCACGAGGCCTTCGTTGACAAGGGCAGTTGCAAGACGTGGCCCGCCCTCGCAAAGAACAAGGCCGATGCCCATGGAAAGGGTGCTGGATAGAAGGTTTTCGAGGGAGTTGAACCTTACCGCCTCTCCCGGAGGGTCCCAGGGGCACCCGTCCTGAACGGCCGTTATGGTTCGTCCCCCGTCGGAGTACACTGTCAGTTCCGGGGGAAGGGGGGTTGCGGCGACGATTATTCGAACCGGCAGGGGACCGCGGAGCCCGGTCGTCAGTGAAGGGTTGTCGCGAAGGGCGGTTCCGGCTCCCACCATCACCCCGTGAGCGGCTCCCCGCATCTCCCTGACCCTCTCCCGGGCCGCGGCGCCGGTTATCCAGCGGCTGCTGCCGTCTGATGCCGCCGCCCTCCCGTCGAGGGAAACCGCCATCTTCAGGTGGAGAAAGCTCCTGTGCGAATGCAGGCAGTGGATCCAGACTCGGTTCAAATCCCGCGCTTCGTCCTCGAGAAGGCCGATCTCCACTTCAACGCCGTGCTCTCGAAGGTAAGCCGCCCCCCTTCCGCTGACCCTGGGGTCGGGATCCTCCATGGCAGCGACCACCCGCTTTATCCGGGACGCCACTATGGCTTCCGCGCAGGGGGGGGTCCTGCCGTGATGAACGCAGGGCTCCAGTGTCACAACGAGGGTTGATCCCTCGAGGGCTCCGAACGCCTTCCCGATGGCCGAGGCTTCAGCGTGGGGACCGCCGCAACACTGGTGATGGGCTTCGGACAGGGTGTTGCCCTGCGGATCGAGGATGACCGCGCCCACCATGGGGTTGGGGAAAACACCCGGCCAGCCGTCACGGGCCAGGGCAACAGCCCTTTTCATGGCGGCTAGTTCGGCTGCCCGTCGGTTCACTCCGTGATCTCCCTGACACTGAGCCTTCCGATGACGGCGTTTATCGTGTACTGGTCCTCGAGGCTGCCCATCGCGAGAATGATGTGGGTGGCGTCGGCCAGCAGCATGCCGAACGTGGGGTCCATTGCCACCCAGCGACCGACCCAGACCGTCGGCCATGCGTGGTAGCCGAACCTGCCCTCGTCGATGTAGACTATTCCGTTGCAGACCGCCGAGGGGATCCCGGCCGCCCTGGCAAGGGCGACAAACAGCGCCGTATGCTCGTTGCAGTCGCCCCTCATCGAGTCCAGAACGTCAACTGCGGAAGGCAGTGACACGGTGGGCACATCCTCGACGGCCGTGTCCACGTAACGGCATATGGCCGCGGCGGCCTCCCATGAATCCGAGCAGCCGCGGGTGAGGCTGTCCGCCAGAGCCACTATCGCGGGGTCATCGGACTGCAGCAGGGGCTCTGGGGCCAGATTGGCAAGAAGGCTGTCGGGCACTTCGGTCATGGGGAAGGGCAAGGTCTCGGTTGCCGAAGGGAGTACCGCCGAGACGAATACGACCGGGCCGGCGGCTGACGTCTGAAGCCCGGGGTAATCGAGGTCGAACATGTCCCATTCTATGTCGCCCTCGAGAAGCCACGTGCGCTCACCGCCGGATCTGGGGTCGGTGACTACGGTGGAGGAGACGGAATAGAGCATGTAGAGGTCGTTACCGGGGTCGATGTCGGCATCGGTGCCCGGCGGAACCCTGGTGAGGATCATTCCCAGCCCCTGCTCCTCTTCGCGGATGATCTGGCCTTCGTGCACCCAGACCAGGTTGTTCATACCGGCCTGGCTGATCTCGAGACGGAACGCGGTGACGGTGTCACCCAGAAGATCGGTCTCTTCAGTGGCCTGACAGGTAACGGTAGCCTCCAGAATGGTTCCGGTCGATGGGTCGAATGTCTGGTAGACCCTCTCCTCGCCCGGCGACCACTGCATACCCGCAGCTGCCAGGTCCATGAAAGCCGGCAGGTAGTCTCCCTCGAACTCCACGCTGCGGGTTATCTCGCGTCCCGATGTGTTGATCGTGGTTTCGACGACTCCTTCCCGCCTGACGGCGCTCACGCCTATCTCGCTGGTGCCGTCGCTCATCACCATGGAAAGGTTCCCGAGGTCGAAATCGGTGCCGGTCCTGGCGCTGGAGGTCATGGTCACCCGGCGCTCGGTTCCCAGAAGCACTATGACCCACTCCATGTCCTGTTCAACAAGAAGTGAATCAGCGCCAAGCTGCTCCACGGTCATGGTCATATAACCGACGCTCTGGCCCTGCAGGCTCACAGCGAACTTCTGAAGGTCGGCGGAAGCGTAGGTGGCCCTGGGCACGGGAGCGCTGCAGGCGCAAAGGACAAGAAAGGACAGGAAAACGCAGAGAAGCATCATGATTTGCCTCCTTGAAGGAACTCTTCTATGGCATCAGCTGAACGCCTGCCTGCGGCGCCGTCCCAGAACGGGATGTCGCGGTGCGCCGAGCCGCGGCTCGAGAGCCTTTCCGCAACTGCGGCGGGAATGCCCCCGGGTTCGGGGCAGAGAACGTTGGTTCCGATCTCGCAGGTGATTGGTCTTTCAGTGTTTGGCCTCACGGTCACGCAGGGTACCCCCATCACGCTGGTCTCTTCCTGAACACCCCCCGAATCGGTGATCACCACCGCCGACCGCCTCTGGTGGGCAATGAAGGCAAGGTAAGTCATGGGGGGAACCAGGGAGAGGTTTGACGGCAAAGCTTCCGACAGCCCCCATTCCCGGATGTTTTTCAGTGTTCTGGGGTGGGCAGGGAACAAAAGGGGCAGCTCCAGCTCACAAAAAGCGGCCAGTATACGGCCGAACCTGGAGCGATCGTCAACATTCCCCGGGCGGTGAAGGGTCACAAGAGCATAGTCGCCGGAGGGAACAGGAATATCATCGGTGCGGGGCAGAAGCCTGAGCAGCGTGTCGATCATCGTGTTCCCGGTCATGATCACGGAACCTTCAGGTCTGCCCTCGGAGAGAAGGTTGTCACGGGCTTCGGGACTTGTGATGAGTAGAAGGCTGGCGATCTGATCGGTGAGAAGCCTGTTTATCTCTTCGGGCATTGTGCGGTCGAAACTGCGGAGCCCCGCTTCGAGGTGAACGACGGGAACGCCGTGACGCACCGCGACCAGGGAGCATGCCAGGGTCGAGTTCACATCGCCCACCACCACCACCGCTTCGGGAAGGTTCAGGAGCATGACTGGTTCGTAGGCCTCCATGATCCGTGCGGTCTGGGAGGAGATGGACCCTCCGCCGCACCCGAGTGAGACATCGGGCAGGGGAAGCCCGAGCTGCTCGAAAAAGCTGCCCGACATGGAGTGGTCGTAGTGCTGCCCTGTGTGCACTATCCTGTAAGGGAACGATGCGGCCCGGACCAGGGGGTCTATCTTCATGAAGTTCGGCCTGGCGCCGCAGATCACATCAATCAAGATCACACCCTTTCTCGAGCAGTTCAAGCCTTTCCCCGTGGCGTCCGTCCTCGAACTCGCCTGAAAGAAAGGCATCAACGATCTCCCGTGCGTGGAAGGGAGCGGTGAACCCGCCCGCCAGGACCAGAACGTTGGCGTTGTTATGGCGTCTGGAAAAGGCGGCCATGGTAGTGTTCAGGCACAGGGCCGCCCTGATGCCCCGGTGTCTGTTGGCGGCGATGCTCATACCGATACCCGAGTTGCAGACGAGAATTCCGCTGCCGCACTCTCCGGAGAGGATCCGCCTGCACAGGCTGTGGGCGAATTCGGGGTAGTGCACTGAACCGGTGTCGTGCGTGCCGAGGTCGAGCACCTGGTGACCGGCTTCGGTGAGGCTCTGGACCAGGAAGGACTTCAGAGGGAAGCCGGCGTGGTCGGATGCCGCCGCTATCTTCAACTCAGTGCCTCCCGATCGATGTACGATGCGACGACTCCGGACAGAACAAGGCTGCAGAGCTTGCTCTCCGCGCTGTCGGCCCTGCTGGTGAGAACCACCGGGTTTTTTGCGCCCATGATGACCGCGCCCAGCTCGCCGCCGGCGAGGAAGATCAGTGTCTTGTACAGAATGTTTGCCGCCTCGATGTCGGGAAGGATCATGAGATCTGCGTTGCCCGCCACCGGTCCCCCGACCTTCTTGATCCTCACTGAGTCCATGGATACCGCGAGGTCCATCGCAAGAGGCCCCTGGAAAAGAATGTCGCCGAACTCCCCGGCTTCGGCCATCTTCTGCATGCGCTCGGCCTCGAGGGTGCAGGGCATCTTGTCGTAGGGAACTTCCTTCGCGCACACGTACGTGCATTTCGGAGGGGTGATTCCAAGAGAACGTGCCACAGTGATGGCGTTCCTGAGCATCTCGGTCTTCTGGTCGAAATCGGGGGCGATGTTCATGGCGGCGTCGGTTATTATGATGAGCTTGGGGTAACTGGGAACCTCGAATGCGGCCACATGGCTGAGCAGCCCATCCCCCCGGATCCCGTGATCCTTGTCCAGAACGGCCTTGAGGAAAGCGCTGGTTGCCACCAGTCCCTTCATCAGAACACCGGCTTCGCCCTTCCTGATAAGGTCGACACCCAGGAAGGAGCTCTCGTAGTCGTCCTTCGCGGGGACGATTCGCACTCCGTTCAGGTCGAAGCCAGCTTCATCAGCCGCCGCGCGGATCCCATCCTCTGGACCCACTAGCACGCAGTCCACCATACCGCCCGTAACGGCCTCGTTCACGGCGGAAAGGGTTTCGACCTCGTCCGCCCTCACGACTGACACGGTCTGGGATGGGAGTTCGCGGGCAAGCTGCTTCAACTGGGAGAGTGAGCTGATGGGTCTCATGTTTTCCTCTTTCCTGAAGGTGTTTGCTGTGCAAAGAGACAAAATACAATATGAAATATATTCCAGTGGCTTCGCAGCACCAAAACACACGGCGTTGAGTTGACAAGCGCGCGGTCCGGGGTGAGATTAGCATGAGGACGAATGCTCTTGTATCACTTTGATACTTTCTATCTTACATAAAACGCACATTCGTACTGCAACCCCTGGAAGGATCTCAACATGAAACGGATACCAGCTGACAAGGTAAAGGCAACAATAGCCGAGCACATGCTAGCGGATGGCTACGACATTGCGCTTGATCTTCGGAAAAGCCGTGGCGGAACCATTCACGACGCTGTGACCGGCCGGAATTACCTTGACCTTTTCAGCTTCTTCGCCAGCGCTCCTCTGGGAATGAACCACCCTGAACTCACGACACCGGAGTGGATAAGACACCTTGGCGAAGTAGCCGTGAACAACCCCAGCAACAGCGATTTCTACACTGAGGAGATGGCTCTTTTCGTAAAGACTTTTGCCGATGGCCTCATTCCTGCAAGCCATCCCCACCTCTTCTTCATCTCGGGCGGGGCGCTCGCGGTCGAGAACGCCCTCAAGACGGCCTTCGACTGGAAGATCAGGAAGAACCTCGCCGCCGGCCGGGGTGAGATCGGCACGAAGGTCATACATTTCAAGAACGCTTTCCACGGCCGTTCCGGGTACACTCTCAGCCTGACGAACACCGCCGACCCCCGCAAATACATGTACTTCCCGAAGTTCCAGGACTGGCCCCGGATAGACACTCCCCAAATCGTCTTTCCGCTGGAAGACAACCTCGAGACGGTGAAGGCGGCGGAAGCCGAATCACTTGCCCAGATCGACAGAGCCATCGAACAGCACGGCCACGACATCGCCTGCCTCATCATCGAGCCAATCCAGGGAGAGGGCGGCGACAACCATTTCCGCCGCGAGTTCTTCCAGGCCCTTCGGGAAAGGGCCGACCGCCACGATTTCATGCTCATCTACGACGAGATACAGACGGGGATGGGGCTCACCGGGAACTGGTGGGCATGGCAGGGTATCGGGGTTCCCCCCGACATCTTCTGCTTCGGCAAGAAGGCCCAGGTGTGCGGCATCGCGTGCAGCAACAGGGTTGACGAAGTCCCCGAGAACGTGTTCCGGGAATCAAGCAGGATCAATTCCACCTGGGGCGGCAACCTGGTCGACATGGTGCGCAGCACCGCCTTCGTAGACATCATGTTAAGGGAAAACACCCTTCAGAACGTGCGCGAACAGAGCAGAAGTGTTCTCGAGGGTCTTCACGCGCTCGAAACCCGGTTCCCGGGCAGGGTTACCAAAGTCAGGGGAAGCGGCCTCATGTGCGCCTTCGACCTCGAGAACGGAAGCATCCGTAACACCCTGATCGAAACCATTTTCAAGAACGGCGCCATCATCCTTCCCTGCGGAACCAGGTCCATCAGGTTCAGGCCACCCCTCAACATCTCCTCATCCGAGGTCGCACGGGCTCTTTCGATAATCGAACAGTCCATGGAGGAAGTCTTTGCCTGACGCTGTCCGCCGTAAGAGACCGGGATCATGACGCAAGACCTTTTTCGAGACCAGAAGCTCGAGATAGCAAGGGTTGCGCACCATCTTGCCGCGATGGGGTGGTGCGAGGGCAACGCCGGGAACATTTCCATGCTGCTGCCCAGGGGAGAGTACACGCCTGAAGACAACCTGCAGGCTTCCATGCCGCTGCCTGATCAGCTCAGGGCGCTGGCCGGCAGGACCATCCTCATCACGACAAGCGGCAGCCGTTTCAGACGCATGATGCTCGACCGCGAGTCAGCGATAGTCCCAGTCACCGTCTCACGGTTCGGCAACTCCATTCTGTGGCCCCAGGAGTACAAAAGGCCTTCCAGCGAGATTTCCACCCACCTCCAGGTCCTTGCCCTGGCCGAGGCGCGCGGATGGCCGGCCGCTTCGATAGTCCACACGCATTCCACATCCATGCTGGCCCTGTCATCCAGCGACCTTCCGGGAGAGACCCTCGAGGACGCCATGTGGAGGGCGCACCCCGAGCTTTCGCAGCTTCTCGACAGGGGGCTGCACTTCCTCGACTTCCAGACCCCCGGAACCTGGGAGCTGGGCCGGAGCACTGCCGAGCTGTTCACCAACTCCGATGTGGTGGTCTGGCGAAAACACGGCATACTAGCCTTCGGGCCCGACCCCGAGGCAGCGTGCGATTTCGTGGAACTGGCGGAAAAAGCCGCCGTTCTTCTCCTTCTGGAGATGAACGCCTTCGGGAGGTTCCAGGGCTTGAAGGACCGTGAGCTCAAGGTCCTGAGGGATGACCTGGCCAGGGAATGACGGTTCCCGACTTGTGGACACCGGCCCGACGCCGGGCTATATCATGCAGTTATGTTGTGTGAGGTCTTTTTTCATACGAAAGGTACAGGCACCCAATGAGAATATGTGTTCTTTCAGCTGTTGCACTGGCTGTAATGCTTTCGGGATGCACGTCCCAGAGCCCGATCGACCCCGATGGCACCCTGCCCATCGTCAGCGGCCTCGCTCTCCTGCCCGACGCCTGCAAGGGCGACACCCTTGTTTTCACATGGGATTCTCTTTCCGTGCCGGTCGATGAATACACACTCTGGTTCTCCAACAACCCGCTGTTCGTCTGGATGAAGGCGGGAGACTTCCCGGGGCTTGTTGGCACCCATGTGGCCGACCGCTGCTTCACCTACAGCGTCTGGGCCCAGAACGGAAGCCAGCACTCCACGGCGCTTTCCGCGCGGGTCCTCATAGGCAGCACTCCCCTCGGCACAGCAACGACCCCGTCAGACAGGGCGATAGCAGGCTTCTCCGTGAGCCCCGACACCATTGTGGGCGGCGACGCCTCAAGCCCCGATTTCCCTCAGGACTTCTTCCTCAGACGGGAATTGATGGGCTACATAATCTGCGGCGGCCACACCGACCCCAGGCAATGCCCCGGTGGGCGCTGGGCGCAGTTGGCCCCCGCTCTGGGCGACGCCACCAAGGCCCCCGAACCCGACAGCCGGGACTGGTCCGACACGCTTTCCCTCTACACCTCGCCCAGGTTCTTCGTCAAACTGGAGAGCGGCCACTATGGCAGGTTCACAGCCATGGTCTATCAGAACCCCGACACTCTCGTCCAGGGTGAGATAGCCGAGGTCAACTTCGTGTACCAGCCGCTCCAGAGGGTAAGGCTTTTCGACTAGATCGTTCCCGATCCCGTCAGGGCGTCAGTCTTTTAACATCCCGGGGGAACATCGTGGTGTACCTGATGTTCTCCACGCCAAGCAACCTTGCCGTAAGCCTTTCAAGGCCGATCGCCAGCCCCCCGTGGGGCGGCAGGCCGTATTGATGGGCCTGCAGGTAGTCACTGAAGTTATCGGGGTTCAGGCCGAACCGGATCATCTTCTCGACCTGCATGTCGTAATCGTGTATCCTCTGGCCGCCAGTGGTTATCTCGAGCCCCCGGAAAAGAAGGTCGAAGCTTCTCGTGGTCCCAGGGGCTTCGGGATCCTCCATGGTGTAAAAGGGTCTTTTCCCGGTGGGGAAATGGGTGACGAAAACGAACTCGCATCCCCACTCCCGTGATGCATGCCTGCAAAGAAGCCTCTCTTCCTCGGGGTCGAGGTCGGGCTCACCCGAGTAGTCGCGCTCACCCATGGTTCCCGTTATGGCGTGTGCTTCCGCCAGGGTGACGCACGGCACCTCGGCGGGCGGTTCGGGCATTTCGACGGCAAGCAGGGAGAGCTCGGGGAAGTAATCGGCGCGCAGGAGTTCGAGGCTGTGGCGTAAAAGCTCCACCTCCAGCTTCATCACATCGGTATGGTCCGTAATGAAACCCATCTCGAAGTCGAGGGAGGTGTACTCGTTCACGTGCCTGCTGGTCTGGTGGGGTTCGGCCCTGAACACCGGGCCGGTCTCGAACACCCTTTCGAATATCCCGACCCCCATCTGTTTGTAGAACTGGGGTGATTGAGCCAGGAAGGCGGTCCTTTCGAAATACTTGACCGGAAAGATGTTGGCTCCGCCTTCCGCGCCGGCGAGGCAGATCTTGGGCGTGTGTATCTCGGTGAAACCGTTCTGGTGAAGAAAACTCCGGAACCCCCGGCAGAACCCCTCGGCGATCCTCAGCCTGGCCCGTTCGACGGGATGCCTGAGGCTGAGCGGTCTGAGGTCGAGATTATTGTCTATGTGAAGGTCGAGGACCTTCTTGGACAGGTCGACCGGTGAACGGCTGTGAGGGGAGGAGACGACCCTCAGGTTCTCCACCTGTATCTCTATGCTGCCGGGGTTAATGGAGGGGTCTTTGATGGTCGCTTCCTTCACGAGTCCGGTGATAACCACCGCCTGTTCCTCGGTGAGGCTTTCCAGTATGGCTTCCGAGCCCTCTCCCGACACAATGCACTGAACAAGCCCGTCATGGCGTCTGAGTATCACGAATGCCCCCCATGAGAGCTTTCTGATCCTCATCACCATTCCGGAAAGGGTAACGGTCTGCCCCGCCTTCCCGGCGAGTTCGCCCGATGACAGAGGCGCTCTGCTCTCTCCGGCGGGTACCCTGGTCATTTCATCTCCTCTTCGTTCATGGTGCTCCTGGCAAACCTCATGAGCCTGTTCGGCGTTCCTTCGTAACGGGCCAGGGCATCGCCGCACCGGGATTCCAGATGTCCGGCGAGCTCATGCATCCCGGGTGTGAGAGCACCGGCCCGCCTGGCGGTGTAGCAGAGCTGTCTGACCCTTGTCCTGATTTCGGTGACCCTGAGCTGGTAATGGGTCCTGCATCGCTCCCGGAACAGCGTCAACCCGGGAAGGCCGGTCTTCAGGGCCTCTTCCTTCTCCAGCGTGAAACTCTCCTCGAGCCTGTCCAGAAAGCGTGACAGCAGTGCGAGTTCGGTTTCGATGCCTTCGGGAGAAACTTTCGATCCCATTCCATCCGGTCCTTCACTTGCGGACGCCCCGGAAGATACTAAAATCGGTCCTTCATGAAAAAGCATCGGTTGCGCAACCCGGAATGCCGGGATAGATTTCAAACGACATTCATGGAAAAAAAGCAGTCCCCATGCAAAGGCTCACCGGGAGGAAAGATGTCCGTCGAGACCAGAATACTTGTCGTGAACCCAGGCTCCACCTCAACAAAGATCTCGGTCTTCGAGGGGGAGAAGGAGGTCTGGAAGCTGAAGCTTGACCACTCCTCGGAAGAACTGGCTCCCTACGAGAAGATCTTCGATCAGTACAACTTCCGGGAAGGCGTGATCCTTTCCGAACTGGAGAAGGCGGGTTACCCCATAAAGAGCTTTGCCGCCATCGTGGGCCGCGGCGGGGTATCCAAGCCGATCCCCGGTGGAACGTACAATGTTGACCAGGGGCTTCTCGCCGATCTCGAAAGCGGTATCTACGGCGAACACGCATCCAACCTGGGAGCGCCCATAGCAGCAAAACTGGGAAGCACAGCCGGGTGTCCCGCCTTCATGGTCGACCCGGTGGTGGTCGACGAACTGGAGCCTCCTGCCCGTTTCTCCGGTCATCCCGTCATCAGACGGCGTTCAATATTCCATGCCCTCAATCAGCGGGCAGTGGCCCGCAAAGTGGCCCGGGAGATGGGCAGGGGTTACGATGAATGCAACTTCGTCGTTGTGCACCTCGGGGGAGGGATAAGTGTCGGTGCCCACAGGCGGGGCAGGGTCGTTGATGTGAACAACGCCCTCGACGGCGACGGCCCGTTTTCCCCTGAACGCTCCGGCGGTCTTCCCTCGGGCCAGATGGCCGCCCTCTGTTTCAGCGGTGAGTACACGCTCGACCAGGTCAAGAAGATGATCAAGGGCCAGGGGGGCATAGTCGCCTACCTGAATACGAACGACATGCGCCTGGTGGAAGACCGCATTCATGGCGGCGACCTCGAGTGGCGTGAGGTCTACCACGCAATGGCGTACCAGACGGCGAAGGAGATCGGGGCCATGGCCGCTGTGCTCCAGGGCGACATCGATGCGGTGATAATCACCGGCGGCATCGCCTACGACAAGCAGTTCGTAAGATGGATTTCGGAGATGATAGGCTTCCTCGCCCCTCTCCGGGTAATACCGGGCGAGATGGAGATGGAAGCCCTGGCTACGGGCGCCCTGAGGGTCCTGAGCGGCCAGGAGACACCCCGAACCTACGAACCCGATAAACGGGAGGATTAAAACGATGAGCAGTGACTTCGAAAAGGCCAGGGCCGCCTGGGAAGAGGGGCTTGTCAGAAAGACCCTCGAAAAGTTCCCCGAGCGGCGCAAAGAGTTCAGAACGCCGGGCGATATCCCCGTGGAACGGGTTTACAACCCCGATTGCCCCTGCGACGATTTCATGGAAACCCACGGCTTCCCCGGCGAATACCCATTCACCAGGGGTGTGCAGCCCACCATGTACAGGGGCAGGTTCTGGACCATGCGCCAGTACGCGGGCTTCGGAACCGCCGAGGAGTCCAACCGCCGGTACAGGTACCTGCTGGAAGCAGGCCAGACCGGGCTTTCGGTTGCCTTCGACCTTCCCACGCAGATCGGGTACGATTCCGACCACCCGCTGTGCGCCGGTGAAGTGGGCAAGGTTGGTGTGGCCATCGACAGTCTGGCTGACATGGAGATCCTGTTCGGGGGCATCCCGCTCGACACGGTTTCCACAAGCATGACGATAAACGCACCGGCTTCAGTTCTCCTCGCGATGTACATAGCCGTTGCGGAGAAGCAGGGCATCAACCGCGACAAGCTTCAGGGAACCATCCAGAACGACATACTGAAGGAATACATGGCCCGCGGCACTTACATCTTCCCACCCTCCCCCTCCATGAGGCTGATCACAGATATCTTCGCCTTCTGCAGAAATGATGTCCCGAAATGGAACACCATTTCCATCAGCGGTTACCACATCAGAGAGGCGGGAAGCACCGCCGCCCAGGAGGTGGCTTTCACCCTGGCGGACGGCATTGCCTATGTGGAGGCCGCCATAAAGGCCGGGATGGAGGTTGACGAGTTCGGACCCAGGCTCAGCTTCTTCTTCAACGCTCACAACGACCTTTTCGAGGAGGTCGCCAAGTTCAGGGCCGCCAGAAGGCTCTGGGCACGAATAATGCGGGACCGTTTCAAGGCGGCCGACCCCCGCAGCCAGATGCTCAGGTTCCACACCCAGACCGGCGGAAGCACGCTCACGGCCCAGCAGCCCGACAACAACATAGTCAGGGTGGCGGTTCAAACCCTTGCGGCGGTGCTCGGTGGCACGCAGAGCCTGCACACCAACAGCCGCGACGAGGCACTGGCCCTTCCCACCGAACACGCGGTCACCATCGCCCTGAGAACCCAGCAGATAATAGCCTGCGAGAGCGGCGCGACTGACACTGTCGACCCTCTGGGCGGAAGCTGGTTCCTCGAGAACCTCACGGACACTGTTGAGAAGCAGGCCATGGAGCTCATCGGCGACATCGACGCCATGGGCGGCATGGTCAGGGCCATCGAGGAAGGCTACCCGCAACGGCGCATCCAGGACGCGGCATACAACTACCAGAAGCAGGTGGAGTCAGGCGACAGGGTCGTTGTCGGGGTGAACAAGTTCCAACAGAAGGAGACCGGCAGGGCCGACCTTCTCAAGGTCAACCCCGAGGTGGAGAGCTCTCAGAGAGAGAAGCTTGCGGCGGTGAGGGCGCAGCGCGGTGAATCCGAAGCAGCCGCCTCCCTCAAAACCCTCAGGCTCGCCGCGGGGGGTTCGGACAACCTCATGCCACCCATACTGGAGTGCGTAAGGCGTTATGCCACGCTGGGCGAGATATGCGGAGTGCTCAGGGAAGAGTTCGGGGAGTATCAGCCTAAAACGGTCGTGTGACCGGAAGAGCGGTACTGCGCCATAAGCCTCGCTACAGCATGATGACCCGGACAGTTGCGGAAAGGCATCCGCAGACGGCGCGTACGAAATACACGCCTGATGCCCGGCGCAAGCCTTCTGCGCCGGTGCCGTCCCACTGGTAAACCAACTGCCCCGACACCGGGGCGAGAACCACCACGGGCCTCCCCGAAAGGTCGTACACGGCAACGATCGACCCTTCGCTGAAGCCCGCGTCGAGCTCCACCGTAACAACCGATCCGAACGGGTTGGGCGCCGCCCTGATACCTCCGCGGACCAGCCCCGGGGGTCCTGCTGAAAGGTCTGTCCGAAGACCGATACTGTGAAAAGCACCACCGGATACCGCAATGAAACCGGCGTTGGGCTCGGGAACCTGGCACTGTCCCCAGTTGTCGTAACCAAAGGCCTCGATCGAGCCGTCGCTTCTGAGGGCAAGCGTGTGTTTGCCCCCGCAGTCCTGGGCCAGAAAACCCTGGTTCGGCCCGGGAACCTGGCACTGTCCCCAGTTGTCGTAACCCCACGCCACAATTGTGGAATCGGCCTTCAGCCCGACACTGTGAAGCCCGCCGCCGGACATGGCTGTAAAACCCAGGTTCGGGTGAGGCACGCTGCACTGGCCGTCGCCGTTGTCGCCCCACCCCAGGATGCTGCCGTCGGACCTGAGGGCAAGGCTGTGAAAATTGCCGGCCGCCACTCCGCAGAACCCGTGATTGAGTTCGGGCATGACACACTGTCCATGGCTGTTCGAGCCCCATGCGCAGACCGTGCCGTCGTTTCTGAGGGCAAGGCAGTGGCCCCCACCAGCAGCGATGGCCACAAAACCGCTGTTGGGCTCGGGGACCAGGCAGACACCGGTTCCCTCGTTACCCCAGACCACGATGCTGCCGTTCGACCGCAGGGCCATGCTGTGAAAATTGCCGGCCGCGACGGCGGTGAAGCCTGTGTTGGGTGGCGGAACATCGCACTGTCCGTACCGGTCGTTTCCCCATGCCGTGATCGACCCGTCACCTCGAAGCCCGAGGTTGTGAAACCCTCCGGCTGAAACGGCGACAAAACCGTAGTTGGGCTCGGGAACCAGGCACTGGCCGTAGAAGTTGCTGCCCCAGGCCACGATTGAGCCCGAAACGGGTTCTGACCTTCCGTCGTTCAGAAGAAGGAACACGGCGATACAAAATACAGCGGACGTCATCGACATCGTCTTCACCTCCGGACGAATCGAATAACATGCCTTAGTGTACACCATCTCCGGCATAAAACAAGGGGGCCGGGATCATGTTATCCACAGCAGATGTTGACACCTGAAGCGTGGGGGCATATAGATAATCTTGCCATTTTGACAAGGTTTCTTTTCTAAGGTGTGCAGGGGTGAAAGCTGTTGCTGCTGTTCTGATGCTGGCGGGAATTGTTCCGGCAAACACCGACATGGCCCCCACGATGGGTGTCACGCCCCGGGGTGTTGACACATTGCTTGAGAAGATCGCAAGCATCGATGTCGAAGCGTATGCAGGAAACGGATTCTCGGTCGGCTGCGGTTTCGATGGCACCTATCTCTGGGTCAGCAACGGCGCGGGTCAGGCCGGCCAGCCCACCGGTGTTTTCCTTCTCTTTGAGGATGACGGCACCTATTTCGCAAGCTACAACCAGAACAACGCCCCCGGCTGGGGTCTGCGCGACCTCACCTGCGACGGCTCCTACATGTACGGCAGTTTGTCCACGGCCATCGACTACTACGATATCGGCACACATGAGAAGGTCGGCTCTTTCACAGGTCCCCAGAACCCCAACAGGGCTCTCGCCTGGGACGGCAACTATTTCTATACCGGAAATTTCGGCACGGAGATCTACCGTCTCACCTGGAACGGCGTCAGCGGTTCCACCGCCACCAGCACGGTCTGGTCCACGGCAGCCACCAGCGTCTACGGCGCTGCATGGGATGAACTCAACGACCGCATGTGGGTGACCAGCGCCGATGCCTCGGGTATCGTTGCCGAGATCGATGACTCGGGCGCCCTCCTGGCGAACCATGTCCTGGTCCCTGGCGGCACCTACGGCGGCGCCTGCATGGGCTCCGGCACAGGCAACACCGGCATACTGTGGGTACTGATCCAGGGCGCCTCCGACACCCTCGATGGCTACTCGATATTCACGACTCTCAGCCGTGACACCTGGGGCGCCATCAAGGCAGTATTCTAAACCCACGATTTCGCAGGACTGACGGAAGGCCTGGGGATGCAGCCGGTTCCCCCGTTTTCCCAGGCCACGATGCAGCCCGGAACGGGTTCTGACCTTCCGTCGTTCAGAAGAAGGAACACGGCGATACACAATGCAGCGGACGTCATCAATACCGTCTTCACCTCCGTAAGAATTGAATAACATTCCTTGGTGTACATAATCTCCGATACGAAACAAGTGTCCCGTGATCACGTTATCCGCCGGGGATGTTGACACCGGATGGCTGAGGGCATATAGATAACTTTGCCATTCTGGCAAGGCTTATTATTTGGAAGGAGTGAGGGATGAAAACTGTTTTTCTTCTTCTGATGATGGCGGGCATTGTTCTGGCAAATACCGACATGGCCCCCACCATCGGCGTTAGGCCCGATGGCGTTGACACTTCACTTTTGCAGATCGCCAGCATCGATGTCGAAACGGTTGCAGGAAACGCGTACAGCGTCGGCTGCGGTTTCGACGGCACCTACCTCTGGGTTACCAACGGCGCCGGCCAGGCCGGTCAGCCCACTGGTGTTTTCCTCCTCTTCGAGGAAGACGGCACCTACTTCGCAAGCTACAACCAGAACACCGCCCCGGGCTGGGGTCTTCGTGACCTCACCTGCGACGGAACCTACATGTACGGAAGCGTCACCACCGCCATCGACTACTACGATATCGGCACACACCTCAAGGTCGGCTCGTTCGTCGGCCCCCAGAACCCCAACAGGGCCCTTGCCTACGACGGAACGTACTTCTACACCGGCAACTTCGGCAGCGAAGTCTACCGCCTCACCTGGAACGGCGTAAGCGGCTCCACCGCTACCAGCACTGTCTGGTCAACCGCTGCCACCAGTGTTTACGGCGCAGCGTGGGATGAGCTCAACAACTGCATGTGGGTGACCAGCGCCGACGCTTCCGGAACCGTGGCCGAGATCAATGCCTCGGGCTCTCTCGTGCAGAACCATGTCCTGGTCGCGGGCGGCACCTACGGCGGCGCCTGCATGGGCACCGGCACCACCGACGCCACCAGCACACTCTGGATCCTGAACCAGGCCACCCCCGACACACTTCTGGGCTTTGAAGTAACTCCCACGGCCCTCACCCGCGACACATGGGGCGCCATCAAGGCAGTATTCTAAAAGAAGGCCCTTGATTCTAGCCTGACTTACCGGAAGGCCCCTGCGGGGGCCTTCCCGCAGTCTGGGGACGCTTCCCGGAAAGGCATGCCCGACCATGAAGATTTCAGCACTGGTCTTAATCCTCGTTCTTGCCCTGACGGCGTGCGGAGAGCCGAAGGGGACGGACTGGGTGTTCAGAACAAATAGTGACACCATGACCGTCAGAGAAGCCGGCGAGCTCTGGTCGGGTCTTGAACCCGGGGAAAGGGCTGTGTTCACCGGGAAGGCCGAGCCGGTCCGCGAGTTCCTGCTGGCAATATCCAGAAGGTCCATGCTCGATTCCGAGCTTACGGAGACGGGGCTTCTCTCCTCACCGCAAGTGCTTCGATACGAGGTGGCGTGGCAACGCTCGACCCGGTTCCTCGCCCTGGCCGACTCGCTTCCCGCAAGGATCGTGCGGGGTCTGGGCGAAAGCGAAATCGCCTTCTTCAGGGAACACATGGGAAGGACGGTCTGGTTCACCGACATGTCTTCCGGGGTAGAGAACGGACCCCATCACCTTCCCGAGCTTCCCCGTGAACTGACGATGGCCCTGTCCGCTGCGGCCCAGGGCGGGTTGGTCACGGTGGAGGGGGCCGTATTCCGGCTGGATTCGCTGGAGGGAACCGACAGCACCCTCCTGGCGGAAGCCCTGGCGGACACTGCAAACATCAGAAGGCTGGCACTTTCAAGGCTGTCATCCGCCGAGGCGCAGCGTACAATTTCCATGGCCGAGGAGCTGGCCCTATCCGAAACCACCATAGATACCACTCTGGTGCTCGCCTTCGCCGCCGCAGGGGGCGACATCGAGACCGGCTCGTTCGACCCCGACCAGGTCATTCTGGACTGCCCGTTCGTAGACCTCACCGCGCGGGACCTGTTCTGGGAGATTTCCTACACCTCACGCAGCACTCCGGTTTCCCCGGGCTCTACGACCTGGCTCCTTAACTATCTGCGCAACCTGGTGAGGCTTTCAGCAGGGGCTGCGCTGTTTTGTGAGGAATGGCCCGAAGAGGCCGAAGGCATCGTTACGGCGTCGCACGCGTTCGGAAGACAGACAGCCCTCGACGCCCTTTACCATGAACGGGTCAGTTCCAGGGTGACAGTGACCGATTCCATACTGCAGGCCGAATTCCAGGGAATGACCGAACCCCTGCTCTATCCCGAACAGAGGGTTCTCGAGATTGGCAGCGTGCGGGAAGATGTACTGCCCGACCTGCGTCAGGCCCTGCAAAACGAAGACCACGAAACGGTCAGAACCCTTCTTCAGCCCTATTCCAACTGGCCTGGCTTCAACACCGGCTCTCTCCTGTCCATCCCCGTCACCGCCAGCCAGGTTCCGGAAGCCATGGGAGGGATAGTCTTCTCGGCGGACCCGGCTGATTCGGTGACATGGTACGGCCCCATGGAGACTTCGCACGGGTCCATGATGGTCTACCGTACCGCTCTGACGCTTCCCCGCAGGCCGGCGACCTTCGAGGAGGCCAGAGAGTGGCTCGAGATGAGTGTCAGATCAAGGCTCGAGGAAACCCGCACCCTGGAGTGGATGGATGAACTCAAGATGGAACACCGGCTCGAACTGAACGAAGAACTCCTTCCCGACCTGCCCGCAGACCCCGCCCTCTGGACGGAGCTTTGAGGTCAGCCGGTTTTTCTGCGTTCTTTCTTCCTTTTGCGCTGGCGTTCTTTTTTGTAATTCCGGGACTCTACGACACCACCATGACAAGCAGGCTGGCCCTCTTTCCCCTGCTGGGGGCGTTGATCCTGCTGGCGGGCAGGGGCGGCATCGGGATCAGGCACCTTATCGCGGGCGGCGCCCTGGCCCTGGCAGCCTGCCTGGGCCTGCTCACGGCTCACGAACCAGTGACCGGCGTGCCTTACGCGGTGCGATGGGTATCGTTCGGGCTCATGCTGGCCGGATTTGGCGGAACGACGGCGAAATGGGGGTTTGGGAAGCACCTTGACGGCCTTGTAGCTGCCGCGGCCCTGGTTTCTCTGCTGATGGTCATACTCGGCGCCGATGCCGTCAGTGGCAATTCGAACCGCACGGGATTGCTTCTGTCTCTGGGAGTCGTGGCCGCCCTGGCCGACGGGAACCGCACAAGGGCATTGTTCAAGTGTGCACTCATCCTTCCCGGGCTTCTGGTTTCCGCGTTCTACATCTCCTGGCTGGCAGCCCTGCTGGGAGCGGCAGTCCTTTACACCCATAAACGGTTTCCGGTGAACCCGGGCTGGCTTCTGGTTCTGATGATGGCGGGCCAGGCGCTTTTCACTGCCATGCCCCTGATGGCACGACGGATCGGCCCCACGGTCGAACTAAGGACCCTGATATGGCGCACCTCGGCAACCCTCGGCCTGAACGCCTTTCCCGCGGGGACAGGCACGGGGCAGGCCAGGCTCTCGATCTACACTGACGGGGGGGGTGACCTGCAGAATCTTGCGGGAGCCGACAGACGGGTGGACTTCCTTCACTCAGAACCCCTCACTCTGTTCACTGAATTCGGCGCTGCAGGGCTCACCATGCTTGCGCTTCTTCTGCTGTGGGTATTCCGGACCCGCTGGGAGCCTCTTACAGCGGCTCTTCTTTCCGCATTCTGGCTGGTGTTCATGACCGACCTTCCCCTGGCGACGCCCCTTGGGGCCCTTCCCGCAGCGTTTGTCATCGGGGGCTGCCTTAAGCCCGGTCGAACCGTGAGGGTACCCGGTTTTGTTCCCGCAGCTCTCGCCGTGGTTTCCATACCGTGGGCATACACCGTGATAAAGGGCTACGGGGCGATGAACCACCCGGAAAACCCCCGAAGCGCGTCGGAGGCGTGCAGGTACATCCCCTTCGAGGAAAGGGCTTTCCTCAACTCGGGCTGGGGCTGGCTGCGTTCAGGGTCGGCACTGCAGGCCAGGGAATACTCTCAGAGGTTCACTGAACTCTACCCGCATTACCATGGAGGGTGGGAACTTCAGGCAGGGGTGCTCAGCCAGCTTAACAACCCTCAGGCATCCGCGTCTGCATGGAGACGGGCTTTCGTTCTGGCGCCCGTGGGACTGCACGACAGGCTTCTGTTCGCCCTGAACGGGATCCCCCACTCGGAGAACTCCGGTGACACGCTTGTCCTGCTGGGAAACAGCCTGGCCGGGAAAGTCCCCTGGCGAATCATTTACCCCGAGATACCGCAGGAGGGATACGCTGAAACAGCGTTGAGATATCTGGCCCTGGCCATGAACCTCAGATCGGGCGAACCTGAACTGGCAGGAGAGCTCTTCTCCAGGGCCGTTATCCTTATGGGGTATGACCCCGGACTTTCCTGGAGCCGGTTCCAGGAGGAAGCTCTGCTGTGCTACCCGCTTTTCAGGGACCTTGTGCCCGGTATTCACCGGGAGAAGGTGGAAAGCCTCATCGCAACACTGTGAACCGTCCCGTAACCGCCTCACCGCCGCTTTCAGCCCTGACAAGGTAGACGCCAGGCGTCAGACCCTGCAGGTTCAGGGTTGAAAAGCCTTCGGCAACGCGCCTTCCCGATATGTCGAACACTGAAATGTGCCCTGTTCCGGATATGCTGACACTTCCCGCACCGGAACTGGGGTTCGGCCCGATGGAAAGGACAGGCACGGGCGCGGGGGTGCCCTCGATACCGAGGAAGTGCATGGCCGGAACGATTGTGGGGTCACCGAGGATGGTCATGCCAAGGTGCCAGTACATCTCGGACTGGGAGAACCCCCCCTGCTGGATGTACTCCCACCACTTGAACATGGCCGTTCCGAAGGTGTCGCCCTGACCCAGGGGGCCGTAGAACTGGTTGAACTGAAGCATCGCGCCGCTCTTTGTGCTGCCCACGGCAGCCAGCCCGGTCTGGGTGCCGAATACGTAAACGCAGCCCATGCACCAGTTGCTCGTGAACCGGGCGTTCGAGCACGCGAAGAGGTTGTAGAACCTGCTTGGGGGCTGGTCGGTCCAGATGTGCCCGCTGGTCGTGGAAGGCCCGGGACTCCACTGATGGACGGTGGGGCCCGAGTGAACAAAGGGGCTGATCCAGGTGTAGCCGGCGGGAAGCCTGTTCTGCCTGTAGTCCGTGCCGTTGGTGGAATCCACCTGGCTCACCAGCTCCACCTCAGGGTAAAGAAGCTGCATGGCGTTCCGGTAGCCCACGCCCCAGCCGCTCCAGTCGTCGTCGACGTAGCACAGACCATGGGGATCGGGGTCGCCCTCGAGGCGCCACAGATGAAGCCTTGCGAGGTAATCGTTGATGAGCTGGTACTGGTTGCCGTTGAGGATCACGTGGGTGAGTATCCTGCCCACGTAGATCTCAGGGAAAAGGTCACCGGTCCAGCCGTCGTACACGCCATCCGGCCCCGGAACCCCACCCGCGGGGTAACCCGTCCAGTCGTCGGACCATTCGCCATCTAGATCCCAGTAGAAGTAGTCTGTCGGGAAGGTTTCGTTGGAGCGCTCGTTGGCGTAGTCTTCGAGGGCTGCCCACGCCGATGGCACGTCTCCCACCAGAACGACTCCCTCGAGACCCTCGGAATGCAGGCCCGAAAGCCAAGCGCGGATCTCTTCCGGGGAACTCCAGGTGAGTTCCACCGCTGAAACCGTGAGGCCTTCAGCCTGGATGTCCGCCATCCACTGGTCCAGAAGCCCCGGGGCAAGGCTGTCGGCGACGCTTTCGGTGAGGACCACGAGAAATTGCGTTCCCCTTGCTTCACCGGAAACGGGGGTCACTTCCAGCGGGACATAAGGCGGCCTTGCCGCCAGATACTCTTCCCGGGTGTCCGGAACGTAGCCCGGGTCAAGGTTGCGGGTGATGGGAGTGTAGTCGTACACCCCCGATGAAAGAAGAGCCAGCGAAAGAAGGATGACCATTTCTGTCCTTTCCCGAAACCCTGCCCGTTCTAGTAGAAGTAGGGTGTTATGCCAAGAAACCTTATGCCGAGTATCATCACGGGATACAGCAACCGTGATATGACACCAAGGAATAGCAACCCGAACACTATCATCATACCATAACGCTCGAGGCGCATGTAGTTCCAGTAAAGCTTCCCGCCCAGGAAGTTCGCCAGGATCCTGCTGCCGTCGAGCGGAGGAATGGGTATGAGGTTGAAAGCCATGAGAATGACGTTCATGAGAGCGGTTGTGGCAAGCGCCCTTGCAAGGAATGCCGGCATCATCGCTCCGCCGAACTTGAGTAGAAGGCTCATGGCCACGGCAAGGGCAAGGTTGGTGGCAGGACCCGCAAGGGCAACAAGCATCATGCCCTGTTTTCTGTTACGAAAGTACGCCGGGTTCACCGGGACCGGTTTCGCCCACGCGAAAAGGAACCGGCTTCCCATCAGAAGAAGAAAGAGTGGCAGCAGAATGGTTCCGAAGATGTCGATGTGAACCAGGGGGTTGAACGAAAGCCTGCCCATCCGCCATGCCGTGGGGTCGCCGAGCTTCCAGGCCATTAATCCGTGGGCGATCTCGTGGCATACCACACTGAAAAAGATTAGTACCAGGACCAGTGGTGTTTCGAGCAGCACTAGCGCCTCCTGCCCGCCATGAGCAGCCAAACGAGCTGACCGAGGGCTGCCAGGGCGCTTGCCACGTAGGTGAGCGACGCGGCCCGAAGTACGCTGCGGACCCCACCCACTTCATTCGGGGAGAAACCGTGCGTTTTCTCGAGCCATGAAACGGCCCTGGCGCTGGCGTTGAACTCAACGGGCAGTGTGAAGAGGTGGAACAGAAGCGCTACTGCGTAAAGAGCGGCGCCGATGTAGATGAGATTGGTCATCCTGAAAACGAAGCCGCCTATGAGAAGGGGAAACAGAAGCTTGGAACCAAGGTTCGCCACGGGTACCAGCGCGTTCCGAACCTTGAGGGGAGAGTAGCCCATTGCGTGCTGCACCGCATGCCCGGCCTCGTGGGCGGCTATGCCTATGGCCGCAACGGAGCTTCCGCCATACACGTCACGGGAGAGTCTGAGCGTTGTTGACCGGGGGTCGTAGTGATCGCTGAGCGTCCCGCCCGTGACCTCAACTCCAACCTGGGCCAGTCCGTAACCGTCGAGGATGGCCCTGGCCATCTGGGCGCCGGACATGCCACGGCTGTTGGGTACGCTGCTCCACTTGCGGTACGCGCTTTTCACAGCAAACGACGCCAGCATGCCAAGCACCATTGCCACGATTATCACGATCAGACCCGGGTTCATGTCCATCATGTAGATAAGCATTTCACACCTCTTTTTCTTCCTCTACCGGGAAGCATATAAAGCAATTCCCTTTCCTTTGACAAGTGCATGAAGGATAGGGCCTTATCAGACAACAACTTCTCGCATGGGCCTTTTCGGCGCGCCATCACGCTCCGGCTTCTCGATAGATCGAGAATATCTTCTCAAAGCACGCAGCCCAGGTGTATTTCTCCGCGAAGCGTCTGAAGGCGGCCTTTTTCCCGGCAGGTTCATCGAGGGCCGAGAACGCCGCGTCACGCAGAGCGCGGGGATCGTTCCACGGACCGTACACAGAAGCGCCGCCGGCGCCCGTCACCAGTTCCGCTGCGGCCGCTTCGCGGCACGCCGCCACGGGGGTTCCGCAGCAGAGGGCTTCCAGGGTCACGAGGGAAAAGGTGTCGCAGGGACCCATGGAGAGAAACACGTCGGCGCTTGCCATGAGGGCAGCACCCCTGCCGGCCTGTGAGGCATGGGGAAGAAGCTTGAGGCGCCCCCCGAAACGGGCCTCGGCCCTCTTCACCCTGCCCCGCCAGTGACCCCTTCCGGCGACCGCGACCACCGTTCCCGGGGTTTCGAAGAGCAGGGGACAGGTTTCGAGAAGAACGTGGATCCCCTTCTCGGGGGCGATCCGGCCCATATAGAGGATGAGCCTGCCATCGGGAGGAACGCCCAGTTCGGCCCTGAGGCTCTCGCTTCGTGCTTCGGGGGTGAAAACGTCGGGGTGTGCCCCGAGCGGAGCCTTTCTGACCTTTTTCACCCCGGCCTCGCGAAGAACGGCCAGTGAGGTTTCGCTGGCGCCCATGACAATGTCCAGATCCCTGTACGCCCGCCCCATCCAGGGAACGGCGAACCTTCTGAAAAGCCCCGGCAAAGGACCGCGGGTGATATCGAAAACGCTCAGGGGAAGGGCGACCGGCCAGTTCGAATGATAGAAGCCGAATGAATGGGTGTTCCGAATGCTGTTCCGCACCATGCCGGGAACCACGATCCCGCTCCCAAGTTCCACAACGTCGGGTTTGAATGCGGCGATGATCTCTCGGATGGGCTTGCCCCGAACGAAGAAGTTGTACCCGGAACTTGCCAGAGGGGGCGACTTGATGCCGTAAAGGATACCCCCCTCGAAGGGTGTCGAGGAGTTGCTGCCGGAAGGGTACACCAGTGCGCATTCCACACCGTGCTCGCGGCACCAGCGGAACTTCTCGTGATGGTAGACCCTTATGCCCCCACCGGTGGGGCTGTAGAAGTTGTTGATGTCCAGCACCCTGAGGGGCCTGGGCATGGTTCAGCGTATCCTGTCGCCGGGGGTGGCGCCCGCAGAAGGCCTCACCAGTTTGACCCCGCCCGGGCCGTCACTTGCGAGAAGCATGCCCCGGCTCTCGATGCCCCTGAGAACAGCGGGTTTCAGGTTGGCCACCACGACTACCAGGGTGTTGAGCAGTTCCGCAGGCTCGTAGTGAAGCCTGATGCCCGCCACGATCTGTCTGGGTTCGCCCTCTCCGAGGTTGACCATGAGCTTGTAGAGCTTGTCGGCACCCTTCACCGGGCTGACTTCAAGCACTTCACCGACCCTGAGTTCGATCTTCATGAAGTCGTCGAAGTCCACCATGGGTCCGGGTTCGGGAACCGCTTCGGGCTGCTTTTCAAAGGAGGGCTCCATTACCTTCTGAAAACCCTCATCGAGCTTTGTGAAGAGTATCTCGGGTGTCCCCAGGGGGGCGCCCGGTTTCAGAAGGGTTTTGCCGGCATCGGTCCACCCGGGCTGACCGGTTCCCAGCATGGCACCTATCCTTTCTGCGGTCTTGGGAAGGAAGGGTGAAAATATGGTCTGGAGAGACGCGCAGAGGTTGAGGCAGCCCGCGATGTCACGGCGGCAACCCGCAGGGTCGGTCTTCAGGGTTTTCCAGGGTTGTCTGGCGTCGAAGAACCGGTTGCCCTCACGGGCAACCTCCATCGCAGCCGTCGCGGCCAGCTTGAACCTGAACTTCTCTATGAGCTCGCCCACCTGGTTGGCCCCACGGGAGGCGATATCCATGAGCTCCGGGATCGGCTCACCCTCGGGAACCACGCCACCGAGTTTGGAAGAGGTGAACCTGACGGTCCGGTTCACAAAATTGCCCAGAACATCGGCAAGCTCGTTGTTCCTGGAACGGAACTCGTCCCACGTGAAGTCGGTGTCACGGGTTTCGGGGGCGTTCACCGCAAGGGCGTACCGCATGGGGTCAGCGGGAAAGTGGTTAAGATAGTCCCTCATCCAGATGGCGGTGCCCCTGCTGGTGCTGAACTTCTGACCCTGGATGTTCAGAAACTCGTTGGCGGGCACGTTCCAGGGAAGTATGAAGCCGCCCGTACCGTGCAGGATGGCCGGTTCGATGATGCAGTGGAAAACGATGTTGTCCTTGCCTATGAAGTGGACGAGGCGAGTGTCGGGGTCCTTCCAGTAGGGCTCCCATCCGTCGGGTTCCCCCTTCAGCCTGAAGTACTCCCGAGTGCTGCTTATATAACCCAGAAGGGCTTCAAACCAGACGTAGAGGACCTTTCCTGAAGCCTCGGGCAGCGGGACGGGAACCCCCCAGTCAAGGTCGCGGGTGATGGCCCTTTCCCGCAGACCGTCCTTCAGCCAGCCCCGGCAGTAGTTGAGGACGTTGTCCTTCCAGTCCTGACGGGATTCGAGCCAGCCCGTGATCCACTCCTGAAACCTTGCGAGAAGGAGGAACCAGTGCCTGGTCTCCCTTATCACGGGGGTCGCGCCGCATATGCTGCATCTGGGTTCGATCAGTTCCAGGGGCTCGGTCCAGGTTCCGCACGCTTCGCACTGGTCACCCCGCGCCCCTGTGCAGCCGCACTTCGGGCAGGTCCCGCCGATGTACCGGTCGGGAAGGAACCTCGCGCAGCTCGGGCAGTAAAGCTGGCTAATCGTTCTTGGCTCGATGTGCCCCAGAGAGAGGAGCTCGAGGAACACGGACTGCGCGAATTCCCTGTGTTCGTCGGTAGTGGTGCGTGAGAAATTGGAGAAGGAGATCCCGAAGTCGTTGAAGTCCTGGCGTATCACCCCGTGGAACCTGTCAACCGTCTCTCGGGGGGTGAGCCCCAGCTTCTCAGCCGTTATGGTTATGGGCACACCGTGCTCATCGGTTCCGCATGCGTAAACCACGTCGTGCCCGTTCATTCGAAGGTACCTCACGAAGATGTCTGCGGGAAGGTACGCGCCGGCCAGATGCCCGAGGTGCAGGGGGCCGTTGGCGTAGGGAAGGGCGCTTGTCACCATGTACCGGGCCATTTATCGGGTCCTTTCCTTCTCGGCGCCAGCGGGTTTGCGCCTTCTTCTCCGGCGTTTCCGGACCGCTTCCGGAGCCTCCGCTTCCTTTTCAGCCGGAACGGGTCTTGCTGCCGGTTTCGGGGGAGGAGCGGGCTGTTCCATCTTCTTTCTGTTCTGGAACTCTTCCAATGTCATGGTTTCGGGTTCCTGCAAGCCTTCGCCCCTGACCGTAACGGTTTCGTGGAAGATATCCGACCCGACCACCTCGAAGGGAGAACCCATAAGCAGCACCCTCTGGCCGGGCGGGGGATACAGCCTGCACGCCTGCTGGTAGAAATCGGACTCGTAGGCCAGACAACACATGAGCCTCCCGCAGGTTCCGGAAACCTTCGACGGGTTGAGCGAAAGGTTCTGGGTTCGCACCATCTTCAGGGTGACGGATTGAAAATCATCGAGGAACTCGGCGCAGCATAGCGCCCTTCCGCATATGCCCAGGCCCCCCTTGTGTCTGGCGTCGTCGCGGATGCCTATCTGTCTCATCTCGATCCTGGCCCTGTAACATGCCGCCAGATCCCTCACGAGCCCCCTGAAATCGGTGCGCTGATCCGCTGTGAAGAAAACCCTGATCCGGTTCCGGTCGAGCTGGACCTCACAGTCAGACAGCTTCATGTCGAGTTTTCTGGCTTCAATCCGCTCGCGGCAGTAGTCAAGGACCGACTGCTCGAAATCACCGTTGGACCGGTGCTGAAGCACATCCTCTTCGGTGGCCTCCCTGACGTACTCACCTGCGCACTGCTCGAGCAGTTCTTCCGTCACGGTAAGCTTGGCGATGACCTTTCCAAGGTCGAAACCCCGGTCCACGCCGACCACCACGGAGATGCCGTTACTCACGGGAAGGGGGCCCTCATTCCTGTAGTACCCCTTCCTGCCGGCCTTGAAAACAACCTGGAGTATCTCCAGTGTGAACTGATCCGTCATTTCCGTCCTTGTCCGCCAAGAGAGAGCACCGCAGCCTCGAACGCCATCGTCGGTGAACCGTTTGCCCGAAGCCTTGTGCCGCACAGAATGAACTGCTCTCCGGCCCGTTCAAGATAATCATCGGTGAAAACGCCCTGCACCACCGCCCTGCTGTTGACCGGTGCCCTTTCAGCAAGGCCCCTGCGGGAATCATGGCACACGGCCGCCATCTCGTCACACAGGGCCAGAAGACCGTCCCTGCCCAGCTCCCGGGCGAGACCGCCGGCATACTCGAGCAGTTCGCCCTGGTCCTGCGTGCCGGCAAGTGTTCGAAGCAGCCCCAGGGCTCTTCCCTCGTCCCGTCCCGCCCAGCTCGATGCCGCTGCGAGCGCTCTGCCGGGGCTGCCGCCGCTGGCAAGGGCGAGTGTCTCGATGTCTTCAGGGCTGAGTCCCGTTCTTTTTGCGAGGATGCTCTTCACATCCCCGAAGCCAAGTGTTCCCAGCCTCACGCAATGCGCCCGTGACCTGACCGTGGGCAGTACGCCCGACAGAAAGGATGTGGTGAGGATCAGAAGGGTTTTCTCAGGCGGTTCCTCAAGGGTTTTCAGAAGAGCGTTCGCAGCCTCTCTCCGCATCAGGTGGGCGTCGAGGATAATCTCCACATGCCCCCTGCCCTCGAATGACTTTCTGGAGAGCCTTGCTTCGATCTCGCGGATCTGCCCGATGCTGATCCCGGTGTTTCCCGGGAACCTGACGGGGGTGACCCCGTCGGAGACCCTGGCAGCCAGAAGCGCCGCCTCTTCATCAACGGTTACCGCTGCGGTGCGCGGAATGGTGAGTCTGACATCGGGGTGGTTCATCGAAAAAAGCCTTTTGCAGTGCCTGCACTCGCCGCAGAACCCCCGGGGATCTTCAGGGCAGATCACGCACGCCGCCAGATCGAGGGCCATGGACAACCGGCCGCACCCTTCCGGACCGGCGATGAGGTAAGCGTGGGCAAGCCTGTCGGACGCAACCGCGGAGTAAAGAAGGCTTTTCGCCCCGGACTGGCCGGTGAGTGAGTTGAAGGGCTTCACGGTCCCGACTCCAGATACTGCACGGGATCAACCGGTTCGGCGCCCCTCCGCATTTCGAGGTAGTAACCTGGCCTTCCGCCGGGAAGGGGGCCGGCTGTGCCCACTATCCCACCCTGGGAAACCGAGTCACCCCGCGCCACCCGAAGGTTCCCGAGGTGACCGTAGATCGAGAACCAGCCGTCCTGGTGGTCGAGAACGATCATGCGCCCGAGGCTCATGAACTCACGGGAAAACACGACCGCCCCCGGGGCCAGAGCCCGAACAGTTTCTTCAGGCGCTGTGGCCACGCTCACGCCGTCGCATACAGTCTCGGTTCCGTAGACGGGATCCCTCTCCACGCCGAACTGCCTGACAACCGAGCCCCGGCCGGGCCAGGGGATCCCTCCCCGCATCCTGTCGAAAAACGAGTCTCCCCCGGGTTGTGGCAGATCCGGTGAGACACCCGCTGTGCCCGGGGATGTTGCCCGGAGATCCGCGACAAGGGCGGAAAGCTCTCTCCGTTGGGTTTCAAGCACCGAGGCCGATTCCGCCGCTGCGGAGATCTCGTCGCGCAGGCTCAGCCTGAGCATGGCCTGCCTCTCTTCCTCCCGGTATATCCTCTCCTGTAACTCTTCCATCTCGATCCTCAGTGCACGAACGCCGACCCGAAGCGTTTCGAGTGAGTCGCGGTACCGGGCCAGACTGTCGCTGCTCTGGGTGAGCAATTCGATCTGTGAGCCCGCCCTTCTCGCCAGGTGGTCGAGGTAGACCCTCCTCCGCACCAGCGTCTGAACCCCCCCCCGGGAGAAAAGGAGCGCCTGGGAGACCCTTGACCGCTGGGAGTAGAGGTATACCAGATAGTCGGACAACCCCTGTTCAAGAATTGCCCGTGCTGAATCCTCGAGCATCCACTTCCCGTTGATCTCGTCTATGGACATGGTGAACCCGGCTTCCCTGAGGACAAGTTCATTGTAATACTCGCGGGCGGCAGCGAGGTGCTCGTGCAGGGCAAGAAGCACCTCCCGCGCGTCGGAATCACGGTTCGAGAGCATCTCCAGTCGCAACCTTGCCTCTTCGAGTCTCCGGTCGAGGCTGTCGGCCGGGGAGACTCCCGCAAGCAGCGCGAAGAAAATACCGAGTAGAACCACTTCCCTACTTCAGAAGCAGTGCCGAAAGCTCGCCAGCCTTGTCGGTTCTTTCCCACCTGAACGAGCCGTCACCGCCGTTAACCCTTCCGAAATGGCCGAAAGAGGCCGTTTTTTCGAAAATGGGGTTCTTGAGGCCCAGTTCCTCGATTATTCCGTAAGGTCTGAGGGGAAAGATCTCCCGGACGGCCTTCTCGACCAGGCCGAGGTCGCCCACCTTTTCAGTGCCGAAAGTATCGATTCGAACGCTGAGTGGGTCGGGGTACCCTATGGCGTAGGCCAGCTGGATCTCGCAACGGTCCGCGACACCCGCGGCAACCAGGTTTTTTGCGATGTACCTGGCCATGTATGCTGCTGACCGGTCAACCTTGGTGCTGTCTTTCCCGCTGAAAGCCCCGCCTCCGTGGCGCCCGGCGCCGCCGTAGGTGTCAACGATGATCTTGCGGCCCGTGAGGCCTGTGTCGCCGTTGGGGCCTCCGATGACGAAACGGCCCGAAGGGTTGTAAAGAAGCTTCCCGGACCATTCGAGGCTGGGCACGATAACATCCAGAACGGGGTCCACAACCTTGCTGCGGATCTCGTGGCTCATCTCTTCGTTGGTGGCGTCTTCCGAGTGATGTACCGACATGAGTATCTCGGTAATCGCCACGGGTCGGTCGCCTTCGTATTGAACGGTGACCTGGCTCTTGGCGTCGGGCCTGGCCCAGGAGAGGTTTCCGCGGCGGCGCTCGGTGGACAGTTTTTCAAGAAGCCTGTGCGCAAGATGGATGGGGTAGGGCATGAGCGCCTTGGTCTCGGTGCAGGCGAACCCGAACATCATGCCCTGGTCGCCCGCGCCATGATTTGCCGTTACGCCATTGTTTATGTCCTGGGACTGGGAGTGTATCCTGACCTGGTACTCGATCTCGTCGGCGCAGAAACCGATTCCGGGCATGTCGTAACCAATGGACTTGATGGTTTCGCGGGCCACGTCGAGGTAGTCGACCTGTCCGTTGGCGCGAACCTCGCCGGCGACGAGGCAGAAATTGGTCGTGACAAGGGTCTCACAGGCTACGTGGCTGTCGGGATCCTGCTTGAGATGGGCATCCAGCACCGCGTCGGATATCTGGTCGCACACCTTGTCGGGGTGCCCTTCGGACACCGATTCACTTGTGAAGAGTTTTCTCATCGATTACCTCCTTAAAAAAACAGCCGTCGGCCGACGGCTTGAGGCACAGCTGGCGGCATTTTAGCACTTTTTTTTGCGTGGTTGCAATACGCCTCAAATCACTCCACGTTTACCGGAATATTGAAAAGACCCCGGGGCCAGTCAATCCCGCGTGTCTTCGGCGAGCCCCGCTATCTGATCAAGGTTGTCGGGGTCGAGGTCTTCGCCCGACGCGCTCACAGTGCGGGAAAGCCTTTCGCTCAGGGCATCCATGTCGCCTGCGAACCTGTTCACCAGCGCATTGTTCTTCAGCGTCTCGCGACGGGTCTCGAGGGTCCGGGTCTCTTCCCGGCTTCTCTCAGCTTCCTGTTCGCCCCACTGCGCAAGCCTTCTCTTCTCGAGGTAAGCCTTGCCGGAACTGTCGGGGAAAAGGTAGTAAAGCATCTTTTCCTGCATAGTCTCGGCCAGGGGCAGGGTTGTTCCCGAGGCCATGGGGATCTCACGATTGAAGGAGGAGGAGTCGTACTGGCGTTCATCCCTGAACCCGCAGACCTGCTGCCTGTAGTCCGGGCTGATGGGAAAGGGAGTCTTTCCGTAATAACCGGCGATGAGGTTCACGAACTGCACCGGGTTGACATCCTTGCCCATGGCCGTGAAGTAGGCCTTCACGCCAACGATCTGGCTGGTGGGGGTGACAAGAGGGCACCACCCGGCCTTCTGACGCACCTCCTGAACCGCTTCAAGGGCTCTGCCGAGATACTCGGACTTGTTGTCGCGGGCGAGCTGGTTCACGAAGTTGGAGTACATTCCGCCCGGGATCTGGGCTTCGAGGACCTTGAGGTTCGGGGGTGGGAAACCGCAGAGAGCCTCCATTTCGTGCACAACTGACAGGGCGTTCTCGATGCGCCCTTTGGCAAGGTGTTCAACAACCGCACCGGCCATTGGCAGAAGGGCCTCGCGACCCGGCCAGACCGACCTGTGAACCTTCAGGTTGAACTGTTTCTCGCACTCGGAAACGACCTCACGCATCTCCCGGTGCAGGGGTTCGAGGGTCTTGTCGGAAAGGTCGAGCCCCGTTTCGATCCCCAGTACTTCGGCAAAAACCCCGAGAAGCTCGGCGGAAGGGTGAGAGCTGCCGCCGGCCAGCGGCAGGAACGCGGTGTCGATCATGTCCACTCCGCACAGCATGGCTATAACAGCGGCGATATGGCCGTACCCGGGAGTGCAGTGGGTGTGGCTCACCACGGGAACCGACAGCTTCGCCTTCAACCCGCTGTAGTACTCCCACGCGTCAATCGGGGATTTAAGCCCGGCCATGTCCTTGTCGCTGATCATGTCGGCGCCCATTTCCTGCAGTTCAAGTGCCTTCCTGACGAAATGACCCGTGTCGTAAGGGGTTCCGGTGGTGTAGCACACTGCGGCGTCGAAGATGCCCCCCGCCTCGCGGACTCCTGCAAGCGCGGCCTTGAAATTGGGGACATGGTTGAGCGCGTCGAAGATGCGCATGATGGTGGTGCCCGCCTTGACGGCCTCGCGGTTGAAGTCGCGCACGATGTCGTCGGGGTAGGGGTCGTAACCGAAGAGGTTCTGCCCGCGGGAGAGGGTTCTGAGCCCGGCACCGTAGGGGCGGGACTTCTCGCTCATCAAAGCAAGCCTGTCGAAGGGGTTTTCGTCGAGGAACCTCATGGCGCTGTCCAGCACGGCGCCGCCCCAGACTTCAAGGGCTTTGACTCCGGTGTCGAGCACCGGCCCCATGAGCCTCATGACCTGTGCGGTGGACATCCTTGTTGCCAGAAGGGACTGCTGACCGTCCCGAAGGGAGAGGTCGATAAATTGAACCGATCCGGCGCCGATGCTCACCATTCTGGGAGCTGGCTTCAGCCCTGCAAAAAGCCTGGATAAACGCATTCAGGAACCTCTCAGCGGGTTGGGGCTTTTTCCTCATACCACCGTGATTATATTGCATCACACCCGGTGCGTGGTATTTTTCCTTGCAGATACTCTCCGAGGGGTTGGGAGCCTATGGCGGACCAGGACAGAGTGCGGGACTTCATAACGGATGCCCACAGGAATGCTGTGTCCGGAAACCGTGAGCGTGCACTCGAGCTGATCAGAAAGGCTCTCGCACTCGATCCGGATGAGCGTGTGATCACCGAAACCATACTCGCCATGGAGCAGGGCTCCGCTCCTGCGAAGCCACGCCCCGCCCCCGTCATACCGGACCCTGTCAGGCTTCCCGAAAGGACTGATCCAATGGCCATCGATCCAAAGCTGGAAAAAGCACTCGACCTCTCCGAACAGTGCCGGCGGTCCGGCGACAACGCCAAGGCCCTGGCTTACCTGAAGAAGGCGAAGGGCCTCTTCCCCGACAGCTCGCTGGTGGAGGAACGGCTCACTACCCTGACCACATGCCTCCAGGCTGAAACGCTTATCAGCGTCGGCCGGAAACGAATGGAGCAGGGCGAGATGCAGAAGGCGGTTTCGGCGGCAAGGCAGGCCTTTGCCGTCCTTCCGGATACCCCGGGGCTTTGCGAGCTTCTTTCCGAACTCGAGGCCATCTCGAGGAATTCGCCCGCGGTTCAGTTCGAAGGCGAGTACCGGCACGACATAGACCTGAACGACGGGGAAGACTTCGAGGAATACGAAGACACGCCCTATTCGGTCGACGATTTCATCGAACGGATAAGGCAGCTCGTGAGGGATGACCGCTGGGACGAAGCCGCCATTCTCGTTGAACAGGGCGTTTCCGACTTCCCTGATAACGAGCTTCTCGAAACATTCAAGGTCAAGTTCAAGCGCCTGGGCTTTTTGAACTGAGCGGGGCCTATCCGCTGAAAAAGCCCGGCACGCAGGTAAGGAGCACTCCAAGGACCAGGGCCGCCATCCCGGCCACGAACAGGGCGCCGGCTGCAACTCCGTGAAACCGCTTCCTGCCCATCATCACAAAGCCCACTGACGCAGCTGCAAGCCCGGGGACAACCAGGGCAAGGTATCCGAGATTCACCGGCAAACCTCCATGTGTGTGCGAACCGATCCTGAATATAGCCTTTTCCCGGGAACCGCTACCTGCCCGTGCTCTTGATCTGTTCCCACAGGGCCTTCTCCTCAGGCGACAGGCCCGTGGGTATGCCCACGACAACGTGAACGAGCTGGTCGCCCTGAACGCCCCTTTGAACCGCCCCCCGGCCCCTGATCCTTATCACGGTGCCGGGCTGGGTGCCCTCGGGAACCTTGAGCCGCACCTTCCCGTCAAGGGTCCTTATCATTACCCTGGCTCCCAGGGCAGCCTGCGCGGCCGTGATCCGAACGTCGCAATGGATGTCGCGACCCTCCCGGCGCAGGAACCTGTCGGGAAGGACCCTGATCATGGCCTGAACAGTGCCGCCGGTTGTCGGAATCCGCAGTACGCTTCCGTCTTCAACGCCCGCAGGAACTGATACGGTAACCCTGTCATGCGTGCCGGCCCTTCCGGTTCCCCCGCAGGAAGCGCAGCGTTTCGACAGCGTGTACCCCCTGCCTCCGCAATTCTGGCAAGGGTGGCTTGTTGAGAACAGCCCGTGGCCGCTGGTCACCCTGCCGCTGCCGCCGCATGAGGCGCAGGTCTCGCGGCCGGTCCCGCCGACCCCGCCGCACGCGGTACAGTCCACTGGAATGTTCAGCACGGTTTCGATGGAACCGCCCCTTGCTGCGGTGGCGAAAGGCACGGAGAGGTCGATCGTGGGCTGGGCCTGTCTGGCGCGCCCCCCGAAACCGCCTCCGAAAATGCCGCTGAGAATGTCACCAAGCCCCCCGAAGCCGCCCTCGAAATCCCCCCCTGGCATGCCGTCTTCCCCGAAAAAGGCTCCGCCGCCTTTTTTGGCGGCGTCGTACTTCGCCCTCTTTCCGGGGTCGCCCACGATGTCGTAGGCGTCCTGGATCTCCTTGAAGCGTTCTTCAGCCGACCTGTCACCGGGGTTGGCGTCGGGATGGTTCTTCTTGGCAAGCTTTCTGTAAGCTTTCTTTATCTCGTCCTGACCGGCGCCTTCCGAAACCCCGAGGATCGAATAGGGATCCCTATTCACCGTCCCCTCCGACCTCCCTCTTCAGCCCCCGGATGACCTTGACCCTGACCGGTCTGATGAGGTCCTGCCCCAGTCTGTACCCCTTCTGAAGAACCTGCTTCACTGCGTCGGATACCTCTTCTTCGGAATCTTCCGCCATCATGGCCTCGTGGATGTTGGGATCGAACGTGTCGCCCTCGGATGTTTCGACCTCGCTCAGTCCCTCCTTCTGAAGAACGGATTCGAGGTGGCTGCCTATCTGAAGCAGCCCAGCTATTATCTCGCTCTCGGGGTGGCTGCCGTCCAGGGTTTCCCGGGCTCTGTCGAAGTTGTCCAGCACGGAGAGGAGCTCGGTCATCAGTTGCCTTCTGCCCTGGCTTATGAGACGGTTGAAATCCCTGGCCTGCCTTTTCCTGTAGTTGTCGAACTCGGCCGCCAGGCGTTTGTAATCTTCCATAAGGCTGTTGAAGTCTTCAAGGGAAACAGGCGCCCCTTCATCGTGGGATGGTTCCGGGGGGGGCGCAGCCGTAAGGTCCTGCATTGCCTCCATCATCTCATCGTTCTCGGCGCCGCGCCGCTGGGGTCCGGCACTTCTCCGGGGGTCGTCGCCCGGAAGCTTCGGCTTCCCGCTACGCCTGCTCATGGTCGTCCACAACCTCGTAGTCCGCCTCGACCTCGGGACCAGCTGCGTTGCCGGCATTTTCAGGGCCGGGACCCGCGCCGGGCTGCTGCGCCGCCTGCTGGTGAAGCTTGGCGCCGAGTTCCTGCCAGGCCTTCTCGAGCGCGCTGGCAGAGGCATCGATCCGGTTGTCGTCTTCGGCGGAGAGGGCCGACCTCACGTCGTTCACGGCGTTTTCCAGCCTGTTCCTGTCAACCGGGTCCAGCTTGTCGCCCAGTTCGGTCATCTGATGGTCGACCTGGTAGGCGAGGTTCTCGGCCCTGTTCCTGGCCTCGACCGCGTCCTTCCGCTTCCTGTCCTCGTCGGAATGGACCTCGGCGTCGCGCACCATCTTGTTTATCTCGTCTTCCGAAAGGCCGCTTGACGCCTCGATGCGGATCTTCTGTTCCTTGCCCGTGGCCTTGTCGGCGGCGGACACATTCACAATGCCGTTGGCGTCGATGTCGAAGGCGACCTCGATCTGGGGAAGCCCCCTGGGAGCGGGGGGTATGCCGTCAAGAATGAACCTGCCGAGAGTCTTGTTGTCAGCCGCCATCTTGCGCTCGCCCTGAAGAACGTGGATCTCCACGCTTGTCTGGCTGTCCGCCGCTGTGCTGAAGACCTGGCTCTTCCTGGTGGGAATGGTGGTGTTCCTCTCGATTATCGGTGTGGAAACACCTCCAAGAGTCTCGATACCAAGGGTGAGAGGGGTCACGTCAAGCAGAAGAACATCCTTCACGTCGCCGGCGAGAACTCCGGCCTGGATGGCGGCGCCGACCGCGACGACCTCGTCGGGGTTCACACCCTTGTGGGGTTCTCTGTTGAAAAGTTCCTTCACCTTGGCCTGGACCATGGGCATTCGGGTCATGCCGCCCACGAGGATGACTTCACTGATCTCCGCGGGCTTCACCTTGGCGTCCTTCATTGCGTCGAGGCAGGGCTGTACGGTGCGCTCAACGAGCTTGGCACTGAGCTGCTCGAATTTGGCCCTGCTGAGGGTCATGTTAAGGTGTTTTGGACCCGTGTTGTCTGCGGTTATGAAGGGCAGGCTGATGTCGGTGTTCTGGGTTGTGGAAAGCTCGCACTTGGCCCTTTCAGCAGCCTCTTTCAGACGCTGGATGGCCATCTGGTCGGATGAGAGGTCTATGCCCTGCTGCTTTTTGAATTCGTCAACAAGCCAGTTGATTATGAGCTGGTCGAAGTCGTCGCCACCCAGGTGGGTGTCGCCATTGGTCGACTTCACCTCGAACACGCCGTCGCCTATCTCCAGTACTGAGATGTCGAAGGTTCCGCCGCCCAGGTCGTACACGGCAACGGTGGTGTTCCCGTGACCCTTGCCCAGGCCGTAAGCCAGGGCCGCGGCAGTGGGTTCGTTCACTATTCTGAGCACCTCGAGGCCGGCGATCTTGCCCGCGTCTTTCGTGGCCTGCCTCTGGCTGTCGTTGAAGTAGGCCGGAACCGTGATGACGGCCTGCTTCACCTCCTCGCCCAGGTAGTCTTCCGCGGTCTGCTTCATCTTCTGAAGCACCATTGCGGATATCTCGGGCGGGGAGTACTTTTTCCCCTGGATCTCCACCCAGGCGTCGCCGTTCTTGCCTTCGACTATCCTGTACGGGACCAGTTTCGCTTCGCTCTCCGTCTCG
>JAWOHL010000009.1:0-21611 GCA_046485185.1 Candidatus Fermentibacteraceae bacterium
CCGAAATCCATGAAAGAGCTGCGGATACCGTTATCCCTCCCTGGAGCGACAGCTTCTTCAGAATCTTTCTGAGCACGGCCTTCTGGTCAGACCCGTCATAGACCGTACTGTTGTTGTCGTATCCCAGTCGACCGGCTTCCCTTCGCAAAAACCAGAGGCAGGTCGAGTGAAAGGTACCCATCCTGGGCAGATCTCGCCCTCCGAGCATCTCCGACACCCTTCTGCCCATCTCCCTGGCAGCCTTGTTCGTAAAGGTCATGGCAAGGATGTTCCCTGGCTTCACCGTTCCTTCCCGGAGCATGCGTGCGATCTTGGCTGTGAGCACCCTTGTCTTGCCGCTGCCCGCGCCAGCGAGCACAAGAAGATGCCCCTCATCGTACTCCACGGCTTCCTTCTGCTGGGGATTCAGGTGAAGATCAATCATTTGGCATCCTTTTTGCTTCTATGTTCAATGCGTTTGGTTGTGCACTGTATCTGGTTGGTTGTTTCAAAGTTACCATTGCAGAACTCAAATTGGGAGGAACTGCAGAATGTACACCCCGGGACTGAAAAGATGGTTGCTTCTCGCCCTCTCGGGCGCGTTGCTCCCAGTGCTTGTTTCCCTGCTGTTTTCGGTCTGATCCCCCTCCCAGGCCAAAAAACAGTGGAAATGAGCAGGATTGCTTCTCAGTCCAAAAACCACGGGCGGCTGGTCGACCCCTCCAGCCGCCCGTCACCGTTTATACAAAAAAGTGTATCCCAAAGAAAAACAGTCCTTTGGCAACAAGTTTGCTTAAGTATTGGATGAACGAGAGATTGAGTCCAGGCTCCACCACCCTGAGCAGGGTGAAGCAGGCAGGTCTTGATAGAATGGAATGGATCCCCTCCCCATTCCGGACCGGTGGACAGGCTTGAGGAGCCAGGGCAGACAGGCGGCCGGTTACCCCTCCGGCCGCCTTAACTTTTGGGCGATCATCACTCCCGAGCTGGTGCCGATTATCGAGGCTCCTGCGGCAAGCATGGTAATGACGGCATCAAGTGTACTTACCCCCCCCGAGGCTTTCACGTGAACACCCTCGCCCACAGTTCTTCGAAGCAGGGCGACGTCCGCCCCGGTGGCTCCGCCTGTGCTGAATCCGGTGGACGTTTTCACGCACGAAGCACCGGCATCCACCGCCAGACGGCATGCCAGAACCTTCTCTTCATTCGTGAGAAGGCAGGTTTCAAGGATGACCTTCACGGGAACGCCGGCCGACTCCACGATCTGTTTGAGCAGGGCCGACACAGCAGGGGTGGCGCCGTCCTTCAGAAGACCCAGCGGGATCACCGCGTCGATCTCCCGCGCACCGTGCGAAACTGCCAGTTCAGCCTCACGGGGGGTGGCCGGACCCGAACCAAGGGGGAACCCCGCTACCGAGCAGACGAAGGGGCCGTCTTTCCCGAGAATTGACGCGGCCAGAACCACCCGGCACGGGTTTACGCAAACCGACCTGAATCCGTACTGAACGGCCTCGTGACAGAAACGCGCCACATCGTCCGACGTTGCGTCGGGGCGAAGCACGGTGTGGTCGATCCTGCCGGGGATGTCCCCGCTATCGGTCACAGGCTCTGCCTGACGAAAACGAATACTGTCTCTCCCGGATCGACCTGAACAGGTGTGTGCGTGGAAGCCCGTCCGTTCACAGTGATGTTCAGTGGCCACGTTCCCCCGGGAACCCTGACCCTTGCCACATGGATCTGGGCGGGTATGGTGAGCCACGCCCTGAGATCGGCCCTGTCCGTCACCGCTCCCACAATGCTAAGAACGAGGCCCACTGCGTCACCGACCCTGGAGTCGCCACTGGCCTCCTCGGCGATCTCCTCGCCCAGCTCGGAAACACCTGCCTTCACCAGGGTTCTGGCGGCCGCCCTCAGAACATCCCTTCCCGCGTGGTCCAAAAGGTTCTGCCTGGCCAGCGCGTTCATGTCCTGCACCAGGAAAAACTGCTCCCTGTTTCCAGCGACCTCGGCGGCGGCGGTAAGGTAGCGCCTGGGACGTTCTGAGATGGCCGGCAGTGAGATGTTGAACACGCGGTCGTCAGTGATCACGGGATAGCTTTCCTCGTACCTTGTGGCGATGCTTCCCGCCTCGAGGACGATCACGATCTCGCCCATGCCGGACCCGGGCGCTGTGTTTCCGGTGTCGAGGCCAGGCCAGCGCTCACGGTATTCGGAGAGCAGGCTTTCGTAGCCCGTGGCCTCGGCAAGACGCAGAAGATCGGCCTTGAGCCTCTCGGGAACTGGTACACCGTAACTCCTCGCGTAATCCCCCTCGTAGATCTGAAGGGCCAGCCGATAGCTTACCAGGGCGTCGGAAAGCTCTCCGTCAGCTTCGTACAGAATGCCCATGAAGTAACGGATGAATGCGTCGTCGATGTATCTGTTCGGGTTCTCGCCGTAGTCGGAGTTATAGACACGAAGTTTCTGGTTGACCCTGCGAGCCTCGACCAGGGCGTTCTCGTAATCGCCCGTAGAGGCGAAACTGGCTGCCAGGGCGTAGTTGATGAACACCTTCTCGTAGTCGGCACCCCTGAACTCACGGGCCAGGTCGCTCGTGAGAAGGGCTGCGGCTTCCTGATCGAACGCAGTGCCCCTCTGGTTGTCGCTGAGGCTCTCCGCCCTGAGCAGGGCCGCCCGGGCAACCTGGTGGACCCCGGCGTAACGGGCGAGGTTGCCGAGTTCCATGAGGTAGAGAAGCCTGTCCCGGCCCGTGGAGTCGGGAAACACCTGCCGCAGGCGGACCATGGCCTGCTGGGGCTGGTACGAGTCGAGCATTCCCACCACGGGCCTGATCGTGCCGGTATAACCGGAGGCGCAAGCCAGGCCCAGCAGAAGAACTGCGGAGAAAGCCAGAAGCCTTCTCACCACTCGATGATCTTCTTGATCTCGGTGGAACCCATCCAGACCTTGAGAGCCGTCTCCACGCTCACTAGTTCAAGGTTGACCTGATAGAACACCGCACGGACATCGCCCTCCTGGTCTTCCACCGAATTCACGGTTCCCAGAAGGACGAAGTCGGCCCCGACTTCCCGGCCGAACTGTGCCGCGGTTTCGGGGGAAGCGAATATCGACTGGTCGCGGCGTTCCTGACGTACTTCCTCGCGCTCTCTCCCACCGGCGGCGATCTGCACCCTGCCGCTGTTCAGAAGGGCCCTCTCGATATCGCTCATAAACACGTCCGTGTTTATGTGCTCGAGGCTCTGGTTGCGTACACCGCCCACGACTACTACGGGATGGGAGGGCACTCCCCGTGCCTCCTCGCCCCTGTAGGCAACGTTGAGCCATGTGCCGGCCAGACACTGGGTGACCATGGAGTCAGCCACGATGCGGGAATCGGTGTCGTTCCAGCGGCCGCTGAGGTCGGTCTGTGTTCCGGGGTCGGTGCGCGTGACGGTTCTGCCCCCGCATCCCGCAATCAGCGCAACGAGAACTGCTGCGACAAGAAGCTTTTTCAAAGTGATACCCCTTTCATTCAAAGCCCGGGAGGTCTATGGCCCCCCGGAAGATAACATTGAAGTAACCCATGTCACGGCCTGTCCCCGTGACCAGGGGAACAGGCAGGGGTTTGAAGATCATTACGCATGGATCATCGGCTTCGGGCATGGCGATGGAAGGGTCGCCACCCAGGGGCGTGTGGGTGAGTTCCCACATCACCCTTTCCTCTTCGGTGCTGTAGCCCGCGAACATCGCCTGCCGGCCGAGTGCCCCCAGAATATCACCGAGGCTGGTCTCCATCAGATTTGCGTAGAGCTGCATCTCGTTGAAGGCGTTGAAAGGCTGGATAAGGCCATGTTGAGCGGCCGCGTGGATCTCGGCAAGTGTCGGCAGCCTGGTGCCCCGGGATGAAAGGTACCACTGGGCGCCTGTCCAGGTGAAGGCAGCCGCGGGCCGGTCAAGGCAGACCGCCGGCACTGAGTACTCGGACGTTGCCGTGGCCACGAAGGGTGTGAAAGCAAGGAAGTGGCCGCTTTCGCTGTACTGCCCGGTGATGACCGAAGCCAGCACCTGACCGTCACGGCAGTTCTGTCCGAGCCATGGAAGAACGTCGCGGTACGCCACCGGCAACGAGTCGATGAAAAAGGCGCCCACCTCCACGGTGTCTCCCTGGACCACCACGATGGACGCAGGTACGAAGACCATCCCGGAGGGCGGCTGGGGAAGCCCGCACACGCTGCATATGCCGTCGGACTGTTCGGTGCCGCATGCGGGGCACGTCCAGGCGGCGGCGGAGAAGGCCAGAATCAGAAGGGCCCGGAGGGCGTTCAAACCTGTTCACCTCCCTGTGCGGCAATCCTTCTCCCCATGTAGATGAACGGGGTGTCGAAGGCGGCCACAATGAACTTGATCACGTATGTGGAAACCAGAACATCGATGAAGACCCTTTTCTCAAGAACTCCCCAGAAGGCGATCCCGCAGAAGATCACCGTGTCCATGAGCTGGCTGACCATTGTTGACAGGTTGTTCCGAAGCCATAGATGCCTGCCCCCAAAAAGCTTTCTGATACGGTTGTAAGCCCAGACATCGTGGAACTGACTGACCAGGTAAGCGGCGATGCTCGCCACCGCGAGACGGGGCATGAAGCCGAAAAGAAGCTTCATGGCGCTGTTCACCTCGATGGCCCACGGGTCCTGCACCGGTGAGAACAGAAGCGCAACCTGCATCACGACCGTCATCGCCGCCATGCTCACGAAACCGGCGATCACAGCCCTGCGGGCCTCGGCAGGGCCGTACACCTCGTTCAGGAGGTCGGTGGCGAAGAAGATCACACCGTAAAGGATGTTGCCCAGTGTAACTGTGAAGCCGAACAGGGTCGTGAGTTTCATGACCTCGAGGTTGCACAGGATCACGACCGACGCCACAAGGGCTATCAGGCCGGTTTTCCCGCCGTACCGGAACACAAGGAGCGTGGCGGAAAGCATGACGAAAAGGCTGATGAACCAGAGTACCTCGTTGCTCATCAGAATTCGGCACCAAGAGTGATGTAGTGCTCGGGCTTCTCGCTGACTCCGTTGAGGTCGGTTCGCCAGGCGCAGTCCCAGAGGAAGACGAACAGGCCGAGGTTGAACCTAAGGCCGAAACCGAACCCCATCTTCAGGTCGTTCAGCCTGAACCCGCCGTCAGTTTTCACGGCCCTGAAGGCGCCAACATCGTCGGTAGCCGCGCCGATGTCGGTGAACAGAACCCCCCTGCCCCCGGTGATCGTCATGGGTATGGGGGCGGCAAGGCTCAACTGGTCCACAAAGGGGTAGCGGAGCTCAAGGGAGCCCAGGGCGTACTTTGTTCCGTTGTACTCGACGTAATCGAAGCCTCGCAGCATGTCGGAATAGCTCGTGTAAAACCCGAAGAGGTCTTCGACTCCCTGTACGTCACCAACGCTTCTGCGATGGGGACTGGCGCCGCCGAGGAAAAACCTTTGCGGGTCCTTGCCGAAGCTGGCCCCCGCCGCAAGCCTTGTGGCAATGGTGACCTGGCCCGAGACCCAGGTGTAGTTCCTGATGTCCCCCTGGATGGTTGTGTACCCAGCATTTTCCCAGAAGCCCGGTGCCCAGTCCGCGGAGAGCGACATCCTGCTGCCCACCCTGGGACCCGTTGCGCCCCACAGGGCATTGTCAAGCACCATCCGTCCGCTCACGGAGAGAATGTTCTCGCGGAGGTTGATGTCAGTTGACCAGAGCCCCTCCCTGTCCAGCCTTCGGTAACCCAGGCCCAGCGAGGCCCGAAGTGAACGGGTGAAGGGGTAACGCATTTCCAGCCCTGTTCCGATCTCGGTGTCCCGGACGTAGTCGTTCTCTTCGGTCTGGGTGTTTGTGAAACGGTACCGGGTGGCCAGGCGGTACAGGGAAACACCGTACTGAACCCTGCCCTCCGTGTTGGAGTAGAAGCACCCCGCGTCAACATCGCTGACTTCGCCGTTGAGGTCGGCAAGGATGGCAAGCTGGTGTCTGGCCAGTATGTCGCTGAAAATGAACTGCGAGTAACCGGCAAGCCCGGCGTAGCTGTCAAAGCCCGCGGTTGCGCTTACGTAGTCGAGGCTGAGGCCCGGATCGTAAGGCGATATCCTCCATGTGGCGGGTGCGATCAGCGGCGTCTCGACACTGCCTGAATCGGGGGGAGAGGGAACGGGAGGTGACTCGGGCTCGCTGCCGGCCCTCTGGGCGAGGTTGCGGGTCAGGAAGAGACCGCCGCCGCTCCAATCCGATGAGTAGAACATGGAAAGCCCCGTGTCGGAAGCCCTGGAGAGTGCGGAGGGGGTCCTGTACAGGTTGCTTATACGGGTGACTTCCCCGGTTTCAGCGGACAAAAGGTGAAAATTGGCCCCGCTGCCGGTGTTCATGATGAAAACAACCCCCTCGGTGTAAGAGACGGGATTCCGCAGGGAGAAGGGGGTCTCGTACAGAAGCCGGGGGGATTCGCCGGGTATCACGGCATTCAGGGTATAGATTCGGCCGTTCTCCTGCTCGCCCACGTAAAGTATTCCCTGGTCGCCCCACCAGAGGTCGCGGGGACTTTCGCCGCCGCCTGTAACCCTGTCGATCGATCCGGTGGCGGTGTTCCAAACGTAAATGTCCAGAACCCCTTCGCTCATGGCGCTGAATGCCACAAGGCCCCCGTCCGGTGACCATGCCGGGTCGCGGACAAGCTGAAACTCAACGGGAAGGGTCAGTTCTCCCCCCCCGATACCCTTTATCACAAGGCCATCGGCGTACTGCCCCTGAACAGCCACTGCCACGGAGTCGGACCCCGGAGAGAAAGCGCCGGTGCGGAACATGGGTGACGGGCTGGTCTCGAAGAGACCGGCACCGCTGACGGGTCTGAGTATCTCTCTTCCGTCTGCAGTGCTTCTGACAACTGATGAGAACCTCCCCCTGTGAAACTCCACGCCCGATGTCATGGCTCCGTCAGGGGATATCACCGGTTCAGCGAGGACCACTCTCCTGCGGCCTCTGCTTCCGTCACGGATTATGGGGGTTCCCAGGTCCGAGGGGCTCTCTCCCGTTGCAACGGGAGCCCAGTAGGTTTCGCGGGCCCATTCGATGAACCGTTCGCTGAACTGCTCGACCGACATGTCGAAAGCAGCCCTGACGGCGCCCTGAAGGCCGTCGTTGTCCCTCAGGTGCCTCACGAAATCGATGTACCGGTTTTCGCCGTACCTGTCCACCATGAACTTGTAGATGGCCTGGCCCTGCCTGTAGACCAGATAGTCGCTTCTCACGGAGAGCTGCTGAATGGGTACGATCTGATTCGCTATGACCATGTCGCGGAACTCGGACTCGCTGTCGATGTCCCACCCCTGCGACGTGTATTCCGCAAGCCCCTCGAGGGTCCAGAGAGGGGCCTTGCTTCGCACGATGCCGTAGAGGCTGCGGTCGTAGAGCATGTCATACACGAAGGCGTGGTTGATCTCGTGTTCCAGTACGTGGCGGTACTCGCTGTACACACCGGAGTATGGAACGACGACCCTGCCCTTGAAGAACTCGGTGAAACCACCGACGCCCTCGCCTATCTCGCCGCTGATGATATTGGTCTGGCGGAACCTTCCCGGCGACCTGTAGACGATCACTGGGATTGGCTCGGAGGGCAGGTACTCGAAAGTTGATGAAAGGGCCTGTATGGACCTTTCGCCGATCACGACAGTGCTCTCCGCCACCTGCTCGGTTCCCTGCTCGTAGTAGACGGTGAACCTGCTCGAATGAAGTTCCCACCAGGGGTTGTCATCGGTGAAAACCCTGTTTCTTCCGTACCCGGTCGCAAGGGCCGTCGAAGCCAGTAGCAATGGTAGAACGCGTCCTGCAGCCATTCGGCCCCCCTTTATTGTGATTGCCGCAACAAACAACTATAGTGCCAGTGGAATGAAAGCCGCAACAATCACCGTCTGGTCGACTCTCACCCTGCTTCTATCCGCTTCGGGATGCGGGGGTTCCCCCCGTTCAACCGCGGAACTCTCCCAAACCGAAAGGGTTCTTCTGGAGGAAACGGGGGGCGTTCTTGCCAGAAACCTCGCATTCCCCCCGGGAAGCGCCAACTGGCGGGAAGCCCCGTCGGAATCTGTCGCAACAGCCGTCACGGGGATCGCTGCACGGGTCCCTTCGGCCTGGACGGTTCTCTTCCGCTCGGCGTCCGACACCCTTGCAAGGCTCGAATCGCCCTATCAGGGCATAGGCTACGGGGACACCCTTGGGCAGGGTGTAAGGTAAAAAAACAGTGTTAAGAAAAATTGAAGTTCAACTTCAAGATTATTTAAACAATCACTCGTTTGGCAGAAGATAATTTAGTAAGGTGTCCCCAATAGGCTACCTTATGCCGCATTCGCTGAAAACGTAGTCCAGAACAGGGTCCCTGCCTTCGGCGAAATCCTCCGGAGTCGTCGGGACGTTCACATCGGGCTCGATGCCATTCCACTCAACCGGGATCATTTCGCTGGTGTACTGAATCCACCGTGGGACCCAAACCTCCCATCCGTTCGGCAATGTCATCGGCTGGGGATTGGCGGTGGCACCGTATGACCTTTCCCCCACGGTTACAACGTTCGGCAGAACTCCCATGTAGTTTAGAAACATCTCGGCCGAGCTGGCGCTATTGCGCCCCTGAAGCACATACACATCCCCGGTGAATTGCCAGGAACCCCGGGGTGTGGTGTAAACAGCGTACAATTCAGTGTAATCGTCATGATCAGGTCCGTTCCTGAATTGAATGAAAAGCGCCAGCCGGTCCTCATCACAGAACCTTCCCGCAACATGATCGGCGTTCGTGCTGTTCCCGCCGCCATTCATGCGTTCATCGATGACAATGACCGATGATTGGGTGAACAGCGAATCGAACACCTGGTGGAACACCGCCGGATCGAAAACACCCCCGCCCCATGATGGGATCAGCAGGTAGGACATTTCTGGGAGAACACAGTATCCGAACTGACCCTCGTCGTTCCAGGTGATGCCGCCGCAGGGCTCGAAGTAATCGTAAATTACGTTCATATCGTAATTTCGTTCAAACTCACGCGACCACGGATAGTATGATTTACCATCTGCAATGAATCTTACATGGGCATCGTGAAGCTCAGCAAGAAGTTCCATGAGAACCCCGATGAACTCCATGTCGTTCCCGGCTGAAGAGGCGGCAGGGAGATAGGTGGAGTAACACTCCTGCCAGTCGATCTGCTTGTTGGGGAAGGAGCAGTAAAGCGAGTCGAAGTACTCCCAGCACACGATGAAATCGTCCACATACTCACCCTCGGCAATTGGAGAGAGGGGTGGCTCTGCGCATCCGGACAGACATAAAAGCAACAGAAACGAAACTACCCTGAGGAACTTCCGATTCATGCTACACCCCCTGCATCAGGGAGAATACATAGTCCAGCACGGGATCGATCCCCCCGCTGAGGTCTTCACTGGAGGTTAACACCTCGATGTCAGGGCTGATCCCCTGCCCCTGGATCGGAGCCATATCCGCCGAATACACGATCTGGGCAGGAATGCCGGCAACCCAACCGTTTGATAAGGGCACATAGGCTGCTTCACCTGCCGATCCACGTGTTCTCTCCCCAATCACCGTTACGTTGGGCAGAGCTTCCATCGCGCAGACAAAGTACTCGGTCGATTCAGCACACCTGCCGCCCGTCAGAAGGTACACCTGGCATGTGAAGTGGACATTCCCTGTTGGAGCCACACTGAAGGGCTGGAGGGGGGTCAGGTTGTCGTACGACGGTCCGTTCCTGGAACTGGTGTACCAGCCCGTCCATGGCGTTGACGAGAACCTGCCGGCGACCTCGAGGCATTGCATGCCTTCCCCCAGACCGTCGTTCATTCGCACGTCTATTATGAGTTTGTCCGCATCCAGAAAAAGTGAATCGAACACTGTGTGAAATCGCTCCGGAGAGAAACTCTCCTCATTCCAGTAGCGGAACTGCAGGTAAGGCATCCCCCCTGAAGGATCGGAGTATCGGAATCCGCCGGGATCGAGGGTCAGACCACCGTACTGTTGAAAATAATTGAATATGGTGCTAAACATGAAATTGTTCTGAAAATACCCTTCGTAGGCATCGAATCTTTCACCATCGATCACGATGCAAGCCTGATGGTCCTTCAGTTCCCCCAGAAGGCCAAGCAGGACCTGTCTGAACTCAGTGTCGTTCAGGGCCATCTGGCTCAGGTGCATGTGATGGGAGTAGCACTGTTCCCAGTCTATCTTTTTCTGCGGGAAAGAGCAGAAGAGTGAATCCGCCGCATCCCAGGCTTCAATGAACGTCCGGGTGTAAACTCCGCTGCTGATTGCTTCCGTGGGGCTCCGCACGCAGCCGCCGGCAAAAAGCAGTACAATGCCCGCGCAAATCGGCCTCTGCAGCGCCTTCATGGCCTGAATCCCAAACCCACGTGAAAGTCAACCCTGTCGATGTGATCAACCTCCTGAACCAGCCAGCCCGGGAAGGAAGACCGGGGCACATGGTGATAGGAGGCTTCCATCCGTCCGAACAATCCGTCGTAAAGGGCCACATCAAGACCGGCGATCAGTGAAAGCCCGAGCGTTCCCGCAAGTCCGTCCGAGTTTGTGTGTGTGGTGGAATCAGAGTGTGTGTACGTATAAGTGTAAGACCCCCAATGATTACCAACTCCGCACCCCATGTATGGACGGAGTGGACCCATTTCCATGGAATACCGTCCAATAGCAGAGAGGTTGCCCTCTTTCACGCTTCCCGTACGTCGGATGAACTCCGATTCGGCCGCCCACTCGAACGACTCGAACATGCTTCCGAATTGCACGCCAGCTCCGAATCCCGACTCGAAGAACCAGTCAACCTGTATCGCTCCCGATGTACCCCATGCGGGCCTGTTGAAATCGATCTCACGGGTCAGGCCATAGTCCACGGAGTTTTCGGACATGCAGGGACCACCAAGAACGGCAAAACCAACCCTCGAAACAAGGGACATGAGTAGAAGCACCGTCATGAGCGCTCCTTTCTACTTTTTTGTACACTAATATCAGGTAAACCGTCAGTCAACAGATTCCGAATTCAAGTCGTAAGTCAGATCTGGGCTGCGGGCAAGAACAAGAAGGTGAGCCGTGGCGCAATCACAGCTGTTCACCGGAGCCTGAACAATGGAGCACTGATGCATCCATATATGGAGTTCATCAGAGTGTTAAGAAAAATTGAAGTTCAACTTCAAGATTATTTAAAAAACCACTCGTTTGGCAGAAGATAATTTAGTAAGGTGTCCCCAAATAATCAGACGCGGGTGACGACGCGGGCGACGTCGCGCCAGATGACGGCAACGAAGAGTAGGAGAAGCATGAAGAAGCCGATCTGCTGGGCGAGCTGTATGTGCTTCTTTGAGGCCGGGCGGCGCCTGATGCCTTCGTAGAGGAGTATCAGGAACTGGCCGCCGTCGAGGATGGGGACGGGCAGAAGGTTGAACCCCATGATGGCCAGGGAGAGGTATGACACGGTTTCAAGCAGACGGGCCAGGCCGAAGGAAGCCTGCTGCCCCAGGGTTTCCGCCACGAACACCGGCCCGCCCGACATCTCGACGAGTTGAACGGGCTTGAGGATCATGGCCATTATTCCGGTGAAGAACGCTCCCGCTCCCTCGAGGGTTGCGGAAACGCTGACAAGAAAGGCCCGGCCCAGGGACAGCCTTATCACGCGCGTCCTGGTGAGGGGGATCACACCGATGAGCTTCCTTCCCTGATAGCTTATGGGTTCGACGAAGATCGTGTCGGTCACGCCGTCGCGGACGAAGACCAGTTCCAGGAACCTCCCCTGAAAACCGGCCACGGCGCTCTGAAGGTCGCTGAAAGCGGCAAGCGGAATGCCGTTTGCCATAACGATGCTGTCTCCCGTGCGAAGGCCGCCCTCGTACGCCGGCAGCCCTACCGAAGCCTCGCCTATCACGGTGGACATGAGGGGTGTGAAGCCCGGAACTGAATCGGGGTTCAGGGAGTAGGGCACCTCAAGCGTTCCCGCGGTTTCCCTTTGAACGGTGAACACGCCCCGGGGCAATTGCTGGGTCTTCTGGAAGACCTGGTCCCAGCTCTGGACGGGCTCACCGTTCACGGCGGTGACAAGGTCGCCCCTGGACAGACCCGGCACACCGAAGGGGTCGTCAACCACGGGCTCGGAGTCGGGTACTCCGGTTCCGATGACGCCAAGGACAAGAAAGATCAGAAGGAAGGCAAGGCAGAGGTTCATCGCGGGCCCGGCAAGGACAACCAGGGCGCGTTTCCACCAGGGTGGCCTGATGCCGTCGGTGTCGTTGCCGGAGGTTCCCAGGTCGACCTTCACAAATCCGCCCAGGGGGATGGCGCCTATGCAGTACTCGGTCCCGCCCCGCTTGACCCGGACCAGCAGCGGGGGAAAGCCCATGGAGAACCTTTCAACGGGAAGCCCCACCGCCTTCGCCATGAGAAAATGACCAAGCTCGTGGAAGAAAACGATTATTCCCAGCCCGAACACTACGGCAAGCGCGCTGCTCACATCTCCTCCATGACATCCCGCGCCAGCTGCCTGGCAATGGAATCGGCCTTTTTTAGAACGTCAAACCCGGTTACCGGAACGGCGTTGAACCTTTTCAAAACCCCCGCGATCACCCCGGATATGGCCCCGAAGGGGATCTTTTTCGAGAGGAACGCTTTCACCGCCTCCTCGTCCGCTGCGTTGGCCGCGGCGGGTGCCGTTCCACCGGTATCATAAGCGGAGAGGACGGCTGTGTACGCAGGATACCTCTCAAGGTCCATCGGGCTGAAATGCAGCGCGCCCCACGAAAGGGGGTGGTCACCGTCCGAAGCTTCGGGGATGTCGAGCGCACGCCAGTGAAGGGCGTAGGAAATGGGAACGCCCATGTCCGGTACTCCCATCAGGGCCTTCCATGCACCGTCGGCGGTCTCGATGAAGGAGTGGACGATGCTTTCGGGGTGAACCACAACCTCAATGGGAATTCCGGGGAAGAGGCGCCGGGCCTCTATGACCTCGAAAGCCTTGTTCACCATGGATGCAGAATCCACTGTGATCCTGGCGCCCATGCTCCAGTTCGGGTGGGACAGGACCCGCTCGACCGATGCCCCGGCGATCTCACTTACCGGCATGTCGCGCAGGGCGCCTCCGCTTGCTGTGAGAACGATGCGCCTAGGGGTTCTGTCCTCGCCGGCAATGCAGCGGAAGACAGTGCTGTGCTCGCTGTCGACCGGGATGACCAGCCCCTTTTCCAGGTGAGGAAACAGTAGATCCCCGCCCACCACCAGGCTTTCCTTGTTGGCCAGGGCCAGGGGAACGCCCGCTTCCTGCGTGAGAAGGCTGGCTTCAAGGCCCGCGCTGCCCACTATGGCGTTCAACACCATGTCAGCGCCCTCGATCAGCCCGGGCAGGTTTTCCCGGCCAACGACAAGACCCGTTCCGTCCGCCCCTTCGGGCAGCGCTGCTATACCGGCCATGGGGGGATCGAACCGCTTCACCTGTTCTCTGAGCGTGGAAAGCGATGAGCCGCAATAGATCGAGTGAAGGATGAGCGAGGGGCTTTTCTCGATCACGGCAAGGGCCTGTACGCCGATGGAGCCCGTGGAACCCAGCACCGCAACCCGCCTCTTCAAGCGCTCACCCCATTCCAAAAAGCCCGTAGAGCAGCAGGGCCACCGGGGCAGCGGCAACGACGCTGTCGAACCTGTCGAGGATGCCGCCGTGGTCGGCCAGGAACCGCCCCGAATCCTTGATCCCAGCGTCACGCTTCACCGCGCTCTCGAAAAAGTCACCGATCACTCCGGCTATTCCGCACAGAAGACCCACGAGAAGAAGGTACGCAAGGGGGGCTGCGTTACGACCCAGAACGGCCACCGAAGCCATGGAGCCCGCAATGCCTGCGGCAAATCCCTCCCAGGATTTGGCGGGGCTGAACAGGGGCAGCATCTTGTGCCTTCCCCAGCGGCAACCCGCGAAGTAGGCGAAGCTGTCGCCGACCCAGCAGGAAACCAGTGGGATCAGAACGAACGCGCGGTCGGCCCATCCGAGTGATAATCTGGCAAGAACACCGAACCCAAGCGTGTAGTATGCCGAAAGGGCCATCACGCCCAGCATGCCCGCACGTGCTCCCTTCGGTGTCCGCCGGAAGATCCACCACATCGCGTGAACGGCTCCTGGAAGCATCAGGGCCTGCATCGCGTACTGTGACCCCACGCCGGTGAGCCACGCGGACAGAGCCGCCGCAGCTCCCACCATGAACCTCAGGGGAACGGGCGTAAAAACCACGCACAGGGTAACGGCCTCGTAACCCGCGAGACCGGCCAGAAGCGAAAAAAGGACAAGGGAGGCGGTGGGTCCGCCAAAAAGGATCACCCCGAGAAAGATGACAAGGCCGGGAACGGCCACGAGTATCCGACCCCTGAGGCCGGGAAATGCCATCAGTCGGTCAGGCCGCCGTAGCGGCGGCCCCTTCCCGAATAGTCCTCGAGGGCTGCCCGGAAGTGCTCCCTGTCAAAATCCGGCCACAGCACCGGAGTGAAGTAGAGCTCGCTGTACGCGGACTGCCAGAGCAGGAAGTTAGAGAGCCTCTGTTCGCCCGAGGTGCGTATTATCAGGTCGGGGTCGGGAATGTCGGGGTTGTAGAGAAGACCGCCGATCATGGCTTCGGTGATGCCCTCAGGCGGGACCGCGCCGTCACGGACCTGCGCGGCAAGTGTTCGTACCGCATCGAGTATCTCGGCCCTGCCGCCGTAGCTCAGGGCGAGGACCAGCACAAGTCCCCTGTTTTCAGCGGTTTTTTCCATGGCTTTCGTTAGATCGGCCCGCTGCTTCCTGGGAAGGTCATGGAACCTGCCTGTGACCCTGAGTTTGACCTGTTTGCCGTGAAGCTCGTCGATGTTGTTCGAGATGAACCTGGAAAGAAGCCGCATCAGAAAGGCCACCTCGAACCTGGGGCGGCTCCAGTTCTCGGTTGAGAAAGCGTAAAGGGTGAGGAATTTGATACCGGTTTCGCCGCAGAACTCAACAGCGGTGTGAATAGCCCTTTCCGCCGCGGAATGGCCGTCGGTGCGGGGAAGACCCCTCTTCTTCGCCCAACGGCCGTTACCGTCCATGATTATGGCAACATGGGACGGAACAGCAGGCATCAGACCTCCAGGATCTCTTTTTCCTTGGCCTTGAGCAGTTTGTCTATCTCGAGGCCGGCCTCGTCAACGGCTTTCTGGACAAGGTCCTGCGTCTTCTTCTCGGAGTCTTCGGTGATCTCGCCGGCCTTGCAGGCCTTCTTGATCTGGTCGTTCGCGTCCCTGCGGATGTTGCGAAGTGAGGTGCGGCCCTCTTCCGCAAGTTTTTTCACGAGTTTGATCAGGTCCCTGCGGCGTTCTTCAGAGAGCTTGGGCACCGGAATGCGGATCACGGGGCCGTCGATGGTGGCCCTGAGACCCAGATCGCTTGCTTCGATGGCTCTGGCGATGGCGGGTGCAGTTGACTGGTCCCAGGGTTGGACCACGATGAGCCTGGGTTCGGGTGCGCTTATGCCCGCCACCTGTTTGATGGGCATCGTGTCGCCCCAGCACTCGACCCTGATGTTGTCGAGGAGGGCCGGGCTGGCTTTGCCCGTCCTGATAACCGACATCTCTCGGGATGTGTTCTGAACGGTCTTTGACGACTTCTCCCGCACTTCGGAAAGCATTAGGTCCTGCATAACTGATCCTCCACGACCGTAGCCGGAAGCTCGCCCGAAAGCACACGGCTGAAGTTGCCGGGTCCGGTCAGGTCAAAAACAGCGATTCTTATCCCCGCGTCGCGGCACACCGCAACGGCGGCCGCATCCATGAAACCAAGCCCCATGGAAAGCACCTGGTCGTATCCCATCCGATCAAAGCGCCTGGCATCGGAGTGCAGTTTGGGATCCCTGTCGTAGATGCCGTCGACCTTCGTGCCCTTGTAGAGGGTTCCGCACCCGGTCTGTGCGGCCCTGAGGGCGGCTGCAGTGTCGGTGCTGAGGTGGGGGTTCCCGGTGCCCCCGGCGAAGAAGAGGATCTCGCCCTTCCCGAAAGACTCTGTGGCCTTTCCGGGGGAGAAGATCTCGACGCCCGCTTCGGGAAAGGGAAAGGCGCTGAAGACGGTTGAGCGGCCACCGGCCCTGATGACGGCATCGGAAAGGGCCAGGGAATTCATGACCGTGGCCAGCATGCCCATGTAATCGGCCGTCGTCCGGGTTATGCCGCCGGTGTCACGACCCCTGAGGAAGTTGCCGCCCCCCGCGACGACCCCGGGTTGATACCCCAGGGACGACAGGGCGATGAGTTCGAAGGCAAGCTCGGACACCTTGCCGGGATCGATGCCGTGACCCTGGCCCCCTGCGAGCACTTCGCCGCTGAGCTTGAGCAGGAACCTCTCCCGCGGACGGGGGCCTTCCTCCATCTCAGGAGCCTATGGTGAACCGGGAGAACCTGTTGATGACGATGTTCTCGCCGACCCTGCCGATGAGGTTGTTGAGCACGGAAGAAACGGTGCCCAGTGTCTCGTCGTGGAACCACAACTGGTCGAGAAGGCAGACTTCGCTGTAAAACTTGGTGATGCGGCCTTCGATGATCTTGTCCACGATGTTCTGGGGTTTGCCCGAACCCTCGAGCTGCTTGAGAAGGATGCCCTTCTCTTCGCACAGCTTCTCTTCCGGAACTGCGGCGCTTGAAACGTACTCGGGGCCACTGGCGGCGATGTGAATCGCAAGCTCTTTGCAGAAGGCGATGAAGTGGTCGGTGCGCGCCACGAAATCGGTCTCGCAGTTGACCTCGACAAGAACGCCCATCTTGCCGTTGAAGTGGATGTACGACTCCACCCTGCCTTCGTTGGCGAGGCGGGTAGCCTTTTTGGCTGCCACCTGCATGCCCTGCTCGCGCAGGAGCTTCAGGGCCTCGTCGACGTTGCCGCCCGTTGCCTCGAGGGCTTTCTTGCATTCCATCATGCCGACACCGGAAACCTTGCGGAGTTCCTGTATGGTTTTAACATCCATTTTGGTCATTCCTTCTCTTCGATGACCGGCTCGACGGACTGCACGGTTGTCTGGGGCTTCTCTTCGTCCTCCCCGGAGGTCATGGCCGGTTTCTCATCAACTTCTCTTGGATTCCTGCCCTCGGCGCCAAGAAGGGCTGAGTCGGCAAGTGTTCCGATGATCATGGAAATGGATTTGATGGCGTCATCGTTTCCGGGGATGGGATAATCCACTTCGCCGGGATCGCAGTTGGTGTCGACCACTCCGATGCACGGAATGCCGAGTCTTTTAGCTTCCTGCACTGCAATGGCTTCCTTCTTTATGTCAACCACTATCACCACGCCGGGAAGGCCCTTCATGTGGCGGATGCCCCTGAGGTATTTCTCGATCCTCTCCCGTTCGCGGGTCTTCTGAAGGATCTCGCGCTTCTTGAGACCCCTGGGAAAACCTTCATGCTCCTCCTTCTCGAGTTCGTTGAGGCGAAGGATGCTGCGGTAAACGGTCTTGAAGTTGGTGAGGGTACCTCCCAGCCAGCGTTCGGTCATGAAGTACTGCCCGCACCTTTCAGCGTGGCCCTCGACGCACTCGCGGCCCTGCTTCTTGGTGGCCACGAACAGAACGTCTTTGCCCTGGGCCACGGTTCTGGAAACCAGGTTCACCGCGTCTTCGAGAGCCTTCTGGGTCTTTTTGAGGTCGATGATATGTATTCCGTTACGGGACATGAAGATGTAGCTCTTCATGGCGGGGTTCCAGCGTTTGTCCTGGTGGCCGAAGTGAACCCCTGCTTCCAGCATCTGCTGAATGGATGGAATCTGCATTCTGAGTCTGTCCTTTCGGTTTTCACCACCGGTGGAAGCGGGCGCCAATCCTTCAAGGGACACCGGGCGCCCGCATAAACCCACCGTGAGTTGTCATGGCTCCATGCGGAGCTGAAAACTACCTCTTGGAGAACTGGAAACGCTTGCGCGCTTTCGGTCTTCCGTACTTCTTGCGTTCGACGATCCTGGGGTCGCGCCTGAGCATGCCCTGTGTCTTCAGGGTTTGCCGGTACTCGGGGTTCGCATCGACCAGAGCCCTGGCGATGCCCATCCTGATGGCGCCGGCCTGGCCGGTTATGCCACCGCCCCTAACATTCACGACCACGTCGAAAATGCCCATTACCCTGACCGCGTGAAGGGGCTCGAGGGCGTGATCCTTCTGGGAAAGGTCGCCGAAATACTCGAGAGGGGTCCTGTCATTGATGACGACCCGGCCCGAACCCGGCCTGAGGTAACACCTGGCGGTGCTGGTCTTTCTTCTTCCCACGCCGATATGCTGGTCCATTCTCACCTTTCCCGGCTAGAACTCGAGCACCTGAGGCTGCTGAGCCTCGTGGGGGTGCTCGATGCCCGAATAGATTTTGAGTTTCTTGATCTGGGCTCTGCCAAGCCTGTTCTTGGGCATCATGCCCGCAACGGCGTGACGAAGGACCCTGTCGGGATGATTCGCCAGGAGATCCCGCATGAGAACCGACTTCTGGCCGCCCGGATAGCCGGTGTGCCTGTAATAGTGTTTTTGTTCGAGCTTGTTGCCCGAGACGTGAAGCTTGTCCGCGTTCACGACCACGACGAAGTCGCCGGTGTCGATGTGCGGTGTGTAGACCGGCTTGTTCTTGCCCTGGAGAAGCATGGCAAGCTTGGTGGAAAGCCGGCCGAGGGTGAGGCCGTCGGCGTTCACCAGCCACCAGTTGCGCTGTATCTCCCCGGCCCTGGCCGAATAGGTCTTCAAGGTTCTACCTCCGAAAAGGGCTGTTTCTCTATGGTAACAACTAATACAAAACAACAACATGCCCTCACCCTGAGTGGGCTTGCACGTTTCAGGTGAAGGGACGGCTAATCTATTCCGACCCCCCGGGAAAGTCAAGTTCATAAAGGGCTTGGGGAAGCGTGTCGGGGGTGCAGACCGTTCCACCGCCCGAGGTGATGAGTTCCCACGGCAGGGGTTCGACCCTTGCGCACACCACGACGAGCCTTAAGCCCAGAACTGCCGCGGCAACGCCCTTGCCCGCCAGGGCCAGCCCCCGCAGCTGGTGGGGTATCCGGGTGGAAAAGCCCTGGGGTATCACGCCCACCCCGCCCCTGACAAAAGGCAGGAAAAGCTGGACACCGGGCCAGGGCTCGAGACGGCAGGGCCTGCTGAAGCCAAGTGGCCTGAGGACATCCCAGGTGGCACCGTAGATGCGCCTGCGCCTGTTACCGGCCAGTTCAGCGCCGGGGTACCGGCAGCCGGGCGAGACATGGGGAAGGGGCAGGGCAAGGGCTTCGTGCATGCACCCGGGAACTCCCGGCGGAGGCGGCGGGGTTTGGGCCCCTGTCAGCCTGCAACCGAGGGCGGTGTAGAACCAGCGGGTGTGCGGGTTTTTCAAAGCGCCTTCTCCAGGACGGCGGCTATGAGCCCCGCCGGAAAACCCCTTCGTAAAAGCCAGCCGGCGGCGCGTCTTCTTGCCGTTTCGCGGTCGGGAATGCCGCCGTACTTCCGTTTCACCAGCGCCGCCAGGGAAGCCGTGGACTCGCTGTCAGGCTTTTCGGAGAGAACAGTTGTTATGGCGCTTTCCTCAACGCCTTTACCCCGAAGCCGGGCCTTAAGCCCGGCCCTTCCCAGCGTGTGGCAGGCGGCGAAGGCCCTTGCGTAGCGGAGGTCGTCGATGAGGCCGTACTCGTGCGCCCACGCCATGCAACCCGTGACAACCCCGGGAAGGTAGCCCCTCTCCCGCAGTTTCGCGGCGAGTTGCCCGCTGCTGCGTTCGGACAGTGCCAGGTAACGGTTCGTGTACCTTTTTGCATCGGACAGTTGGGGCCCTTCGGCCTCATCGCGCAAAGCATCAGCGTCTATGAAGGCACCGGGAACGACTTCGCTGGCTTCAGCGGTTTCGAGGGGGATAAGAAGCTTCTCCCCCTCGAGCCGAACAACCACCCAGCCACGACGGGCCTGGGTGACGGAAAGGACCTCGGTGAGGGTCATTCAACCGGAGCGACCCGGGCGGGCGCTGTTATCGCCGACGGGGGAAGCCCCAGCATTGTACGAAGTTCGATGTCGAGCTTCCGGGTGATCTCGGGGTTTTCCTTCAGGTAGATCCGTGAGTTGTCGCGGCCCTGGCCAAGTTGGAGGTCGCCCATGGAGTACCAGGTTCCACGGCGGGTGATGAGCTTTTTCTCGAGGCCGAGGTCGAGAAGCTCGCCCTCGCGGGATATCCCCTCCCCATGGAGAATGTCGAATTCGCACTCTTTGAAGGGGGGGGCCATCTTGTTCTTGACGACCTTCACCCTTGTGCGGCTGCCCACCACGTCTTCGCCGTTCTTGATGGACGCAATCCTGCGGACGTCGAGCCTCACGCTGGCGTAGAACTTGAGAGCCCGCCCGCCGCTCGTGGTTTCGGGGTTGCCGAACATGACGCCGATCTTCATGCGGATCTGGTTGATGAAGATGACTACGGTGCGCGACTTGCTTACCGCGCCCGTGAGCTTGCGGAGGGCCTGGGACATGAGCCGTGCCTGAAGCCCCACATGGCTGTCGCCCATTTCGCCCTCGATCTCGGCCTTGGGAACCAGGGCGGCAACGGAATCTATGACGATGGCATCCATGGCGTTGGAGCGAACGAGCGTTTCGGTTATTTCAAGGGCCTGCTCGCCGGTCTCGGGTTGGGCGACAAGCAGGTTGTCTATGTTGAGCCCGAGCCTCTGGGCGTAGTCGGGGTCGAGGGCGTGTTCGGCGTCGATGAAGGCCACTTCGCCGCCGGCAGCCTGGGCCTGGGCCAGCATGTGCAGGGCCAGGGTGGTCTTGCCGCTGCTTTCCGCGCCGAAGACCTCGATGGCCCTTCCCCGAGGAATGCCCCCGATGCCCAGGGCTGCGTCGAGCAGAATGCTGCCTGTTGGTATCACGTCGACCTTCATGGCCGTGTTGTCTCCCAGGCGCATGATGGCGCCCTGCCCGAACTTTTTCTGGATCTGCTGGAAGGCCGCGTCGAGCGCCCTTGCCCGCTCCTGTGAGGAATCCTCCTGTTTGCTCATGGCAACACCTTTCGTTCGTTAAGGTGACCCTGTAAAGGGGACGTTCTCAAGCCACAGCCCAAGAATAGTAAACATGTGTTCTCATGGCAAGCCCCCCGGCACCCAACGGAACACCACGCTGTACAATGGTCCCCGGGGCGTGAGGGTGCTTTCGAACAGGGTCATCCCGTCCAGAAGACCGGAAATGCCGGCAGGAACCGGGGGCAGGGCGGGAGGATGCCCGCCGGAAAGCCTGGCGATGGTTACGTGGGGCAAGAACGACCGGTTGCCGGCGGCTTCCGCCAGACCGTAAACACCCGGGCTGAAGCTGCCTCCCACCCAGACAGCGGTGTCGTTAAAGCAGCCCGTCTTCGTGAGCCGGAATTCGAGGGGCAGAGCGCCGTACGAAGACCATGCGTCATCAAGTATCCTGCGGGCATCTTCTGGTGGGAACTCACCGAAAAATCTGAGCGAAAGATGCAGGTTCTCGCGGCGGACACGGCGCGTTCCAGGACGCTCGGCGAGAACCTGCGGATACCATGATTCAAGCGCATCGAGGGCGTTCCGGGGAAGGAGCAGGGCGGAAAACAACCTCACCGGTCTTCCCTGACAAGCTGAAGCAGAACTCCCA
>JAWOHL010000071.1:0-42299 GCA_046485185.1 Candidatus Fermentibacteraceae bacterium
TACAGAAGCCACGGAGAGGAACGACGACTACCTCTGCTCCATGGCCCTTAACAGCCTCGGATCGGTCTGTCTTCTGAAGAACGACTTGGAAGAGGCTGACAAACTCTTCCAGCGGTCCCTCGAAACATCGACCGGCATGGGAAGAAAGAGGGGCATTCTCACAAGCCTGATGAAGCAGGTCGAACTCAGAAGAGTTCAGGGCCTGAACCGTGAAGCGCTCGAGATCTCCCAAAGGGCCGAGGCACTTGCATTGGAACTGAACGATCGCGGGGCGCAAACGTGCATTCTTCAGGAAAAGGCCACGCTGTTACACTCTCTTGGTGCGCACGAGGAAGCGTTCTCAACCATCGCCCGGCAGCAGAGACTGCACGAGGGGCTCACGGCGGAGAAGAGGGTGAGGCAGATCGATGTTCTCAGGCTTCGTTACGAAACCGAAGCAAAGGAGAGGGAGATCGAGCGCCTGCGCCGTGACAGGGCCGTGCAGCGGATAATGATCTTCGGAGCGGCAGCGGGGCTGTTACTTGCGGGAGTTTCACTGTCATCGGTCTACCGCAGTGTTCGTCTTAGAACCAGGGTCAACAGGGAACTCAGCGGAAAGAACACCGAGCTTGCGAAAGCGTACGAAAAGGTCGAGGAGTTGTCCAGAACCGATGAGCTGACAGGGCTTGCGAATCGAAGGGCAATGGTGGAACGCCTGACAGGCGAACAGGCCCGATCCGCAAGGAACGGAAGGGGATTCGGCCTTATACTCGGCGATATCGACAACTTCAAGGCATGGAACGACAAGTACGGCCACGAGTGCGGTGACGCCATTCTGGTCGAGCTTTCATACCGGCTTCGAAAAGCCCTTCGTGCGCAGGACCTGGCTTCCAGGTGGGGCGGCGAGGAATTTCTGATCCTCCTCCCCGACACCGATCCTGAGGGCTGCACGCGTGTCGCGGAGAAGCTGCGTGAGCTGATCTGCGGCAAGCCGTTTGTCTGGAAGGGCTGCATGATCGATCTCACGATGACCTTCGGCACCTGCGAGGGAGGCAAGGCCCCAATAGATGAAGCCCTCAGGGTGGCGGACAGCGCTCTATACAGGGGCAAACACAAGGGCAGGAACAGAGTGGAAACGGCGGGGTAACACCCGGGCCCGTTTTCCCGCATATTACAATGCTTTGCATAACTGGTTCATGCCGGTGCATGGATCTCGTCAGACCCGAAGCAGCGGCTTGAACAGCCCGTGAAAGTGTGCAAAATGTCTTATGAATCCACCCTTGACACTCCACGGGTCTCATGGCGGCGCCGGTATTCAACACCAGTGTTCAGTTCGGTTTACAAACTGCTCATGATGGCACGGGAACCTGTCATAAGGCGCTGGTACGACCAGATGTCCCGTATCGACCGCGATGCCGACATGACCCTTATGAACTACGGCTGGGCATCCCTTGACCCTTCGCATGAACCAGTGCGGCTCGAAGAGGCCGACGAGGTGAACAGGTACAGCATACAGCTCTACCATCAGGTCGCGGGCGCCGTTGACCTCAGGGGCAGTGATGTGCTTGAGGTGGGAAGCGGAAGGGGTGGCGGGGCATCGTTCATCGCCAGGTACCTTGAACCCAGATCGATGACCGGCCTCGATTTCTCCCCGAAGGCCATAGCCTTCTGCAACAACCACTACAGCTTTCCCACTCTGAGCTTTCAGCACGGAAACGCCGAACGCCTGCCGTTTCAGCCTTCTTCATTCGACGCTGTGGTAAACATAGAATCGTCACACTGCTACGGCTCCATCCCGGGTTTTCTTCGGGAAGTCCATCGGGTTCTCAGGCCGGGCGGGCATCTCCTCTACTCCGACTACTGCCAGGAAAGCCAACTGGACGCGCTCAGGCATCAGATGAGCCAGACCGGTTTCTCCATCAACAGCGAAACCGACATAAGCGCGAATGTTCTCAAAGCCCTCCAAATTGACGACGGCCGAAAACGCGAACTGATAAACAGGAAGGTTCCCCCCCTTCTGAAGGGCTTCTTCTACGAATTCGCAGGGCTTCAGGGAACCCGGTCGTACAACAGCGCCCTTCGCCGGGGCGAGAAGGTCTACTTCAGGTTCATTCTGGAGAAATAGCCTCAGGGAACGCGTACAACACGCAATGTCCGGATTTCCCCACTGAAACTGACACTCACGAGATACATCCCGGGAGCAACCCCGCCTGCATTCCAGCTCAAGCTGTGGCTGCCGCTTGCCATGCAAGGTAAGGCCGTCGTCATAACAGTTCTTCCTGCAAGGTCGTAGACGGAAAGCTCAACTGCTCCAGGAACTGCAAGTGTGAATGTCAGGGTTACGCAGGTCTGGAACGGGTTCGGGACTGCGGAAAAACCGGTAACCTGCGGGGTGGAAGACCCCTGAAGACCAAGCCCGGTATCGACGGTGAAGCTGAAAACCCCTCCGGGAGCCGTCCGGGGGAGGGTTTCGGTCCTGCCTGAAAGATCAGAAACGCTCAGGTAGTACTCAACCACGGTTCCGACGGGATGGGAGGGAATCTGTCCCGTGAGCGAGTCACCTCCGATCTGAACCAGGGGCACCGTGGTCCACGGATCGATCCCTGCCACCCTGTAGCGCAGGAACGTTTCATCGGGGATAAGGGCGGCCCCGCTGTACGGGCGGACAAGGCACTCAACTGGAAACTGCGGCTCGTATGGCAGAAGTGAGTCGAGCGGACGGTGCTGGATGAGAAGCATTTCACGGTCGATCATCTCACGGGTTCGACAGTGCAGGGCATCGTAATAGTACCAGCTGTCGTAATGTACTCCGATTATCTCATAGCCCGGCATGGCGTTCTGGTAGGTCTGCAGCGCTGGTTCGTCGGCGGGTATTCCGAACATGGGCACGAACACCTTTCCGTTCAGAATGTATGAGTTGGTGTAGGCCGCAAGCGAGTTTCCGGAGTAAGAGTCGCAGTATATCCTGACCACGTTGTAAGGGCGTCCGAAGCAACTCATCTCGGTGGTCAGCCTGTCGTTTATGGCTGCAAGCCGGGAGTAGTCGGGGTGCCAGGCAGGCACCTGCTTCAGTAGGATCGTCTCCTCGTCCAGGAGTTTGGCGGCGCAGTCGATGTGTTGAAGGCCGTATTCCTCGGGATTGGCGAGTATGTTGTATGTGGAAAGGCCCAGCCAGTTGGCGGAGAGGGACAGGAACTCCTCATGGCTCCAGAGGGCGAGGTTTTCAGTCAGCATGGAGAGCACGCTGAAACCTCTCCCGTGGCCGTCAACCATGAAGTTGCCCCCGGTCAGGTACGCGGGAAACTGCCAGACCGGGCATCCCAGCTCCTGGGCCAATGCCTGGTTCACGATATCATCCTCTTCGTAGCCCCTGCTTCGTGTGTAATCCCGGTAAGGCCCGCCCGGACCCCACGGATAACCGTCGAAAAGCGGGTCGATTATGCCGCACTCCCCGAAACCGTCGAAGCCCCAATGGGGCCCCCAGTCCCTCGTCCAGTGGCTGTTGGTGGGAGTTTCGATGAACCGGCAGTGCCCCATATCGACGCCCCAGGAGGCGAATGCCTGTTGGGCTTCCGCCTGCTGAGCCCAGTTCTCGACAAGAACGTACAGTGAATCATCCCTTGCCAGTTCAACGACGAGCTCGGACGGTATCCCGAGTGGCCAGCGAATGAGTGTGCCGTATGAGGGTTCCCATTCCGCGGCGAGTCTGAACGGAGGCTCGGGCTGATTACTGCCCGCGGTCGCAGTGAATAGAAGCGTGAGCCAGAGCATCATCATACGGGGAACATACCGGTTCCAGACCGATCAGGGGGATCCGCTTGGCGAGCGCTTGCTCCTGTAAAAAAGCATGTTGACGGCAAAACACCGCGCATGTATACATGGGTTTACTCCAACGGAAGGGGCATGATGAACAGTGTTGCATTCTGCGGGCTTGAATGCCGGGGCTGCCCGGCTTACATCGCACACTGTAACGACGACCAGGCCCTTCGCGAGAAAACCGCCGTCGAATGGTCCAAAGCCTACGAGGCCAGCATAAGCCCGTCTGACGTGAACTGCACGGGCTGCCGAAGCAATGGCATCCAGTTTTCCTGGTGCAGCTCGGGCTGCCCTATCCGAAAATGCGCCGTCGAACGGGAAATGAGATCCTGTGGTGCCTGTAACGATTACCCCTGCGCAAACCTCGGGTTCATCCTGAACAACTGCCCCGACGCAAGGGAACGCCTTGATGCTGAAAGGGCTCAGGGAAACGTGTGAATCACGTGTTCTCCGTGAGGTTCCAGTTTGACATCACGGGCGAAGATGCGTAAGTGCCCTTCCGGGGTCCGGGTGCTCACGCAGACAAGGTAATCTCCCGCGCCAAGCTCGACAGTGTCGGGCTGCGTCGGGTCGAACCATGCCCAGTCCAGCGGTATGAACCCACCATTCACCGGAAGGCTCACTGTGCCGGTCCATTCACCCGCAGCCAGCCCTTCCGGCGGAATCACGACAATCCTTCCCGTCTCAGTAAGGCTTCCCGTGACGAATCCGCCCGTGGTTTCCCACACCGCCAGGGCAAGGCCCTCGAAATCAATTGGAACAGGTTCCCACGGAACGGTAAGTGGTCTCCACACCCCTTCCCTGGAGTAAACTTCAACCCACCTGCGTGTTCCGCCTTCCTCTCCTCCGAACCAGCCCACGATCTGCCTTGAGGCGACACCCATCGATCTCAGGCTGGCGCACAATACAACCGTGCACTCCACCGGGGTTGCGCTTCCAGCGGCCAGGACGACCAGGGGAGGTGCGACCCCTCCCAGGTAGCCCTGCTCTTCGATCTCGATCCTCTCTTCAAGCATGTTCACCATCATCAGGGCAGTCTCGTGCGGATCAGGGAGCAGAGCGGGCAGCACAGCCTTCCAGTACTCCCGCAAAGCTGAGCGGTAAGCGCTCACCGGTTCCTGGTCGACCCTGTACTCCAGAACGCATTTCAGAAAAATGCTGTCGGAAAGCTCTTCGCCAAATGCGTCCCTCCTGTCGAGGGCGCCCCTGATGTGGTCGTTCAGGGCCTCGGTCGTCATCTCTAGCCTGTCCAGCCGGGGAACGCTCCCGAAAAGGTACTCGGCGCACCACAACTCATCCCCGCTCAGGGTCTCGAAAGCCTCGCACCAAACATCCCTGTTACCATGAGTTTCTTCGAGCAGGCTGTCCCTCTCTGCGGGCGTCAGAACTCCGATCGATCCAAGGAGGCAAAGAAGTGCGGTCATTCAACCACCCCGATACCCATGACGGCTTCCACACCGGAGTCTTCCGACTCTCGCGGGTAGAACCACGTCGTGTCTCCCGGCGAAACTTCAACCATCGCAGTGCGTACGGGCCATCCCCACGTGAGCAGATACGACCCCGCACCGAGTTCGACCTCCCTCAGGGGAGGGGAGAGCGTGAGAATGCGCCTCGGGGCGCCGTAGTTGAACACGTTCACCCACACTTCGGCTGAGTCGTCGGCCACTTCCAACAGACCCGTGACAGCGTAGGAGGATGTGACGGGCAGGAATGACACTCCGGAGCTGAACCGAACGGCGCCGTCTACCGAATCGCTTACCACTGCAAGAATAAGGGCTGATGCCGCAGCCCTCTCCGTGAACCAGTTCTCCTGGGGAAGCCTGCTTTCCGTGCTGACACGTTCCAGGCACTTCCATCCCCCGGGCGTCCAGACTTCCGGCCATGCATGATTGCCGTCAACGGTGAGCCACCAGGGCGTATATACCTGCCTGCAAGGGATCCCGACGCTTCGCAGGGCATCCATGAAAAAAACGGTGAGCTCCTCGCACCTGCCGATGCCTGAACTCCACGTGACAAGGGGTGACTGATCCCTGAGCTGAGTCGGGCGGTAATCAGTCAATGAATCACTCCAGGCGGAAATGATCAGCACAGCTTCCTCTATGTCGGTAACGCCCTGTACCAACGGAAGAACATGCTCGATGAAGACCGGCCTCCAACGGGTAAGGGGTTCCTGACTCACGCGTGCGGGAAGCACGTACCGCAGAAAAACGCTGTCGGGGACAGCAGGCCCCCAGGGAAGCAGTTCCCTTGTCAGCAGAGCAAGCTCGGTGTTCTCGAGCAGCATCGAGAAGCCGGGCTCCAATGAATCAGAGCGGGGTGACCTTTCCAGAAGAAACTCCATGCAGTACTCCACCCCGGGGGCCGAAACCGATGTTCCGGTCAGAAAAAGCAGGGCAAGCACAAGGCACCATCCGTTTCCATTTTGTACACAACGAAAGGGGGGAGGCCGAAGCCTCCCCCGAATCGAACCCTTACCTGAAGTCTAGAAGAGGGACTTGATCGAGCCCCAGCTGTCGCGGGTAAGAGAGGTAACGCCACTGAGGATCATGAACTGCTCGTAGGCCGCGCCGAAAGCGGCCTGGCTGCTCTGCCAGGAGCTGCCGTTGTCCTGGCTGAAGTAGCTCATGTCAGCCCAGGCCTGGTTGCAGGCGAGCCAGTAATGGGCGCCGGCGCCACCAGTGGTCTGCATGGCGAACCAGTACTTTGTTCCGGCGATGAAATCAATGTTGCCAACGGTGATCTCGGTGTAGTACAGGGGGTAGCCCCACGAGGTGTAACCGGTGTTGGCGTGGGTGACAGCGGTGGAGGTGTGGCTGCTGACGATGCTGCCCGGGCCTGCGCCGCCGTCGGCGCGAAGCTGGATGTTGAAGCCGGTGGCGTTGCTGCTGGCATAGATGGCCCAGATCTGCACGAAGTCGATGTATCCACCCTCTGCGTAGGTGAAGTCATCAGCCATCATCCAGCTGTTGGGCGAGCTGAAACCAACACCATTGACGAGGTTGCCGAAAACGAAGACCTGGGAGCAGATCACATCGTCGCCCGCGATTTCGGGGGTGATTGTCTCGGCATTGATGTGGCCGAGCTGGATGTCTGCTGCGAATGCAAAGCCCGCAAGCAAAAGGGAGAACATAGCGACAAATCTCATGAGATTCTCCTTACGGTTAGGGTCGAACGAAAAGGAACATCGGGTAAATAGCAGCCTTCACAGGCCATGTCAAGCCCGTATCAGACTTCCGCGCCCCATTGCCCGGGGTCGGGTGAAAGTTTTTCCCGAACATCATCGTTCACAATGATTTGGAACTCCAGGCGGATCTCGTCGAGGAAGGCCTCCATTGCCTCGGCCTCGAGGCGGCGCCTTGCTGACTCGATGAGTTGTGGTTCAATTTCCTCGATGGTGGCGGGGCGGGGCGGCACTACTTCCCGAAGCCGAAAGGCGGCGAAGTATCCCTGATTGATCTCAAGGGGTCCGAACCATGTGAGCGTGTCAGTCTCGGCGACCCCAAAAAGAACCGAAGCTGTTCCACTCGGAATATCAGCGTTCATCAGCGGTCGGCTGATCCGTGGATCACCGTCGGGAGAAGCCAGTTCTGGCACTCCGGGAAAACCGTCGAGACCAATACCATCAGCCATCGCGCGACGAAGGTCCGGCAACTCCCCGATACCGGCTGACGCCAGATGGAAAACCCTCAGTTCGGCCGATAACGGAGGTTCCGCGAGTACGGAGTATTCCTCCTCAAGGTCGGCCCGGGTCACCGTCACTGCGCTGTCGAGGTACTGTCTTACGAGAACCTCGGCGGCCTGGCTTTTGAGGAATGCCAGCGAGGCTTCCCGAAGTGAATCGGCTACCTCCGGGTGCTCCGATACCAGAACGTTCCTGTAATGGCTTTGCATCACGAGGTTCTCAAGCATCATGCCCGCCCAGTGGGCACTGGCTTCCACCTGCGGAAACCTGGTCTGGATGAAGGCGAGTTCTGTCTCGATCTGGCTTCGAGTCCACTGACCCAGAGGCGAATACACTACGATCGAGTCTTCCGGCAGCAGGCTGAGATTGGCAAACCCGGGGCTGATCCCGGTCTCTCCGCGCTCAATCATGCGGGCAAACTCCTGCAGGTATTTGAATCGTTCCCTTTCCTTGCCGATGGCCACGGCAACAACACTGTCCGGCAGGCTCCCGGACTGGCGGGGGGTCTGCAACAGGGAATCGAGCGTAACCACTCCAAATCCTTCCAGGGATGCGCTCTCCCCCGGAGCAATCTGCCGAAGTGTCGCTCCCAGTTCCCTTGGCAGCTCGGCTATTGCGAATGGCCCCTCAGGACATGGAGTATCCGCGGAGAACCAGACCATGAGGCCCTGGTTCTCCCGCCAGAATTGCATGTCGCCATCAGTCACTGAAGCGGTTTCCTCCTCGACATCAAGGAGCCGGGCAGCCATTGCTGACTCCACCCGCAGCCAGCAGGACGCTGTGGCGTTCAGATCAGGATCCTCAAGCAGCCCTGATTCTTCCGCTAACCGTTCGATGGCCGCTTTTCCCGACAGCGCGTCGAGGAAGGCGCCGGCGGGATCATCAGTCCCAGTGAAAACGGCCCTTTCCTGATCATCAAGTGAGGCCCAGATACCCGCCGCATCCGACACCGTCACCGTGTCGTGCGGGGATGCAATGATCCATTGGTTTCCATGTACCTGCGACCTGGAACACCCAATGGCTGCTATCGTAACGGCGACTGCCATAATTGTGATCATCCTCATCGAAAGCTCTCCTGTTCTGCGTGATTGGGTCGGCTCAGGCCAGGAAGACCTGAAGACCTTCATCCACGGCGAACATACAACAGATCACCTCGGATGGACACTTGAAACTGTTCCAGCGGTATTCCCCAAAACGGGGAGGGGCGGCTCAGCCGCCCCTCCCGAACTCCTGAGCTGCTCCTAAAGCAGTTGGAACTCAACCCTTGTTGTTCCAGGGCCTGCTCCGGCGATCGTCTTCCCGGTGAGCCACTGGACCGCCCTGAACTCCATGTTCCTCTTGCCCGTTGAGTTTTCCAGAACCGTGACTTCTGTCACACGGCCGTCGGAGTTCAGTTCGAGCTCAAGGACCAAAGATCCGGAAACACCCGTGTCCTGCTGGCCCAGAAGGGTCTGGAGCTCATCCGCCAATTCCAGCATCAAGCTTCTGAAAACGGATGGTCTTGCCCCGAGGGGATCACCGACAGAAACAAGGCTGAGTACTGGAACCGGGGCGCTGTATCCCTGGGTACTGGATTCGTAAGAATCCTCCTCGAAGCATTCGCCACTCGCCAGTGTTCTCGCGACCCCTCCTCTGCCATTCATGGAGTAACTGGCTGCGGCCGGCGCCGGCTGCCCGAACACTCCCTGATAGCTCACGCCCACGGGCATATTGACCGGAACATCAACCCTCAGCGGGTCTGCGGAACCCGCCCTTCTCTCGGAATCCACGGCCACAAAAGCCGTGTACTCGCACAGAACCCTGTAATCAAGGCTGACCCCGATCATGCTTTCAGTGATTTCGTCCCGTTCGGACTGTGAGAGGCTGGGAGAGTAGGTCTCCCTGCGGAGTCCGGCAAGCCTCCGGGATGCCCACAGACGGTCAGCGGCGACATTCCCCTCCCCGTTGCGGGGAAGGGTGACACTGATGTTCCTGGTCCAGGTGCGCCCACCAAGAGATCCCATTACCCTGACCGTTCCACTGCCGGGCCGTTCGAAACGGCCGGTTACAACCAGGGGTTCGCCTTCAAAAAGGTCCCTGGTTCCGCCGAACTGTACATCGCTCACCGAGAGGTTTCCCCAGTCGAAATCGATCCCGACGAGGTAAGGGTTGCTGATCTTCCGGTAGATCTCCGCCACCGCGGCTTCAGGGTCGTCGTTGTAACCAACGTAAGTGGCGCTGCCCATCCCCTCCTGCGCCAGCCCTTCGATGAGGTATCTGTTGACGCTCGAACCGACACCTATGCTGAACAGCCTGGTGTTGTCCCTCACCGTGGACTGAAGCTCGCCCAGGATTTCCGATTCGTTGCCGATATAGCCGTCGGTGAGGAAGATAATGTATCGGATCCGTTCAGGGTCCTCGGGGTAACCGATTGCCGCCCTCACCCCCTCGATCATCATGGTTCCGCCCATCCCGCTGAGGGAATTGATGTACGAAACACCTGTCCTGATGTTCTCGGGAGTATTGGGAAGCGGGTGCCGGCTCATGGCGCTTGCAGTCTCGCTGAAACGCATGATCTGGAATGAGTCTCCGGGATTCATACCCTCCACGAAGCGGGTGACCGTCTCTTTCGCCACCTCCATGGGCTGGCCGCTCATGGAACCGGAGCAGTCGATGACGAAGAACATCTCCTTGGGCGCTATCATCGCTTCGTCTACGGAAGCATCGGGCTCCAGCAGAAGCATGAAATGACCACCGAGTTCGCCGTTGTGCGCCACGAAACCGGAACCGATGCCATCGGTCGCCGTCCTGTACCTGAGGACGAAGTCCCGGTTGGGGATGGTCTCGCCGGCCGCAAGGCTGAGAAGAGGCAATTCACCCTGCTTCACTGCGTTTATCTCATGGTTGACCGACTCCAGCCAGCGCACAGGCATGCCCGGGTCGAGCAGAACGGAGAGTTCTATGTCGTAGCCGGCACGTGTGCCCTCCGGAACAACGGGAGGAGCGATCCTGGATGCGTCCGTCACGCTCTCCGGAATGAACCTGGGGCCCACGACCATGGGAAACGAAAGCTCCCATGTTCCGGATTCGTACTTGACGGGGGCGGTGTACTCGATCTCGATTACAATGCTGTCTCCTGGAAGGATGTTGCCCACAGTCTGGGTGAAGATGTTCGGTCTTTCCTGTTCAAGCAGGGCCGCGGTCTGACCGCTCTGAATGGCTTCGTCGTAGATCCTCTGTGCCTGGCTGCGCTCGTGGATGTCTCCCTCTATGTGCCTGTCCCCTATGTACATGTCCATCCGGGAAACAGCGCCGTTCTCCGGGAGGGGGAACACATAGACGGCTTCGATGGGCGAGTCGTACGGATTGCCGTAAACCTGCCTCACAACGCCGATCTGATAGATGCCTCCCACCGTGATCTCTGCCGATGTGTGCTCGAGAGGCAGTTCGGCGACTATGTCACCGTCAACCAGCACCCCCATCCTCGCGTAATCCGGTGTCGAGGCGGTCAGTGCAAGTGCCAGCATGATCTCCGTCATCTCCATTCTCCCTTCGTGTGAGTTTGTCCACGAACGGTTTACACCTAAGCCCGCCGTTCTATTCCAGCGGCTATATTCGGGAAAGGGAGGTTTACATGATAACCGTGAACGGAGACTCGCTTCCGTGGCAAGAGGGAATGACCGTGCGGGATGTGCTCACCGCAAAGAAGTACACTTTCAGAATGCTTGTGGTGAGGATCAACGGAACGGTAATCCCAAAAACCTGTTTCGACACAGCCGTAATCCCTGACGGCGCCGTAGTGGATGTCATCCACCTCATCTCCGGCGGCTAGAAAAAAATCGGGGGACGGACTTAGATAACTTAGATTACTGGCGTAACTTAATTTCCTTGAATAAGATACACCTTGGAGCATCGAAACGATGCGCAATCAACATATCTTGCTATCCAGCATAGAATTAGGCCAGCAATCTAAGTTATCTAAGTCCGTCCCCTATTTCAAGACCGTCATTCTGGCGGTGGCGGTGCCTTCGGCGGATGCGGCTCTCACGAAGTACAAACCGTTCCCAATGTTTTCCGGAAGGCTCCAGAGGAAGCTGTGGCTGCCCGAGGAAAGCTGGCCCGAATGCACCTGCGCCACGGCTCTGCCCGCGACATCGAACACTACTATTGACACTTCACTGCTTGCGGGAAGGTAGAGCGAGAACGCCGCAGAGCTTTTCGCCGGATTGGGATGAACAGCAGACATGGCAGTTATTGGACCTGGCAGGTTCGAACTTGTTCCACCTTCGGTGCCGACCATCTCCAGGGCAGCCAGCGCGGCCTGGTAAGCGTCGACCCTTCCTGCGCCGTAAGTGTTGTCCTTGCCAGCGGTTCCAAGATCAAGTGACGTGGTCTCGATCAGGGAATCGAGCTGCGCCACGGTCAGTTCGGGGTTAATGCTTAAAAGAAGGGCTGCAACGCCTGCGAGATGAGGTGTTGCCATGGAAGTACCACTCATGGTCGTGTAGCCTCCCCCGAGCTGAGCGCTGAGAACATCAACGCCGGGACCGCTGATGTCTGGCTTGATCAGGGGTGTGGTGTCGCCGTAATCGTTCCAGGGGGCAACACCAAGCCACCATGTAACCGGGCCTCGGCTGGAGAAGCTGGCTATGGCGTCGTTGGAATCGGTTGCACCCACGGTAACGACCGCGGTCTGCCCACCCTGGAACGCCTGATCGGGGTGGAACCAGGGGGGCGGGCAGTCACCGCTGGCCCTTATGGTTCCCGAGCCGGGACCACTGTTGGCGGCGGCCACACTGTGATAAATCCCCGCCAGAAGCACATTCTCCTCGGCTGTCCTAAGAGTGGCATTGCCCACCGGGGTCGTTCCAAGCGACATGGAGAGAACCGACGCGCCATGTTCGGCTGCAAATTCCATACCCTGGATCCAGGTAGGAAAACCACCCGTGTAGTAATAGATCCGAAGCGCCATGATTGTAGCTGACGGCGCAACACCGGTTTCGGTCCCCGCTGCTCCCGTACCGGCCACTGTACCTGCGCAATGGGTTCCATGCCCGTTATCGTCCATGGGGTTCAGGGGATCACCGGAACCATAGAAATTGTAGCCGTAGTGGAAACCAGCCGGTGTGTCGTGCCACATGTTGCTGCCAAGGTCGGAATGCGTATAGTCCACTCCCGTGTCGATCACACCGACTATGACTTCCTGGCCTTCATAACCAAGCGCCCAGACGTCTGGCGCGTTGATTTTTTCCACTCCCCACGCCACAGCCCTGTCCAGCTCATCCTGGTCTGCCCGACGTCTTTCCACAGGTTCCACAATTGCCGTTTCGGGTGCGCCGTGGTCAATGAAGACGACATCGGGTCTTTCGGCGAGAAGCCTGATGGTTTCAGGGTCTGTCTCGCAGTAGAAACCGTTGACCAGCCAGAACGGTATCAGCCGCCGCACTGTGCGATGTTCCAGGAATGTCAGGACATCGGACCGTGAGAGAACAGCCGCTGACTGAAGTGCGTCCACGACGAACTGCTGCCTCTGGGCACGAGTCATCCCCGCGGCAACTTCCTCGATCCATTCCGGGGCTGGCGAACCCTCCAGATGAACCACGATAGGTATCAGTTCTCCGGGCTGTGCGAGAGACATGTCCCCCAACACATCGGGATGCATGCCACCCATGCCCTGTGCCGCCAAAACTAGTAAAAGAATAACCATGCCTGCTCCTTTCGTTGTGGACAAAGCTTTACAAGCAGAAGGGCGACCCATCCCTCAGGGATCGGGCCGCCCCATCTGGCTTAAGGGGACGGACTTAGAAAGATTAGATTACTGGCGTAAAACTTTGTTGAATAACAAGATACATACAGGCGGGTCTGCAGGGTTCAGTAGTATGTATCTTGTTGTAAAGAATCAAGTTACACCAGTAATCTAATCTTTCTAAGTCCGTCCCCATAATCATCAGCGGACTACGGTCATTCTGCTGACTGCAGCACCGCCGGGGGCAGTCGCCCTGACAAAGTAAATGCCGTTGCCGATGTTCTCGGGAAGGCTCCAGAGGTAGCTGTGGCTGCCCGAGGAGAGCTGGCCGGAATGAACCTGCGCCACCACCCTGCCCGCAACATCGAATACGCTTATGGAGACGTCACCGGTTGCGGGTATGTAGAGGGAGAAGGCCGCAGAACCGTTCACAGGGTTCGGAGAAACGGCGGAAAGCACGAGCCCGCCGGCTTCCAGTCCGGCGTGGCTTTCTTCAGAGGTTCCAACAAGCCCGAGGGCCGCGTTGACAGCGGCGAGAGCGTTGATCCTGCCAGCGCCGAAGGTGTTGTCTTTGCCTGTGGCACCCAGGTCGATGGAAGTCTCTTCGAGGATCTGGTCGATCTCGGCCACTGTGAGGTCGGGATTTGCGCTGATCATAAGGGCCATGACGCCAGCCACATGCGGGGTGGCCATGGACGTTCCGTCCATTGTGGTGTATCCGCCGCCCATCATGGTGCTGAGCACATTCACGCCCGGGCCGCTCACATCGGGATCGATGAGGGGCTGGGAATCGCTGTAGTCGTTCCAGGGGGAAACACTTCCCCACCAGGTCACGGGACCGCGGCTGGAGAAGCTTGCGATGTTGTCGTTGGAGTCTGTTGCACCCACCGTGACAACTGCTGACTGCCCACCCTGGTAGGTCTGGTTGGGGTGGAACCAGGGGGGAGGGCAGTCGCCGCTGCCGAGAATGGTACCGCCGCTGGGACCGCTGTTGCCAGCGGCGACACTGTGCACGACACCGGCGAGAAGCAGGGCTTCTTCAGCTTCCCGAAGGAAGGCGACCCCGGTGTAGGAACCGAGGGACATGGTCAGGACGGCGGCACCGTGCTCGGTGCCGAACTCCATGGCCTGTACCCAGGTGGCCTCACCACCGTAGTAATAGTTGATTCGAAGGGCCATGATGGTGGCGGAAGGAGCAACGCCCGTCTCGGTGCCGGCAGTGCCGTCGCCAGCGACGGTCCCGGCGCAGTGGGTGCCGTGCCCGTAAGTGTCCATGGGATCGTTGTCGTTGTCGTAGAAGTCCCAGCCGTAGTGGTAGCCGGCGGGAGTATCGTGCCACATGTTGTTGCCAAGGTCGCTATGGGTGTAGTAAACGCCGGTGTCGATCACGCCCACGATGACGCCTTCGCCTTCGTAACCAAGAGCCCAGACTTCAGGGGCGCTTATCTTGCTGACGCCCCAGGCCACTGCCCTCTGACCCGGATCGGGGTCACGCTGGGCAACGGGTTCGATCAGGCTTCCGCCAACGTTTCCCCGTTCGATGTAGCGAACATCCGTGCGTGTCGAGAGGTTGCGGATGACCTCGGGTGTGGTGTGGCAGTAAAAACCGTTCACGAGCCAGAACGGCACGAGCTGTTCAACCTGCTCTCCGGCGATGGACTCGAGGACGGCCTGCTGAGAAACCTGGGCGTTGACCTTAAGGGCCTCGACCACGAACTGCTGCCTCTCGGCGCGGGTCATGCCTGCGGTGGCTGTCTGAACCCACTGATAATCAAGATTACCCTCCATAAGAACAACAACAGGGATGACCTCTCCCCGGGCGGCTTGTGCCATATCCATCAGAAGTTCCGGCTGGATGGAACCCGCCACGGCAAAAGTTGCAACAAGCATCGTTAACAGGTACTTCATCTTTTCCTTTCAAGTTGTGACCCCACAATTTACGGGAATATCAGTTATCTATCTCACTGGAGCAAGCGCCATGCCCCATTTTAAAAATTCTGTTCGCCCGCTTCAGTGCCAGTTCCGGCTCAATACCCAGAGACCCGGCGTAACCCGAGAGCAGGAGCAGCAGTTGTCCCAGATTCTCTTCCGTCGGTCCGGCAAAAAAACTGCTTACAGCACTTTCAATACCGGATTGGTCGGGCAAAGGTTCCAGCCCGGCGTCGGAAGCCCGTTGAGTTATTCTCCACGCCGTCTGCAGGGCAGGCATGCTCCCGGGCAGGGAAGAGAAGAAACCCTGCCTTGTCCCTGACTTCTCGCGCTTTTTTATCGACTCCCACTGCTTCTCAACCTCTTCAGGCGAGGGTGACGCCTTGTCGCCGAAAACGTGCGGATGCCTTCTTACAAGTTTCTCTCTGACGCCCTCTGAAACATCGAACAGGCTGAAAAGACCCTTTTCTTTTGCTATCTCCGACCACATCAGGATGTGAAGCAGAAGATCCCCAAGCTCGTCGGACAACGCATTCCAGTCGCTGCGCTCAGCGGCTTCAGCCACTTCATGCGCCTCTTCAAGAAGGTAGGGACGAAGGCTTTCAAGGGTCTGTTCCCTGTCCCAGCTGCATCCCCCGGGTCCCCTGAGCGTTCTCACGACATTCAGCAGCTCGCGCAGTGCCGACAGTCCCTCATCCATGGAGAGCGCCGATCCCGAGTGATTCCGCCCCCTCCATGAAGAGTTCGGACAAGGTCGGGTGGGGGTGTATGTAACGGGACCAATCCGCAGCCTTCACTCCGGCGTTGACCGCCAGTACCGCCCCCGATACGAGGCTCGAGGCATCTGCCCCGACTATCTGAACACCCACCACGGTGTCGTCGTCCTCGCGCGATATGATCTTGATGAAGCCCTCGGTTTCGTTCATGCCGACAGCCTTTCCGTTGGCGATGTAGCGTGCGGTACCGATTTTCACGGGAACGCCCCTTTCCCGCCACTGGTCTTCGCCAGGACCAACCGATGCAACTTCCGGGTCGGTGAAAATGCAGCCCGGCATGCGGTCAGGGTTTACCGGTCTTTCAGGGGCGCCAAAGGCGTGGTGCACGGCGGCCAGACCCTGAGCGCTTCCCGCATGGGCCAGCCACCACATCCCTGTCGCATCCCCTGCGCCATAGACCCCCGGAAGGTTTGTGAGACAATTGTCATCCACCCTGATGCACCCTCTGGGATCGAGCCCGACACCTGCCTCGGGAAGCCCCATGTCGGCCGTTCGCGGCCGTCTTCCAATGGCGACGAGGATCCTCTCCGCGGAAACCGAAGTTCCATCTGCAAGATGCACAGTGGCTTCCGACCCGTTCACATCAACCCCGCGGGACCCGCTGCCGGTGATGACCTTGACACCGGCCCTGGCAAGAGAGCGGGCCACAACCGCGGAAACATCCCGATCAACTCCAGGAAGAATGTTCGGAAGCATCTCGACGATCGTGACCTTCACGCCGAAGGCTGCAAGTATCGAAGCGAACTCGCAGCCGATGACTCCACCTCCCACGATCACAAGGGACGCGGGAAGTGTCTGCCAGTTCAAGACATCAGTGCTGGTCAACACACCGGGCACATCGAGAAACCCCGGAACAAGGGGTACCGACCCCGGGGCCAGAAGCACATTGTCTGCCGTAATCAGGGTTCCGCCGGCGTCTACAACCCCCGGCTCCCGCAGAACTCCCCTGCTCCTCAGCACCTGTACTCCAAGGTGTTCGAGATGGGCTTCGATACCCTTTCTCAACCTTGTTACCACCAGGTTCTTTCTCTTCAGTATCGCTTCCCAGCTTATTTCCAGAGCGCCCGAAAGACCAAATCTGGAGCACTCCCGGGATTGTCTGAGCAGATGGGCCGTGGCTGCCAGGGTTTTCGTGGGAATGCAGCCCTGGTTGAGGCAGGTGCCTCCAAGTTCATCCCCTTCCAGAACCACGACACTCCTGCCCAACTGGGCGGCCCTGATCGCGGGCACGTACCCGGCCGGACCCCCGCCCACAACAACAAGGTCAGCTTTCTGCATTGCCTGGCTCTCCTCGCGCTTACAAACGGTGACGTCGATTGTTTACCGGGCTATGATAATCAAGCTTTGAACCATGAAGGGATTTCATGCCATACATTCTCGCGCTCCTGCTGATCATGATCACCGAACCGGAAAGGCTTTCCGCGCGCCTTTTCATGGAGACAGGTGATGCTCTTATGGGGCAGGGGCTTCTTGCTCAGGCGCGGGAGGCCTTCTCCCGCTCCCTGGACATGAACCCCCACGAACACTACGCCGTTCTTGGTCTTGCAAGGGTTTCAGCTCTTCAGGGAAGCCTCGATCTGGCTTCGTCATGGTACAGGATTTTCATGGAGAGCTGCCCGGATGACTACAGAGCGCCCCTCGAACTGGGGCTTCTGCTTCTGGAGGAACCTGACAGCCTCTACCGGGCGGGGGTCCTTATCCGGCGCGCACACGGGCTCGAACCACGCGGAGACGATGTGGTGTTCGCAATGGCCCGGTTGTGCCTGACGGAAGGCGATGTTGTCGGAGCGATCGGTGTTCTGGAGCCTTTGTGCGCCCACGACGGCCCTCATCAGTTGGAGGCGGCAATGATCCTCGCCGGTCTGCTGGCGGCCAATGGTGATAACGGAGGTGCAAGAGCCGTCCTTGCCCGTGAACTTCTGGCATCACATCCCCCGGCCCTCTGGCTCGCCGCAAGAACACACCTGCGGGAAGGTGATTACATGAGGGCCGTCGATTGCGCAAATCGTTGCCTTTCCCTCAACCCTGACCCGATGCTCGCGGACTCGGTCCGCCTGATGATCGACAGCCTTGCGCGGGAAGGGATTTACCTTCCCTGGTAGACACATGGAGGACAATTTGCAGGAAAGACGGGACAGGGCGGAACGGGCTGTTCAAGCCTCCGAGGCTGACTTCGTGGAAGTCCGACTTGAAAGCATCTCGACGCTCGAACTTGCTCAGATCGGACGACGAGGGAGCAGCGTGGGTCCCGTTCTCAGGGAGGGATGCACTGTAAGGGCTCTGGTATCGGGCCGATGGGGGTATTCGTGGTCATCGGGTTTCAGCTGCATTGAAGCCCTTGTTGACAGGGCGGCAGGCGCCGCGGTGACCGCGGGGAAGGGTTCGGTTTCTTTCAATGTGGACTCACCCGAGAGAAACAGCTTCATGCCGGGCAGTACCGAACCGTTCACCGGTACACCCTTGAAGGACAAGGCCTTTCTCTGCCGCCACTACTGCGAGCTGCTGGGAATGACCAATCCGGCGGCATCAGCGAGAGTGGACTATAGTGAGATACTTCGGGACCGGGTGGTGGTGAACTCTGCGGGAACCAGCGTTCGCGAGGTCGAGGAGCTTTGCGGCCTTCGATTGCAGACAGCCCTGCCGGGCAATGTAACGGCGTTTAGAAGCCTGGCCTACAGGGGCGGGCTCGAGAATCTTCGCCACAGGGAGGACCTGGTCCGGGAAATGACAGAAGACCTGTCACTGAGGATAAATTCGTCAGGTCCCACACCGGGGCACGTGCCCGCGGTACTCGGGCCGGAACTGACGGGTATGCTGGTGCACGAAGCCTTCGGGCATCTGGCGGAATCGGACATCCTGGGTCAGTGCCCGGCTCTTGCGGCACTTGTCAGTCCCGGCAGGCGTGTGGGCTCGGAGTGCCTGAGCATAACGGATGACCCGACCCATTTCACGCTTCCCGGTAGCTGCAGCTGGGATGACGAAGGGACGCGCGGTACCAGAACGAGCCTGGTGCGGGGCGGCGTTGTGAAAAGCAGACTGCACACCCTCTCCACTGCTTCCAACATCGGGGTTACCCCTACAGGCAACGCCAGGGCCTGGGGAACCGGTAGCATTCCCACGGCCAGAATGAGGTGCACCATTCTCGAACCGGGTGAGGGCGACCGTGACCACCTGCTCACATCAATGGAAACAGGGGTGTATCTGAAGGGCTGCCTTGGCGGGGCCACCGACATGGAGAGGTTCAGTCTCATTGCGGAGAGCGGATGGACAGTCCGCCGCGGAAAGATCGACAGACCCATGGGACCGGTAGTCATCACCGGGAATGTCTTTGATGTCCTGAAGGCCATAGACAGGGTCGGGGAGGACATTCAGCTCTTCGGAAACATGGGGGGATGCGGACGGGCTGGCGAAAGCGCGATTCCCGTGAGCTACGGCGGACCACACATTCTTGTAACCGCGATAAGGATCGGCTGACAATGAAGGCCATGGAGCGGGCTCAGAAGATCCTCGAAACCCTTGTGCAGATCTCCTCGCAGGCGGAGGTGAACTGGCTGGTGCGCCGCAGGAATACTCTTCTGGCGGGAAGTGGCTCTCCTGTCGCCGGCTCGGGAACCGTCACTTCCTACAGCGTCAGGATACAAAGGAACGGAAGGGCCGGAACAGCAGGCTCCGAAGGGGGAAGCCACGCGGCACTCATTGCCGAGAATGCGATCAGTTCCGCAAGAACCGGCCCTGATTTCACATGGGACCTTCCTTCCGATTCGCCTTCCACGGCTCATTTCGTGAACCGGGGAAAACTTCCGGATTCAGCCGAGGTACTCAGTTTCGTGGGCGAACTGGCATCCTGCGCCGATTCCGCCTTTCCGGGCACCCTTCTCAGCGCACGGGTTTCGTGGGGCAAGGACGGTGTCGGCATAATCAACTCGCAGGGGTGCTTCGGCGAGTACCTAAGGAACCGGGTGAGAGTTGACGCCACGGTGAGTTCCGCCACTGAAGACGGCCTCTACAGGCGTTCCTCGCACTTCGAGTGCACTTGTCTTCCGGATCCGTCAACGGCTCTTCAATGGCTTTTCCCCGCTCTTTCCTGTGCCGGGGCACGTCCCGAGACCGTTGTCGGCAGAAAACCCGTTATCTTTGCGCCTCCGGCCCTGGGTGTGCTTCTTCAGGCCGTGAGGACCGGCGTCAGCGGCAGGGTTCTTCTGGACGGAGCATCCTGGTTGGCTGGAAAGACCGGGGACTGTGTCCTTTCGCCTCTCCTCACCATAAGGGAAATGCCGCTTCACGAGAACGGCGCCAGTTCGGCCCCGTTCGATTCTGAAGGGATCTCTACATCAAACAAGGCCCTGTTCAGAAACGGAGTTTTCAAAGGCTTCGTCTTTGACCTTGCAAGCGGTTGTGAGGCGGGATTACCGTCAACCGGCAACGCGGGGAAAAACCTTGGCGGACACCCCATGCCGGTCTGCACCAACATCACAGTTGACACAGGCAATGGAGGCTCTCTGGAGGAGATGGCCGGCCGGATCGGTAACGGTATTCTTGTATCCGGAATCCTGAGCGCCGAGGGAAGCGACGCCGCGGGAGGCGGAATGCTTCTCGACTGCGGAACGGCGTGGTCAATCAGCGGCGGGGAGGTCACTGGCAGGCTTGTGAACTGTCTGATCTCCGGAAGCGCTTACGAGATCCTACAGAGCGTGTGTGAGGTTGGAAGCGTTCAGCACAGGGCAGGAACCGACCTGTTGCCGTGTGTGACCGCGGAGGGTGTAAGGATCAGGTAGTGACGGGCTCTTTCCGGGAGAGAAGCCGGATCATGGTTCGGGTGCCCTTCCCGTAAATGGCCAGGGAGATCAGGAACGCAAGCCCCTCTCCCAGAGTGATCCAGATCCTGGCCGCAACTGCTACAAGCTCGGCCATTCCCGGTTCCGAACCGGGAGCCGCCATCCTGATCAGCCACACCAGCACCAGCTCCCTTACTCCGAGTCCCCCCGGAGCGAGAACTACCAGATAGCCGACCCCGAATGCGGTCGGGTACAGGAAGACCCCTGGAAAGAAGGGTATCTCAAGCCCGAAACCCCGGGCAAGCAGCCAGAACCCGAGGCCCACGAACAGAAAGATGGAAACGTAAACAGGTATGGTTTTCAGAATTTCGACGAAGGGGACACGTTGGGCCTCTATCCGTTTCCCGGTCACCCTGCCGGCCAGCCTTACAAGGAAGCCGAAAACCGCCGGATGTACCGCTGAAAGGGTGAGAAGACCTATGGTGACGGCAAGGAGTATCGCTTCAGTGCCACTGAGTCCCACAGCCAGGGCTGCGTCGGACACCAGGGGCATGGCGACGAACAGACACCCGAAAACGATGAAAACCGTTTCGAGGACAAGCGCGTGTCCCGTCTGTACCGCTGTCATGCCGGAATCCCGTGAAAGGGCGAATTTGCCGATGGCGCTCCAGACCATTCCCGGAACGTATTTTCCCACCTGGGCAAGGAAATGGATTGCGTACGCCTTCCAAAGACCAAGCCTGCCTCCCGTATGTCCTGCGACCATCTTCCATGCCAGCCCGCATGCCAGGAAATGCATTTGCAGGAGGAGGAAGGAGAACGCGAGCATCGCCGGGTTAAAATCCAGCAGATTTTCCAGCCCGCCGCTTTCGCGAATGCCCTTTGAGAGTGAGTTACCCACGAAGTAAAGGGAAACGGCCACAAAGACGAATCCGGCCAGGGAAAGAAGCCTGCTTCTGGGAGTTCCGGGCTGGGCGGGCAAGGTCTCAGTCCAGCACGCTGACGCGGCTGTTTGGTTTGCTTTCTTTGTCGTCGGGAGCGGCCCTGGAGTTGACAAACCCTTTGAAGAACGGCAGGCACGCCAGGGACATCATCTCCATGAGCTTCTCCTCCGGGCTTGCGTCGGACCCCATGACCCCCGCGAGGTCACGTGTGAACTCCTGGAAACGCTCTTCGCGGCTCAGACCTGATTTTCTGCGCCAACCCGAGGGGTTCATCATGCGATAGAGTATTCGGAGCTCCCTGGAGTCTGGTTCAACGGTAAGTTTGAACATCTCCCGCGCCTCGGGGGATGTGAGGAGTTTCATGAGCTGTCTGCCGAGCAGTTCGCCTGTCACGATACCCCGTGAGTGAAGGTCAGCCAGGGAGGAAACCCTTTTGAGAAGGCTTTTCTCGAGGTTTCTGGCCTGGGTGCTGTCCTTCATGAATGTGTTTCCGCTGGAAGAAGCGTGCCCGATGCTGCCTTCACTCTGGAGGCGAGTTCGCCGGCACCCCGGACCGGAGCGCAGTGAAAAACGATCCCACCCGAATCGGTTCTGACTGAACTCTCCACCAGGCAGTTCCTCCGAATCCAGTTTTCAAGGCCGCCGTCCGGAATATCTAAAGTGACGGTATACCATGCCAGTGTATTCTTCCAAAAAGTGGTCACCGTATCCAGAAGGTCGTTCAGGCCGTCACCGGTGAGGGCTGATACCGAAATCCCCGTGGAGGGAGGAAGACCCCCGAGGTCGGACTTGTTCCAGACCAGAATTCTTGGCGTATCCCCGGCGCCTATTCTTTCAAGGGTTTTGGTTACTATCGACAACCTTTCATCGCGGTCGGGGCAGCTGCTGTCAGCCAGGAGGAGGAGAAGGTCGGCCTCACGAACCACGTCGAGCGTGCTCCTGAAGCTCGCGACGAGAGTCTCGGGCAGCCTCTCTATGAAGCCCACCGTGTCTGAGAGTAGAACGGTGCCCGACCCGGGCAGGACGAGCCTCCTTGATGTGGTGTCGAGGGTGGCGAAGAGCTTGTCCTCCACCAGGGCCGATGAGTCGCACAAAGCGTTGAGGAGTGAGCTTTTCCCGGCATTGGTGTAACCGACAAGGGAGACTTTGAACATGCCTGATCTTGCGGCTCTTCTGAGCCTTGAGCCTGTTTCGAGGGCGGCAAGCCTTGCTTCGAGAGCTGCGATACGGGTTCTGGCCCGACGGCGGTCGACTTCCAGCTGGGTCTCGCCGGGGCCTCTCGTCCCAATGCCGGCGCCCAGCCTGGAAAAGTGGTGCCACATCCCGGACAGCCTTGGGAGTGTGTATTTCAGCTGAGCGAGCTCGATCTGCAGCCTTGATTGAACCGTTCTGGCGTTCTGGGCAAAAATGGCCAGGATCAGTTCGGTCCGGTCTATAACCTTGCATTCGGTTATTCGCTCGAGTCGGGCAACCTGGCCCGGAGTCAGGTTGTGATCGAACACGACCGTGGTGACGCCGAGCGCTTTGGCCCGCTCAGCTATTTCGGCGGCCTTTCCGCTGCCTACGAAAGACCCTGCATCGGGCTTCGCGAGGTTCTGGTGAATTGAATCGGCCACCGTTCCGCCCACGGTTCTGACAAGTTGAGCCATTTCGCTGTCACGGCCTTCATGGCTGCCCCTGCCGATCCATACCGTGACAAGAACAACGCTCTCTGAAGAATCGCCGGGTGTTCTTTCCATTGATGTCAAGAAGAATCAGGCCTGCTTCTTCTTTTTCCGGACGCCCGTGACCCTTTTCTCGATCATGGTTCTCGCGCCCTGGAATTCTATGTTGTTCACCAGCGACAGCTCACCAGCGAGTACACCGATGGCTTCGGTGAATACCCTTTTCTCGGAGGGGTTCATCTTGCTGATGGATGAACGGGCCAGAACATCGCGAACGGCAGTTGCGATCATGCTGGGGTCGCCTGAATGGACCCTCTCCCGGAGAACTTCGATCCGCCTGCGCCAGTCGCGGGGAAGGTCCTCGGCGGTGTTGCCGAGAACTGTGAGGGCCTCGTCCATGTCTTCGTTGGAGCAGACCCTTCTAAGTCCGGAATCATGAATGCTGTCGAACGGGAGAAGGATACCCGCCCTGCCGGCAACCAGCCTGATCACAATGCAGTCGACCATGTCGCCGGAAATGTCTTTCCGGCATATCTCGGTAACCACTCCCGCACCGTGAAGCGGGTGAACCACTTTGTCATGCAGATCAAAATTCATAAGCAACGGATGCCTCCAAAGCTTCTGACTTGGTAGCGGCAAGCATAACATGTAGATACGGCATTGTCAACCGGCTTCAGGGGGCTCCCAGGAGAACGTGGATATCGGGCACGGGAACGGCTTGAGGCTGCCCCTGAACTGCGGACGGCAGGGCCTGGAATACACCCCTCAGAGCTGCCTCGATCTGAGGGCCCATCGTGGAACCGGGCTTGTAGAGGAACATTGTTCCGTCGAGAACCGCGGGTATTCCGATCTCATCGTTCCAAAGATCACCGTCGCGGATGTCGCTTACGCCAAGTATCCACTGTGTACCGTCTATGGTGATCGCTTTCCCGTTGAGCTTGGAAGCCATCCAGGATGCCGCGCCCATTCCCTCGAGCGTGTACTGGATGCCGTGATTGGCGATATCCACGAACAGGGTGTCGCCTGCAGCCGTTGGCGTGGTCAGACGGGCCTGGTTGATTCCCGGATGATAAAGGTCGGTTCCGAGAAGGACAGTGATGTCAGTGGGTTTTACCCCCATTGCCGAATCCTGGGAGGCGAACCGCATGGCAGCGGGATAGAACACCGATTGGGAAAGCTGTGTATCGGGGTTTTCCCGCCTGACGAGCACAAGGCTCGTTCTTCGTCTGGTGGCGCCCCTCGAGGGGTAAACGAAGGAGTAAGCGCCGGCGGCCCCGGACCTGAAAGCGGATTCGACCCCTTCGGTACCGGTTCCGTTGCTGACCCAGACAACGGCGGAGTCTTCCAGTGACGGCTGATCAACCGAGACCGATGCGGCAACGGTGTCCGGCGGTGATTGTTGCGTCGAATCATGCGGAACGCTGTTAAAACGGGGTTCTGGATCCGGGTTTTCGGGCGCTTCCGGCCGCTTCCAGGGTTGCGCAAGAAGCAGAACAGCAACCGCGGCAACAGCAAGACCGGCAACCCTGAGCCTTTTTCCAGGCAACCGGGTTCCTTTCCTTTTCGGACGAGGGGAGGATGACGGGACCTCTCTTCTGAAACCGGGCTGACCGTTTTCCGGTCCGGTGAGTTCCGGCGCCTGTGAACCGAAGGTCGAGGCAAGTTTCGCAGCGGCCTGGATAACCCCTGAAGGCCGGTTCAGGGGATCCTGTTCCAGCAGAGAGGAGAGGTGTCGTACTGTGGCCGGGTCAAGTCTGTTCCAGGCCTCCACCAGAGTGTCGCGGTCGTCGCTTCCCGCCAGGAGCCTCAGATACAGGGTTCCAAGTGAAAACACGTCGCTTCTCGGGTCGGATGGCCTTCTGCCGATAGTTTCAGGTGGAGTGAAGGGTCCGGACGGCACCCCTCTGCGGCCCGCGAGCATTACAACCCTGCCCGATGATTCGCGCAGAAGGCTTTCGGGACCCACGTAGCCGGCCACCACACCGGATGCCTCCAGGCCCGCCAGGGCTTCCGCTGCCTTTCCCAGTACCTCGGATGCTTCGCCGGGATTGAAAGGCCTTTCATGAATGTCTTCAATGAGAAAGCGGGCACTTCCCGCATCGAAGACAAGCAGTCTGAGCTCGCCGGGAAGGTTCCTCGCCTCGATTGGCGGCACGAGATGCGTCGATGAAGGCCATGAGTGAACAAAGCCTGAGCCTGCTGAAGTAACCTCGGCTACAAGCCGCTTTTCTCCCCTTCTTGCCCGGGCGAGGAAATACCCCTTCTCTTCAGTGAGAACCGATTCGACAACGATGCCGCAGGCCCTCAGAGTTTCAGAATGCATGGCTTTCAAGGGTGTAATTGGGTGCTTCTTTGGTGATCATCACGTCATGGGCGTGGCTTTCCTTGAGGCCGGCGCTCGTGATCCTCACAAATTTCCCCTTGGTACTGAGCTCGGAAACCTCGGCAGCTCCCACATATCCCATCCCGGCCCGGAGCCCGCCCATCAGCTGGTGCAGAAAGTCGCTGAGAGGCCCCTTGAACGGGACCATCCCCTCTATGCCCTCGGGCACCAGCTTTTTGTCTTCCTTCTGGAAGTACCGGTCAGCGCTACCCAGCTTCATGGCCCCCAGAGAACCCATACCCCGATATGACTTGAACCTTCTGCCTTTGTAGGTGATGGCTTCGCCGGGGCTTTCGGCCACTCCGGCGAAAAGGCTTCCGATCATGACTGAGCAAGCGCCCGCAGCCAGTGCCTTGACGATATCGCCCGAATACTTGATGCCGCCGTCGGCGATTACCGTGGCGTTTCTTTCGATAGCCGCCTGCGAACACTGGTGCACGGCCGTTATCTGGGGACACCCCACTCCCGCCACTATCCGGGTCGTGCATATGGAACCGGGGCCGACTCCGACCTTGACCATGTCGGCGCCGACGTCCAGCAGGGCAATCGTGCCCTCTGCGGTCACCACATTGCCGGAACAGATCGGAATGGCTGAATATGCTGATCTGATGCGCCTGGTTGTTTCAAGGACGCCCGAATTGTGGCCGTGGGCAGAGTCGATGAACAGGCAGTCGACTCCGGCCTCGACCAGAGCGGCTGCCCTGTCCAGCGCAGGGTCTCCCACGCTGACCGCAGCAGCGACCCTGAGGCTTCCCCTCGAATCCTTGTTGGCATCGGGATGACACTGCGCTTTTATTATATCTTTAACCGTTATTAGACCTACTACCCTGCCCTCGCCATCAACGAGAGGAAGCTTTTCAAGCCTGTGCTTCCGAAGGAGGAGAAGAGCGTTTTCGACACCCGTCTTCTCGGGTGCGGTGACGAGGTTGCCGAGGGGTGTCATGAGTGCACTGACGGATTTGGAACCATCCTCTTCGAACTGGTAGTCACGGTGGGTGAGCATCCCGGCGAGGCGGCCGTGGGACACCACCGGAAAGCCCGATACCCCGGTTCTCTCCGCGAGGGAGAAGGCATCTGAGACAGTGGCGTTTATGTCGAGGGTTATGGGATCGACTATCACACCGCTTTCAGCACGCTTGACCTGACGGACCTTGGTGGCCTGTTCCTCGATCGAGAGATTCTTGTGTATCACTCCCATGCCGCCGAACTGGGCAAGTGCGATGGCCATTGTGCTTTCGGTGACCGTGTCCATTGCTGCGCTGAGAACAGGGATGTTCAGGGTGATTCCACGGCAGAGATGCGTCTTGAGACTGGTCTGTGATGGCAGTACGTATGACGGTCCGGGAAGAAGGAGGACATCATCGAATGTAAGGGCTGTTTCCGCGTCGATCGGGTTCATTTCGGCTCCCTGGGGGTTACTCCGCCCAGTACATTATTCTGCTGCAGGTGGGGCATGTGTTGATCCTGTCATTCCTCTCGGGGTCGGAACACATTGCCGTTGGAAGCCGGGTCAGACAGCCGGTACACCTGCATGAAACCGCCGGGACAACTGCGTTTCCATAATGCTTCGTGAGCTGGTTGTACAATCCGAGCCATTTTTTGTTGATGTTCTTGATATATTCACCCCGGAGGTTGAGCAGTTCCTCACGTGCCTTCTCAGGGCTGAGACCCATCATCTTCTCCCTGTCGAGAATGTCCTTTCTATCAAGGTCGGCTATCATCACGTCGAGATCGTGAAGACCGATAAGCCTTTCCAGATCAAGGTTCATCAACACCTCCAAGTATAGGTTCCATGCCCAGCAACTCAAGCAGCGATTCAGCGCTGGAAGCGTTCAAAACAGCTTCCGAGGATTTTTTTATTCGGGAGGCGACATGACTGATGAAGGCAAGGTGCTCGTGTGGACCATCGGGCTTCACGGGTGAGATGAACATGATCATCACCTTGACCGGTTCCTCGGGCCATGGCACTCCGCCACTGCTTCGGCCCACCACCACGGTGAGATCGTCAACAAGAATGCTTCGACAATGGGGGATCGAGATGCCTGGAGATATGGTAGTGGGACCGGCCTGCTCCCTCATCTCCAGTGCCCCGTGGATCAGTTTCCGGGAGTTCACGTTTATGGGTATGAACTCCAGAAGCTCTTCCAGGGCTTCACTTCTTGAACATGCTTTGAGATCAGATACACAGTATGCCGAATACTTCAAAGATGAACCTTCCATTTTCTCTCCCGAATCTAATAGAATTACCCATGTTTGACAGTGTACTCCCGCACCGTGTTTGGATTAAGATATGAAAGGACCACCGCTTTCTGCAACTCCTCTGCCATGTCCGGAATCTACGGCATGGGCGGTCATTTCCAAAGGGAGTGGGCAGGTAACCTATTCAGATGAATGGGTGCAGCTCGCGATTAGCTGCAGCACCGAGCCCGAAGACCTCTGCGTGCTTTTCAAAGGAACTGCTCCGGGGCGGTGGCCGTGCTCCATCGGCGGTCGTCTGCTCGAGGTTACCAGAACGTCAATGGGAGCCTCTGAATCTCTACTTGTCTGCCACATGATCGACGAAGCTTCCGCCTCGACGCTCCTGTCCACAATACGGGGAATACGCAGCACGATCCTGTGCACCTCTTCGGGAAGGCTGCTTGCCCACTCCGTGGCTGCTTCCTTTGAGATAAGCAACGCCTCGAAAACCCTTCAATCAGCATTCGAACCCGGTTCAAGGCCTGCCATTCAGGCCGGTTTGAAGACCTGCCGTGAAGAAGGCAGGGTGGACGACTTCCTTGTGGGAAGCAGCTCAGCTCAGGGAGACAGGGAAAACTGGATTATGTCTCTCGAAGCGGTTCCGGCCCCGGGTAACCTTGTCTTCTGTGAGCTGTCCATTCCCTCACTGGCCCTGGTTAACACCGGTGGAACGGCTGACTCACTTCTCGAGACGATAATAGAGGAAAACCCATCGCCTGCCCTGGTGGTGGACAGAACAGGGATAATAAAAAAACTCAACGGCGCCGCGAGAAGCATGGCTATTGAGATCTACGGCAAGGCTGAGATCCAGGGCACATACTTCTGGAAGTGGGTCGCTGAGGAGTACCGGGAAGAAGCAAAAGCCAATCATGACAAGAGGATCAGGGGCTACTACGCCCCCAGCCGGTACACTCTGGGACTGAAACCCGACTTTCACGATAAAGTGCCGCTTCTGGAGATCAGCGTCTTTCCTTTGTCAGAGGGGGGCGACTCGGTCGCATTCCTCTCCAGAAGGCTTGACGCCCTCCCTGAATGCGCATTCCCTGAAGCCGAAGCCGCCCTTCTTCTGGAACCCAATACCGACGCAGAACTCCTGATACGCTTTCTCAGGGCCGGCACGGGAGCTGAATCGATAGTTCTCATGCTGCCCGGCAGAACGGTGACTCACGGAAACGCCGCCGGTCTGCTCGAAACGATTCCGCCTGACCTGTCGGACAGGATATGGATCGAGAACCGGGGCGAATGGACGCTGCTTCTTCCCGTTCCGGGAGAGAACGGAAACGGGGCAATCGCCCTGGGAGGGCTGAGGAGCAACGAATTGCGCCCTTGCGGTGAGCTTGCACTGAAAGTCATATCCCTGCTCCCCTGTTTTCATCCTGCCCAGGGGGATCGAACCCGTGCCCACGCTGTTCTCGAGCAGGTATCCAGGGTGATGGAGTTTGCGAAAGCCGGCAGGGAAGGCTTCGAGAGAACGCTCAGGGAAATCGCAGCCATCTGCGGCGCAGACAGGGCCGTAAAAGCCGAGGCCAGTTCAGATGGTACGGTTCTTCTGCCGGTTGTTACCATGGGCATTCAGGGGGGGCTTCCGGGAATACCCCTGGGGTCTGACAGCATCATGGCCTGGGTATGCGTTCACGGCAAAAGTGCTTTCCTCGCCGACCCGATCCATGACGTCAGAATGTCATCGGTGTTCTCCGATTCGGGAAGCGAAATGGCAGCGCCCATCATCAGGGGGGATATCGTTACAGGGGTGGTGCTGCTCGCCACATCGTCCCAGGAGGGTTTCTCGGGAGAAGCCATGGCGCTGCTGGAAACCGTTGTGGGAGTCATATCCGCTCTTGAGGCTTCCGCTCTCCAGGACAGTGCTGCTCCGGCGACCGATACCGTTGATGGCAGCCTTCAGGAAAGTGTTGTCATCGAGATCGAAAATGACCTCTCCGAAGCATCGGCAACACTCCTGAGCGCTTCCGGTCAGCTTTCCGGCCTGTGTTCCGAATCAGGAGCAGTGGGAAAACTCATTGAGTCGATCCGGGACGCATCAGGCAGGATCGCTTCAAACACTTCCGTCCTTGTGGGCTGGCTGAGGGCTGAAGCCTTCGGCGGAAAGCCGGACATGCGCTGGGCTGACCCCTACGACACCGCATTCGACCTCGTATCCAGGTGGAGATCGTTTCCGGCCGGTTCCTCTGCACCGCTTCTGCTCGAAGAGCCGGAACAGCGTTTCATCGCGTGCTTTGACCCTTCCTGGCTTTTCATAGCGCTCAACAGCCTTTTAAGGATCGCCTCTGCGCACGCCGGACCTGGTGACTCTGTGGGTGTGTCGCTTTCCATCGGAAGCGGATACTGGTCGATCCAGGTGGAGAACAGCGGCAGAGGGATTCCCACGGCTGAGCTCCCGGCCCTTTTCAAAAGCCGATCCGGAACCGGACCCACGCATGGCATCCAGGCTTCGGGGCTTGACATCCCACTTGCAAAGATATTCACTGAGGCAATGGGGGGGACAATCGCCGTCTTTTCCTCCAGGGACAGGGGAACCCGATTCACCCTGAGGTTCAAGATATCATGATGCGTGGGTCGGAGACGGGAGGCTGACCACTGGAGCTGACGAAAGACCACCTTCGTTATGACCTTCCGGAAGAGCTCATAGCCCAGGAGCCACTCCCTGTGAGGGGAACCTCAAGGCTTATGGTGCTGAACAGAAAGACCGGCGGGGTAAGCGACGCCTTTTTTACGGACCTGCCATCGCTTCTTCATCCGGGAGACTGCCTTGTTCTGAACGACACAAGGGTTTTCCCCGCGAGACTCAGGGCTCACCGGACCGACACCGGGGGCAAAGCCGAGATATTCCTTCTCAAGCAGCTTTCGGATACAGACTGGAAGGTACTTCTCAGACCGGGAAAGTACTGCCGGCCCGGAATCGGTTTCAGTCTTGCGGGAGGCTTCACAGCTCTTGTTCTCGATGGGCTGGGCAGCGGGAGGGCCGTTGTCGGGTTCGGTCCTCCGGACCGTGTACACAAACTGCAGAGCGAGGTGGGAACCGTCCCCCTTCCACCCTACATAAAAAGACCACCGGACAGCACCGACACGGAGAGGTACCAGACCGTGTACGCCCGGAACGGAGGTGCGGTGGCAGCGCCCACCGCCGGGCTTCATTTCACATTTGAAATGCTTTCCGCGCTTTCCGGGGCCGGCGTCAATCATTGCCACCTGACGCTGAACGTAGGCCCGGGAACATTCGAACCCCTGAGACACATAAAACTCGCCGACAACAGCCTCGACCCCGAGGAGTACCAGGTTCCCGCCAAGTCCCTGGCCCTCCTCGCAGAAACCCGAAGGGCCGGCAAAAGGATAGTCGCCGTGGGCACAACGGCCGCAAGGGTTCTGGAAAGCATCCGGATCTACGATACGGGCCCTCTGTCCGGTGAAACATCTCTGTTCATATTTCCACCCCACATGTTCAGTAATGTGGATGCGCTGATCACGAATTTCCACCTGCCCGGAAGTTCGCTAATAGCACTTGTTGCTGCCTTCGCCGGTCTCGAACCCGTGATGAACGCGTATCGCAGGGCAGTTGCCGGAGGTTACAGGTTCTACAGCTACGGCGATGCAATGATTGTTGTTTGAAAGGATACCGTAATTAAAAGCGGAAGAAACAGACCAAAGGCGACAAGGGTCCTGGCCCTTGCGGGTCTTGAAACTCTCCTGGTGCTCTCCTGGACAGTACTGGGGGCTTCACTGCTGGCGCTTCTCTGGTCCGGGTGGTACTGGGCCGTTCCTGCGTTCTACGCTTTCGCCCTCAGCCTCACTGCGGGCGTCGAGAACTCGTCCCGCCAGAGCCCGGCCACCGCACTGGGGGTAACGATCCACGGTGAGAAGACTTACGGTATGAAGCTTTTAAGGATCGGCCTCACCCCTCCCCTCCTTCTGATGGGCATGGTCGGGTACATAAAGTGTTTCAAGGGTGGACTATCCCTTCCCGAAACCGCATCCCGAACCGATTTCAGGGAACTCGACCTTCAACTCGACCCCCGGCCCAGGGCCATCGTTATGGAGGGCAGAAAGGTGGCCAAAAGGTGGGTCACAGCCTACACCACCAGTGCGATCATCGTTTCAACCGCAATGTTCCTCCTGGCCAATCCTCTCACCGACGATAACCGCCTGACATCAGAACAAGACCTTTACGGTGAAATGAGCGAGTCCGACCGCCAACTCCTCACCATGTACCTTGAACTCGCGGCGCTTCATCCCGATGAACTGGAGTATCATGTCCGCCTTGCCAGCCTTTACCACAGGAACAACATGCTCCCCGATCTCGAAAACCAGCTGTCCGAGATAAGGCGGCTCAACCCCGAACACGCCCTTCTCGTCCTCGGCGATACGACCAGGATTGTTTTCGATGATCTCGTCACAATCCCCGATCCCCTGATCCCTGACTCCTCGTCGGTCATGTCCGCTCAACCGGATTCGACCGTTACACCGCCGGACTCGATCACTGAAGCCGGATCCGAGGTATTACTGGAAACGGCGCCCGATCAGCAGCCGACCGAAACGCAACCGCAGGAGGAACTCCCGGAAGCCCTACCGGACACGATGGAAACACAGACTCCATCAGATCAGGAACAAGACCCTGTTCAGCCTTAAAGCATGCGACGGCAGGGCAAGGACGGGAGTTCTGGAATTGCCCCACGGCCGGGTGGAGACGCCTGCGTTCATGCCTGTGGGCACCCAGGCAACGGTCAAGACCGCCAGGAACAGCGACCTTGCAGGGATGGGCTACGAAATGATCCTCTGCAACACCTACCACTTGTATCTCAGACCCGGACGGGAAGTCATCGAGCGCGCAGGGGGCCTCCACAGGTTCATGAACTGGGAACGGTGCATACTCACCGATTCCGGCGGATTTCAGCTTTTCAGCCTCTCATCTCTTCGCAGGGTCACCGAAGCCGGTTACAGCTTTCAGTCCCACATCGACGGATCGAGCCATATCCTGACACCCGAGAGCGTCCTGGATCTTCAGAAGGTGTTCGGCAGCGACATCATGATGGTCCTTGACGAATGCCTGGAGCAGCCCAGCGGCAGGGAGCGCACCGAAGAGTCCATGCGGCTGACGCTTCGCTGGGCCGAGAGGGCGATAAAGCTTCACACTGCCGGAGGCGGTTCGTTGTTCGGCATCGTTCAGGGCGGCGCTTTCCCCGATCTGAGGGAAGAGTGTGCACGGGAACTCGTTGAGATGGGGTTCGACGGCTACGCTATAGGTGGGGTGGCCGTGGGCGAGGACAGGGAGCGCATGGAGCTCGCCGTGAACGGATGCGTTGACGTTCTTCCCGTTCACACTCCCCGATACCTCATGGGAGTCGGCAAACCGGAAGATCTGGTTGACTTCACCGCAATGGGCGTGGACATGTTCGACTGCGTTGTTCCCACACGTAACGCCAGGGGGGCGTGCTTCTTCGTCCCCGGTGGAAGGCTCAACCTCAGGAACACAAGGTTCAGGAGCGATTTCGGACCGGTTCAACCGGGCTGCGACTGCTACGTGTGCGCGAACCACAACCGGGCGTACATCAGGCACCTGTTCGGGGCGAAGGAATGGCTTGCGCCAATACTGGCCACCATCCACAATCTCCACTATTTCGCCGGTCTGATGGCGGAAATGCGGGAGCACATCACCAGGGGATCATTCCGGCAATGGCGAGTCCAATGGCACCTGAACAGGGAGTCTTTCAACTCAGATGGTTACTGACCCCGACGGCTGCCTGACCCTGAAGGTTTCCTCACTGGGGAACCGTGTGGGCGGGATCGCCCTTCAGGATGACGGACCGGTGGTTTTCATCAGGGGAGCCCTCCCCGGGGAAACGGTGAAGGTCCTTGTGACTTCCTATGGGAAGAAACACCTCGATGCAGAGCTTGTTTCAGTTCTGTCCCCCTGTCCGGAAAGGGTAGAACCTTTCTGCCCGCTTCACGGCGTTTGCGGGGGGTGTTCACTCCAGCATCTCGCTTACACTGCGCAGCTGTTCTGGAAGAAGAAGTGGATCGAAAAGGCGTTCAAAGGGTTCAGCGGTTTCTCACAGGATGATGTAATCCCCTCCCCCCTGACCGGTGGCTTCCGGAACAGGGTGACCTTCTGCGTTTCGGGGGGCAAACCCTGCCTTCATGCCTTCCGCGGAGACCCTGTTCCGGTACAGGATTGCCCGGCACTGGATTCCGCGGGCAGGGCAGTTCTGGGAGAAATCTGGAAAACGGGGGTGCCGCCCGGGGTTGATAGCATCGCCGTAAGGTGCTCCAGATCAACCGGGCAGACCCTGGTCGAAGTGGTCGGCCCGGTACGAGGGCTCCCAAAGAGCTGGGGAGCCGTCTACGAACGGAGTATGGGCCTCAGGGGGGCTCAACTCACTGAAAAGCTTCTGGAATGGGACTTTCCCATCCCTCCGGGCGGATTCTTCCAGGTCAACACCAGGGCTGCGGAACTGCTTCTGGAAAAGGTTCTTGAGCACGCAGCGGGAGAAACCATCCTCGACCTGTACGGCGGGGCCGGGACATTCGGGATTCCGCTGGCTGCCCGGGGAGCCCGGGTGGACAGCGTGGAGAGCGGCGCCTCGGCAGCGGCATCCGCAGGAGAAGCTGCCGGGATCAACGGGATCAGGGGTTTCAGGTCTTTTGCGGAACGGGATGCAGCATTCCTGACCAGAGCCGTTTCCAGAGGACAGGTCTTCGACACCGTGATACTCGACCCTCCCCGGGCGGGGGTGGGACCAGGTATCATGGAAATGATAAACAGGGTGGCCCCGCACCGGGTCATCTACATCACATGCAATCCGTTCACAGCCGCCCGGGACACAGCGGTTCTCGCAGAGCGGGGCTTCCATTTGAAAAAGGCTGTTCCGGTCGACATGTTTCCCCATACGGATCATGTGGAGACACTGCTTCTTCTGGAAAGGAACCCGGTTTGAAAACACTGCTCGCTTCGACGCTTCTTCTCGGAACCACGCTTTTCGCCGCAGCCCTCCCCCTTGAAGAACCCTTCGGATTGTGGCTGAGACACATGGAGGCGGCGGGAGACACCATTTTCAACGCTATTCTCCCTGGTCCGGAACACTTTGTGACCGAAGGGGTTTTCGCGGGGCTTGCGGAAGACCTTCTGCGGCGTTCCGAAAGGCCGACCAGGAACTTCTTCAGCGAGAGCGTTTTCTGGGGCATCGAGGCCGCTCTGCAGGGCTACCATCAGAGTGATGCTTTCGAAAACTCGGCAGGGGTGAAGTTCAGGGTCGCAGGCGTTCTGGCCCAGGGCTTCACCTTTGATCACCAGGCTTCACTCTGGACCGGCAGCGACGACCTTCCTCCCGGAGGATTCTCGGTATATCACATTCACCCGAATCAGGAACCCGGAAGGCACCTGTACAGCGACTGGGGATACCTTGACTACGGTTCACCGAGGGTCTCAGTGAGGCTGGGGCGTTTCGCCCAGCAGTGGGGACCGGGAAGGTTCACCCAGCTCCTGGTCAGCGACAACTCACCCCCGCTCGACCAGCTGAGGGCATCCTTCAACATATCGGACCGGGTGACTTTTTCGGGGTTCACCTCAACCATCGAGCCCGACTCAGGAAGTTGGTTCTGCGCCCACAGGCTGGACATCCTCCCGACCGACAATCTGCGCCTGGGGCTTTACGAAGCCGCTTTCTACACCACCACCACTCTTGACCTCGCGTACACCAACCCGATCCTCTTCTGGTACGCCGTCCAGTGGAACGAGCAGGACGACGACAACCTGTTCATGGGCCTCGATGCCACATGGAAACCTGTGCCGAACCTGGCGGCATACATGGAGTGGCTCATCGATGACATCCAGTACCAGACCACATACAACCGGCCCAACAAAATGGGCGGCACCGTGGGGCTGGACTGGGTAAGCCCCCCGACCGGTTTCGCGCTCGCGGCAGAGTACACCGCCATCGCGAAGTACGTCTACAGCCAGAAACACCTCCGCAACATCTTCCTGCACAATGACCGGATCATCGGGAGTGAACTCGGTCCCGACGCTGACAGGGCAACACTTTCACTGGGATACGCGGGCCTCTGGCCAATGACAGCCGAACTGCGCGGAAGCCTAACCCGACATGGGGTTGGAACGGTCTACGACGGTTTCGGCGATACGGTTGTGGCAGGAGAACCGTGGCCGTCGGGGATCATCGAGTACACACGGGACATCGAGCTCAATCTCAGTTACAGGCTTTCAGGGGATTTCACCCTTTACGGGTCTGCAGGGTACTTCAGCAAAAGCAACGCCGGCAATGTGCAGGACTCTACAGCCAGCGACACAAGGGCTTCACTGAGGCTGGTCTACGGGATCTGACGCCGTCAGTACCGTATCGTGTAGTGGAGTTCGATAGTGGGTTCCTGATTACCGGAGAGAGTGGTCTTTGAGCTCCCCTCCAGGTAGATGTCCCGGTTGAAATAGTACTGGGCGCTTATGGTTCCGGGTTTTGCGCTGAAAACGTCATCGATGTAACTCACGTAGAGATTGGGAAGAACATACTTCCCGACTTCCACGGTGAGCCCCGTCGAGTCGGAGAGAAGGTCGGGGCTTATGGAAAGGGCATCAAAGCCCATGCCCTCCCTGATGCTTCGTGCGATCATGTTGCCCAGCATCCCCTGAGTCACGCTTTCCAGCTCGGTTTCCAGCGCGCCCGTATCCATCTGCTGCATTTCGCCGTAGGTCACTCCCAGCGTGAGCAGGGTCACGATGTCCTCGTTCGTCAGCTCCCCGGATACACCGCTTCCCGAAAGGGCGATCTCGGGGTTTTCGGGATCACCGGTGACGTTCACCTCGATGGTGTACACCTCACGGCTCATCGAGCTTCGGACCCTTGCCTCGGCAAGGATGTTCAGCATGAAGCCAGGGGGGGTTCCCTGGATTATCTCGACCGAGCCGCTGGTGATGCGGAAATCCTTGTTCAGAACACTGACGGTGCCCCTGACCACACTGATGTTGCCCGTATACACAGGTTGGCGGTCCTGGGTTAGAACCGTTATGTCCGCCGCGAGTTCGATGTTCATGTAGCTGCTTCTGAGCCAGAGGCCGCGCTCGGCCTGAACCGCGATGTAGAGGTCGAAGGGCAGCTCCTGCTGTGCCGACTCTCCGCCCTCGACCGACGCGGTCTGCTGGCTCTGAAGGGCGATCACGCCCTCGTCCAGGCTTATCTTTCCCCTGAGCAATGGCCTCTGGCCGGGTTCGGAGGACGTCGCAGAAAGGTTGCCGCTCAGGGAAACCCATCCCAGGCCGCTGAGGATCGTCTCCCATCCGTTCAACTCTGCGTTGAAATCATACCCCGCGAGTTCAACCGGCACTTCACCGGTCCTGAGAGGAATGCTCTCGAGCAGTTCGGCCCGCAACTCTGCGGTAAGGGCGGGGTTCCTCCCCTGACCGCTGGTGATACGGAATGAGGCGTTGTAATCGTCTTCACTACTCTCATCAGGGTAGGAGACGTAGATGGATGACATCGGGAACTCCAGCTGCGCACCGGCAATGAACAGCCTCTGGAAGTGCCCGGCGAGATTGGCGGAAAGGTAAGGTTCGTCCCTGCTGTACTCGATCCTCGAGCTGATGCTGGCCCCGCTGGTCATCACGGGGAAGGGAAGAATGTAAAGAAGCCAGTCGCCGATCCCTGTGAGTTCAGCTTCGAGGCTCACGAGCCTCTCCAGCGAAAGATCGATGGTGGTTCCGTTCCACACATGATCCATTGTCAGGCTGACTCCGCTCCTCACGCCCTGGCTCCAGATCCAGATTCCGTCGACCACGAGGTCTCCGCCGGACAGGGATGCGTCGACGGTAATGCTGTCGCCCTGTGTCCAGGAGCCGAATGTGGGGTCATCCACGCTGGCGTGGACGAATGCCTCGAGAGCGCCGGGATGCCCCCTGGCCTCGACATCGATGTTGAACACCCCTGAAACGGGAAGGTCCAGACCCAGAACAAGCCCAAGGGATGCGATATCCACCGATCCGGCATTGAATGAGGCGTCGATCCCGCCATCCGGGCCGAGGGAACCGCTACCGCTGATAAAGCCCGCAGGGGGATCAAGCCAGAGCGTATCCACACCCACCGTACCGTCGGGGGATATTGTCAGTTCTGCCCCTCCGGCCCTGACAAGCCTCAGTTTGTTCATGGTGATCCTGAGGGAATCCAGTTCAACGCTGAACGAATCCCCCGAAAGGTCCGCTGACAGTACGGCAACTACACGTGCGCCCTGTTCATGGAGTATCTCGAGTGAGTCGATATGTACAACCCCGTCCCTCGATTCGGCACGAAGGCCGAGGGACATGTTTCCGTTCGGGGTTTCGATCGAATCGCTCCTCAGGCGCAGTTCCCCCGAGGGCAGCCCGTCCGAGAAGGAGACATCCGCATCGAGCATCGAGCCCAGGGCGAGAAACCCCGCAGAAGCAGCTGAATCCACGAGTGCCGTTCCCAGGAATTGCACTGTTGGCTCGCCACGTAAGGGAAGGCCAAGGGCCAGCGCGCCTTCGACCAGAACCCCTGTCAGGTGAACATTTCCCGAACTGAGACCTGCTATTCCGCTAGACCCGTCAAAACCGACCCTCACACCATTTTCCGGTGAAATGTCAACCGTGGCATCTCCCAGCAGGAACAGGTCAGAAGCAGTGATTTCATTGATGCGGATGCTACCCGCCCTTGCATCGCAAACAATCCTGAAGCGTTCCTGATTGCCACTGGCCGAGAGCCGGGCGGAAACACCTGAAAGGGAAGAGATTACGCCCTCCGGATCGATGTAGCGCAGTAATCCCCTGGAATCCGGGGAATTCACCGTTGCTTCCGCGCTCCATGAAACTGGCCGGTAACCCTCACCCAGGCTTACAACCCAGTCCGAATTGACCGTGGTTCCCTGAACATCCGCCGAAATGCTGCCTTCAATCCTTGATGGGTCGGCATAGACAATAAGGTGAAGCCCGTCGAGGGAGTAACCCTCCACACTGCTTTCCTCAAGTTCCAGCTCAAGATTGCCGCTGGAGAAGATTCCGCCGACCCCTTCCACACTGGCTGCAAGAGTCCCTGTAAGAAGTCCGGACGGAGCCATGGAATCCCATGCCGCGGGATCGATCCCGGAAAACTCGAGATCGAACCCCCCTGACCAGGCTGTTCCCTGGAAGACCAGGGCACCCGAGACGACCCCGCTGATCCCGTCTGAGTGGAAGTGAACTTCGCCGGAACTCAGCTCCTTCATGTCCCCGGTTAAGGAGTCACTGGAGAAGTAAACCTCCCTGCCAAGCAGGAGGATGCTCCCATCTGCGATGGCCAGGTTGACGGAGGGATCGGTCGTGTTTCCGCCGACGTCGATAACGTAAAATCCCTGCGCCGCTAGAGCTTCTGGAATGAAAGCAGTCGAGAAGCTCCCCTCACCGTGAAGCGACAGTGAGCTGTCGGCGAGAAGCGTTCCCGATAAAACGACCGGACCCGAGGGGGTGAAGAAGAAAAACTCGCCCAGCGTTGCCGTCTGCTCAGTCAGCGTGACCGTGCCTGAGCCCGATACGTACCCGAAATCCGGAACGAGGACCCCGCCGGTAAACACCTCCATCCCTGCGGAGTCGTCAAGAAAAACCCTCCCGCTGATGCTCATGGAATCGATGATCACGACTCCCTCATGGTCTACGATCATTCCCCGGGAGATGCTCAGGGTGTCTACGTCAGTGACGAACCCTTTTAGAATGTTCCGAAAAAGCATGCTCATGTCGTGAACCGGTTCGCCCGTTTCAGGGCCCTCGGGGGGAGCTGCCACCGTTATCCCGAGAGAATCCGCATGAACGTTTTCGAGTCCCGTTCCGGTAAGGTAGCCCGAAATGTTTCCTGTTACGGTGATGTCACTGACGATGACTTTCAGCCCCCTGGAATTCCTTACGACAACTGAGTCTGCCCGGGTACCGAAAAGGATGCCTGAAGCGAAACCGTAAACATCCACAGAGGTGTCCCCATCGTTGGCGAAAGTGCTGACGAGCGATCGGACTACCCCGGAAAGCCCCCCGGTCAACAGCAGGACGTAGGGTATCACAAAGCCCAGTACGATGATCAACAGGATGACCCGAGCCTTGAAATGACTCTTTTTTACCTTAGAAGGTCTGGCCGATGGCAAAGTAGAACCTTCCCCTCTTGTATCCGTCCCGCCATGTGGGAGCAAAACCGTAGTCGAACCTGACGGGGCTGAAGGGGGTGCTCACTCTGATGCCGAGCCCGGTCCCGAGCCCGGCTTCGTTGGGGGAAACCTCTTCAAGATCGTTCCAGATGCCGCCCGCATCAAGGAATGCCGTGACACCGATGAATTTCCAGACCCTGAACCTAGCCTCGAAGTTACCCAGAAGCATGGTGTTGCCGCCAAGGGGGTTTCCTTCGGAGTCATGGGGACCGAGGTCGAAGTAGGAATACCCCCTCACCGTCCCGGCTCCCCCGAGGTAGAACCTGTCCGTGGGCGGAATGGAGACCAGGCCGTTATAGCCATGAACCGTCCCGGCACCCACCCTTGCCGCAAGGACCAGGTGATCGCTCACGGGGAAGAAGTACCGGGCCTCGGTTTCCAGCCTGTAGAAATCAAGGCCGCCGAGAAGGCCGCCCGAGAGCTTGCCGCCCAGCATCAGCCACCGTCCCCTCACGGGATCGAGCACTGGGGATCGTGTATCGTTGACCAGGGAGGCGTTCAGGCTTCCCGTTGTTGTCCAGGGGAGAACAAGAACGGTATCGCCCGATGTGGATTCGAAACGCGTTCTCTCAATTGAGTATCCGCAGGTGAGGCGAAGATTCGGAAAAAGGAGCCTTGAGAAGCTTAAACCGGCACCGTAGCTTCTCTCCTCCTGAAAACTTCTCTGGAGATAGGTGTACGCGCCAGTGAGCTTTCCGGTCCACCGGGAGGACAGGAACCATGGTTCTTCGTACGAGAGGGATGGTTCCACGAGGTCGCCCTCCTGGCCGCTTGCGAAGTAGTGGGTCCAGATGGAGCCAATTGTTAGGCGCTGATTGTTGCCCCAGATGTTGGGATGCTTCCAGTACCCGCCCCAGAAAACCGCGCTTGGGGATATGTATCCGGTGGAGAGGTCGATGGTGTGGTAGGGTCTTTCATGGACTGCCACCTCGATGTCCATGACGGCTTCATCCTCCCTGGGGTTGTATCGGTAACGGACATCGTTGAAAAGCCTGAGGGTGTAGATCCTTCCCAGTGATTCCCGAAGTGCGTCCGCATTCAGCGAATCCCCGGGCTGCAGGCTTATCTCACGGGAAACAACGAGCGGCCGGACGCTTTCAAGCCCCGATACGGTCACATTTCCAAGCACGAAGCGGGGGCCTTCGATTATCCGGCAAACCAGGGTACGGGTTCCGGGAACGGAATCGGGGCCGGGAGAATCGAAGTCCCGCAGTTCGAAACTGACATCGGCCCTTATCCTGCCCCTTGTATTGTAGGCCGCTCTCAAGGCTCTCCTGAAGCCAAGAGTGTCCGCGGGAGCCAGGGGCTCCCCCCGGGACAGGTCCAGCAGGGCTCTGATGGCATCCCGTTCAAATATCGTGGCGCCGGATATCTCAACATCACCAAGAAGCGACTTTCTGCCTGACCTTACATCGATGCCGACGGTGTAGTTGGTGGAATCCCATGCGGGCCACAGGACCTCGACCGTGGCATCCAGATATCCGTGGCTTCTGAGGTTGGAGACGACTCCGTTCCCCACGAGAACCCTCGAGAGCCCGTAAACGGAGGCGCCGGGTTCAAGGCCGGTGCCCGAAAGAAGGGCACCCTCATCCAGGGGCGGATTGCCCAGAAAGTACACCGAATCTATACTCGGTCCCGTGGAGGCCGAAGCCGATCCAAGCATTATCAAGCATAGAACGGGTGCGATCCATGACCATGAGTACATGCCCTAAAACTAATACCTTCAAGCACTGTTTGGCGAGTGCGGGAGCAAGACCTGTGATTATCCTCGTGGGGGGTACTGACCCCAGCGGAGGGGCGGGGCTTCTGGCTGACGCGAAAGCGGTTGCGGCCATGGGCGCACACGGCTGCTGTGCGGTGACGGCAATCACGGTGCAGGATTCGGGCCGGGTGTACTCCTGGAGCCCTGTCAGCCCCGGGCAGATCAGCGCTCAGATGCAAAGGATCTGCGATGACGGACCGTTGCACGGCATGAAGACCGGCATGCTCGGCAGCCCGGGCGCCGTCGAGGCGGTTTCCGATGCGTACAGGAACCGGGTATTCCCCGCCCCGCTGGTGGTCGACCCTGTTCTTGCGGCGGGAAGCGGCGACAGCCTTTCGGGAAACGGTCTTTCCGAGAACCTTCTGAAACACCTGGTTCCTCACGCCTCACTGCTCACCCCAAACCTGGACGAAGCCGAGGCGTTGACCGGC
>JAWOHL010000100.1:0-4097 GCA_046485185.1 Candidatus Fermentibacteraceae bacterium
TAACCATCCCAACTTTCAATCCGAGTTTCCCGACAACGGGAAGGGGCTTCAGCTGCCCACCGGATGCGTTCACAAGGCCGATGATGAAGAGGGTGAGAAGCGGGATGCCGATGAACAGCGTGTATATCACCATGAAGATCAGACCTATTACCGGGATGAAGCAGAGAATCCAGAGGAACCCTGAGAGCATCCAGGCGAGCATGATCACCAGGCTCTGCTGGGCGTGGTAGAGCACGTACCTGTTCTCTTTGCTGGTCAGGTAGGCGACCAGAAAGCCCGGCAGCCCGAAATAGGTAACCGTTGCCATAGCTTTGCCCTGCTGGATGTCGTCGTCGCTTATGCCGTACTCCATAGCGTTCAAAGGTTTCCTCCCGTTTTCATTGTGAGCAGGTTTCTGTCGAAAAGAGATTCTCCGCCGACACTGCAATCTTCATAATCTGCATACATTCCGGAACGGGTTCGCAGCTTGGTTGCTGAAGATAACAGTCTCTGTTTCCGTACTTCCCCGCCTGCCGAGTTATCGTATATCACCACCAGACTTCAGCTTTCTTCATCACCTGTGTCCCCGCAGGTCGACTCAGCCCTCCTGGCTTCGGTTTCACTGACACAATCGGCTGCCATGGCGCGGTAGCCTTCGTACAGATCATCCTCGACGCTATTTTTATCGGCCCAGTTGAGGTCATTGCAGAACTTATCGCCCATCTTTGGTGTCGGCTTTTTATGCATTGAGCAACCTCTTCCTTAACTGCAGGTATTCTACACAAGCACAAATGCGGACGGCAGGTCGAGTCCCATCGCATCCGTCAGGACTTTATCTGAATTTCTGTTCCTGACAGGCCGACTTCGTTCGTGAAGCATGAGAAGTCATTCTGGTGCGTGTTCGAGCTTCTTTTTTAGTCAGTTTCGGGAATTGCATGCGACACTTGCAGCGGGTGACACATGCGATGCGGTGACGTAATTCTCTGAATCCCACCTTAGTGCGGATGGGTGTGGGTCATCCGTCAAGAGTCCGGCCATAAACGACAAAGGAAAACGCATGCCCTGAGCAGCATTAGATGCGGGTGGCAGGTTGAGAATATTACTGAAATGAACATATACGATGTTGTAGTACTTTGTTCACATACCACATTGAGTAACACTTGCTTTTTCTTACACAATGTTATAAATTAAACTCATGGGTCAATGTGCCAGGATTGGCACCGCCTTTACCCTTGCGGGTTGAGTCCAAATTGCTGTGTGTTTCAAAGAAGGTTAACCATGGATCGCAAGAAAGAAGCCCTTGCTCTTCTGAACCTGCTGCAGATCGTTCACCTGGCCACATGGGACGGGAAGCGCCCCAGGGTCAGACCGATGAGTCTCGTGTATGACGGGAAGAGGTTCTGGATGTGCACCGGGGCAAAGGATGCCAAGGCGAGGCAGCTTGCCCGGTATCGTGTGTTCGAGTTTTCCCTGATGCTCGAGAAGAAGGGGGCCAGGGGAACCCTTCGTGGTTCGGGTAAGGCAAGGATAATCACCGATACCAACGAGCGACGGGTAGTGGCGGGAATAATCCCATTCTTCGCCGACTACTGGCTGTCTCCAGATGATCCCGGCTTCTGCCCCTTCGAACTGCTTGTTGATTCATTGGAGCACATGCGCCCAGGGGAGATCGATTCTAAAGCGATTGCGGTCTGAACCATTGACCAATGCCATACCCCCTTTCCGTCAGGCGATCATTGCCCTATGTTTTTCGGAACAAGGAGGCAATCATGGATCGCAGGGAAGAGGCATTAGGTCTGCTTAGTGACGTTCAGATGGTATATGTTGCCACATGGGACGGGGAGTTCCCCCGGGTCAGACCCATGAGTTTGGTCTATAAAAACGGAAGATTCTGGGTATGCACCGGGTCGAAGGACGCCAAGGCCCGGCAGCTTGTCTCCAATCCGGCGTTCGAGTTCTCGCTTCTCCTTGAGGGTGACGGCTGCAGGGGAACGCTTCGCGGTTCAGGTCGCGCAAGGATGGTCACCGATCCCGATGAAAGACGAGCGGTGGCGGGTTTAGTCCCCTTCTTCGAAGATTACTGGCAGGAACCTAACGACCCGAGCTTCTTCCCGGTCGAGCTTCTGGTAAACAGGCTGGAACACATGAGGCCTGGGGAGATGCACTCGGAAGTGATCGATCTGTGACCGATACCGGAGGGTGTTCATGAAGCCTTTTCTCCTGGTGCTTTTTATGTTGACTCTGCAGCTCGGCGCCGATGACGGGATGTCCGAACGGGAGCTTCTGGACCTTTACGCTGACCAGGTGTTCAGATCCGACGCATCGACGATTTGCATCGTAACGTCTTCGGGTGACACCGTGACCTTCACGGACGACAGGAAGCCCGTTTACCCGGAGGACTACAACGCGCTCTTCCTTGTTGACCGCCTGCCGGAACTGAACCTCTGGGTTATGGAGCGTGACTACTTCGAGTACAGGCACTGGATAATCGTGAACGGCGCCGACGGAAGTTCAAAGCAGGTGATTGCAGCCCCCATCCCAAGTCCCGACGGCACCTGGCTGCTGTGCGCCAATGAAGACATCATGGCGGGTTTCACGGACAATGGGATTCAGGTCTGGAAGCCTTCACCAGAGGGATTCGTTCTTGAGTTCGAGGACATCTCCCTGCGGTGGGGTCCAAGGGATGCCATGTGGGAAGATGACCAAACGATAGTTTTCGAGAAGTACGAGTTCGATGCTCGGACCTACGGATTCACCACCCGCCCTGGTAAACTGGTTTATTCGGAGGGCGTCTGGACACCGGATGATCCCGTGGACTGGGAGTAGGTAACCCCAGTCACGACATCCAACCCCCTATGCCGTTCCACCACCGCTCAACGTAACCCGGGGCGAAGGGCTGTCGCCTTCCCAGGTCAAGGGTTCTGTGGGCCACCTCTCGCATCGGATCGAAACCCTTTGCGGCGTTGATCTCATCGCCTATTGCCCTGGCCTCGTCGCGGCCGGGGCGGCAAGGTTCTGCACACTGCTCAAACCCTCGACAAGTATCAGAAGCTTCCGAGCCCATTCGTCCACCCTGGTGTCGGGTACGGTCCCTCCCCGGTTAAACAGGCTCGGTGCGTACCGCGAACTCATGTTCGGATACCCGGTAGACATCGTGGGAATTGGAAGTGGTGAGACCGATGGAAAAGTGGTCACCCTTCCTCCGCCGACTGACAAGGTGGAATCCCTGCGTGTTCTCAAGCTGGGGGATCACCTGATCAAGCGTGAACGTCCTGTCGCCCGGTTCATCGGGGACAATGGGAAGTGAGTTAAGGACCGCCGACCAGACATCCTTCTCAGTGACGCCGAGTTGCTGGAGAACGCTTCGGGCGTCGTCGAAAATATCGTAGTGCCTGGTCTGGGAGAACTGCTGAAGAAGCTCCATGGCCTGGGGATGCCTTGTCTCAGGGTTCTCACAGAACTTCCCGAGCCCGTAGATGACAGCCTTCACCTGGGTCCGGCGAACCCAGCTGGTCATGACCGGGGCGGGTGGCGGTTCAGGCGCCTTTTTTCCGAAAATGCTGCTCAGAAAGCCCTTCTTCGGCTTGGGGGCCGGTTCTTTTTTCTGCTTCTCTTCCTCGTCAAGCTTGAGCATTTCGTGGTAGAGCATGCGGGCATGCTTCACCAGAATCGGCACCGCCTCGGCCCCGAGGGGGAGAAGCGAATCCATCTTCTTCCTGGCGCTTTCGCTGAGCACCCTGGGGCTGTCAAAACGCTGTCCCTGAAGGTTGTCACCGGCTTCAATGCTCTCCACAACCCCGATGATCCGTTCCCTCAATGCTCCCCCCTTTCCATGTATGCCCGGTGTTCCCCGTACACCCGAGTAAGCTAAATCCAGTGGCGCTTGATGGCAAGGAGCCGGTATGCCGGCAGGACGATTGAATAGTCCCGCCCTGCGCGCTGTATAATTGTCCTGTTACACGTCCCGAAGCCCTGGAGGTCGCAATGAAGCTGTTCACAATTCTTCTACCCGTATCAATCCTTGCCGTTTCAGCCTGTTCAAGCGGGCTGGTCAAACCCGGAGCCCAGGTGCGAAGCGCGCTCCCCCCGAAAACCCATACCCTCGCTGAAGCCTGGAG
>JAWOHL010000023.1:0-5199 GCA_046485185.1 Candidatus Fermentibacteraceae bacterium
GATGCACCGCGTGCAATGGGTTGCCCTCACACTGCTTCTGGTCGCCTGGGCTCCTCTGGTCCATGAACACACACCCGAGATGAGAGTGAGAAGCGCACGCCTGGAGGCCGCGGGAGTGAGTCCGGCAACGGCTCCTTCCCGGTTCGCGATGAACGCACCCCTGGCAGTTGCGGGTCTGACGGCTGACGGCCTTGTTCCCGATCTCTATGCAACCTGCGCCACTGACAGGTGGAGCGCTCTGGCTCTGCTCTCCGGGCTCGGGTTGGCTCTGGTATCGCTCTGCGCCCTCACCCTCGAGAAGAATTTTCCCCTGCGCCTCAGGTTCTGGGCCCTTGTCAGCGGGATACTGCCCTTCGCAATGTTCATTGTCGACTCACCGGGGCAACGGCAGGTCCACCTTGCCGTGATTCCCCTCACCATCGGCATGGGGGCCGCGTTCAGAAGGTTCAAACCACTGGCGGTCATTGTCTTCATCCTTTTAACCGCCCAGCTGGCACACTGGTATTCCCTCGACACGAACGCCTGGCACCGGAGCGATTGGAGGGGGGCGGCAGCTTACGTGCGTGACAACGGAAGACCGGATGACAGGGTCCTGGTCCACAGCGGCCAGTCCGGTGGTGTGGCGTGGGACCTCAGCGGCGGACGACCCGACCGTATCGCCCTGGGGGGAGACGAAGACCCCTGGAGCATTGAGAGAGGCGCCCCGCAACCTTCAATGGTGGCGGACAGCATTCTTGCCCGCGGCGAGCGGCTCTGGCTTGTGGCAGATCTGTGGGGTCCGCCGCCCCTTCCTTCGGGCCGCACTCCCGAAGAGGACCGCGGTTTCGGAAGAGACCTGAGGGTCTACCTCTTCCTGCCTTGAGATACCTCATTCTCTCTCCTCCGGTCCACCAGCCCTCCGAACCCCCTTCGGGCGCGTTCCTTCTCTCCGCGGCGCTGGCTGCCCGAGGCATCGAAGCACCCTTCTTCGACCTGTCACTTGAGTTCTTCCACAGCGCCCTTGAAAAAAGTACGATCAATACCGCGCCGGCGCTCAGATACATGACCTCCCCGCCCGGAGGCCTTTACGAGCCACACCGGCACGCCAGCCACTCCGGGGTTATCATGTCTGCGCTCAAGAGGTATGCCGGAACCTTCCCGGGGTGGCACCTCACACCCATGGATTGCACACCCCCGCGGGGGCTTCACCGCCCGGGAGACTACCCGGCATCGGGAACTCCCTTCGAGGACTTCTACGGTGAGATTCTGGAGCCCGTTCTGAACAGCCGGGCCGACTCGACCGTTCTGGTCTCGGTGGCGTACCTGTCCCAGCTTCCCGGAGCAGTTGAACTGGGCCGCTTCCTCAGGGCCAGGGGCAGAAAGGCACTGTTCGGGGGTTCGCTCTTTGAAAGCCTGTCCCGAACCGGCACTGGCTTGTCCCTGCTGAAGACATTCATACCCGAAGTGACCCTGGACGACGGCAGCGGGCTTCTCCCCACGAACACCGGGCACGTGATGGATGAACTCGTGTTCCCCGAACTGCTATCTAAGAGGGACTACCTCTCCCCGGCTCATGTTCTGCCCGTGGCTTTCACCACGGGCTGTGTCTGGAACAAATGCCTGTTCTGTCCCGACCGGGAAAAACCGCTGAAAGCTGTTCCGGAAAGAACGATACGAAAACTGCTGGAAGAGGCGCCGCGGGGTGTGATGGTACACTTCATCGATTCCACGGTTCCTATGTCCCGCCTCGAAAGCGCCCTTCCCCTTCTTGAGGAAAGGGGACTACGCTTCTTCGGGTTCACCAGGGCGACCAGGGAGTTCCTTAAACCCGGTCTGCTCGATGGAATGGCCCGTTCGGGCTGCTCGATGCTTCAGTGGGGGATAGAGAGCGGAAGCCCCGGGATCCTCGAGAGGTTCGGCAAAGGGATTGACCCGAAAACCGCCCTGATGGTCCTGAAGGAATCCGCAGCCCGCGGGATAAGGAACTACGCTTACTTCCTCTTCGGTCTGCCCGGCGAGACAGACCGGGACAGGGAGATGACCATTGAACTCATCGAGGAAGCGGGGACGGCGATCGACTTCATGAACGCCTCGGTCTTCAACCTTCCCGTAGACAGCGAGCTGACCGGCCGGCACAGGGAGTTCGGCATGAGCCTTGGTACCTACGACCCTGGAACGGACGCTATAAGGCTCTACAGCCCGTTCACATGTGACGGCGGAGACCCGAGGACGGAAGCGAAAAGGTTCCTCTGGGAAGCCGGGAGAAGAAGCCCGGTCTTCTCGGGCTTGCTCAGTGCTACCCCGAAATGGTTCAGGGCAACCCATATGGCCTTCATGGGGCCGGCAACCGTGTTCTAGAGAAGGTTGCTCGCAAGCTCGGCAAGAACGCTTCTTTCTCCCTTCACCAGGTTTACGTGGGCGTACAGCTTCTCCCCCTTCATCCGCTCCACAAGGTATGCAAGGCCGTTTGAGCGGCTGTCGAGGTACGGGGTGTCGATCTGCTGAATGTCTCCCGTGAAGACGAACTTTGTGCCCTCGCCGGCGCGGGTGATGATCGTCTTGACCTCGTGGGGCGTCAGGTTCTGGGCTTCGTCAACGATGAAGTACGCCCTGTTGAGGCTTCTTCCCCTTATGTATGCCAGCGGGGTAATCCTGAGCCTGTCGCTCTCGATCATGTCTTCGATGCGGTCGGCCTCCATGCTGTCCGCCGCGAAACTTCCCTTGATGACGCCCAGGTTGTCCCACAGGGGCTGCATGTAGGGGTCGAGCTTCGACGCGATGTCACCGGGAAGGAAACCCATGTCCCTGTTGCTGAGCGGCACCACCGGCCGCGCAAGGTAGATCTGCCGGTAACGCTTCCGGGTTTCCAAAGCGGCCGCCAGTGCAAGAAGAGTTTTCCCCGTCCCTGCCTTGCCCGTAAGCGTCACCAGTGGGATGTCAGGGTCAAGAAGAGCGTGCATGGCAAAAGCCTGCCCCGCGTTCCGCGGATCGATACCGTACGCACGCCTTTTCTGAACCCTTTGCAGGAACTGCATCGTGCTGTCGAGGTAGGCAAGCGCGCTGACGCTTCCGTTCTTGAGGATGTAGAACTGGTTGGGCATCGGAGCAACCAGCCCGGGCACCTCCTCCGCGGGAACGGAAAAGGGCTGATCGTAAAAACGGCTTATCAGCTCGGGTGAGGAGTTTTCCAGAATGGCCGTGCCAGTGTAGAGCTCATCGGGCCACGGCGCCTTGTCGGTCTCGTAGTCCTCGGCGGAGATCCCCATGGCGACAGCCTTCATTCGAAGGTTTATGTCCTTGCTTATCAGAACCACGTCGGAATCGGGAAGGGCCCTGTCATACTCGGCGGCCACTGCCAGAATCCTGTGATCGGGTGTGTCGTGCGTGAAGAACCCATCCATCATGGACATGTCCGGCGCCTTTGAGTGAATGAACAGCCTGCCCCTGTTCTCCCCCAGAGAGAGCCCTTCGGGGGGAAGCCCGTTGACCGCCAGTGCATCCAGGGTTCTGATGAACTCCCTGGCGGAGTAGTTCATGGAATCCCCGCCCTTCTTGAACCGGTCCAGCTCTTCGAGAACAGTGATGGGTATCACCACGTCATGTTCCTGGAAGTGCTCAAGGCACTGGTGGTCATGCAGGACCACATTGGTGTCCAGAACGAAGGTGCTTTTGTTTCTGGGTCCCATGGCTGCCTTTCTCATACGGGAAAGAGCTCTCCGCTGTGGAAAACCCTCTCCCCGGTGTTGAGTTCAAGAATCAATCCGCCGTCATGGGCGATACCTCTCACAACCCCTGAAAAACTCTCGCGTCCCGACTGGATACCCACCATCCTGTCCTTCATCCACAGTGAACCGGAGATGATCCCGATAGAAGAAAGCAAAGGATCGGCTCCCACAGAAGGCCAAAGGTCGCAGAGCCCCGACAGAAGATCATAAAGAAGAGCCTGGGGCTCGGGAGGAGACGCGAACGCTCCCCAGTGAACCGCCGGTAGAAAGGAACGTCCGGGAACCACGGGAACACCGGCAAGATTGACCCCGACACCTAGTATCAGCCAGGGTTCAGGATGCCCCCCGGCCTCGGCGATTATCCCGGCGATCTTGCCGGAACCCGCAAGGACATCGTTCGGCCACTTCACAAGAGCAGGAACACCAGAGGACTGAAGACGCTGCACCAGCACGGCAGCCATGGCCAGCGACACCCGCGGGGCAAACTCGGGCACCGGCGCCGGCCTGAAAAGGATGCTGCTGTAAAGCCCACCGGGAGGGGAGACCCACCCGCGGTCAAGCCTGCCCCTTCCGCCGCTCTGCGAACAGGCCCTCACAACGGCTCTGTCAGGGAGACGGGAAAGGTTACGGCGCACCCAGTCCTGGGTGGAATCCACCTGGTCAAGCAAGGTGGGATGCCAGACTGTTCCGGCCTGGTTCTCCGCCATGTCGCCAATATACCCTGAGCAGCTGAGGAGGTCTATTGCACAAACCATGCCCCGGGGCACATGTTACCCCCTGCTGTGAGCCGCTAGCTCAGACGGTAGAGCATCTGACTTTTAATCAGAGGGTCCGGGGTTCGACTCCCCGGCGGCTCACCAGCAAAAAAGCATTGACTTCTTTCGGGCATTAAGCCTATAGTAGGGCCTGTTTTTCGGTGACCCCATCGTCCAGTGGTTAGGACACCGGCCTTTCACGCCGGTAACACGGGTTCGAATCCCGTTGGGGTCGCCAACTGCTTTTCACCCTCTTCAAACAGCACGCAAAGGCCGAACTGGTCTGCGTTTGAGGGTGTTCCAACAATCTGCGACCCAAATGCCGAATCTGATGCTGCAGCCTTTACACATTCGGCTCTCAGTTCAGACAACCCGCTCGCAGAACTCCCCCGCTGGGACTACCCTCTTCTGGCGTTACTTGGGCTGTACGAAGAAGCCGCGCAGCATAGGGTGATACTGCGCGGCCATGTAAAGCTGGGTTTCTACCTGACCAGCAGCACCTTCGCTGAAGCCTGCTGTTCAGCACCCCGAAGCCTGATGAAGTAAACCCCGGATGCGAGTTCTGCTCCCTGCGAATCCCTACCGTCCCAGGTGATAGTGTGCTGACCCGCAGGTGAGTTGCCGATGGACTGGGTTCTTACGAGGCGACCAGCAATGTCGAAGACCTGGAAGGTCATGGAGGAAAGCCCGGGGGACTGGAAGACCACAGATGTGCTCGAGCTGAAGGGATTGGGTGAAAC
>JAWOHL010000040.1:0-50523 GCA_046485185.1 Candidatus Fermentibacteraceae bacterium
CTGAGGATTGGCCGTGGGTATGACCTGCACGGTGCCCCCCTCTTCCAGGGGAGACAGGCCGAGTTCAGTGAGACAGTTCCTGAGGGCCACGTCCTGTGTGTTGCCCAGTTGGGGTGTGGCTATTCGGCGACCATCCAACTGTGCAAGGGTCGTTATCCCCGCATCGGGTCTGACCACCAGGGCGGCGCCTCCGCTCGTGGCTCCCGCAACGATCCTGAGTGCCTCGCCGTTGGAGCGTACATAACCCGTTATGGCCGGGTTGGGGCCTATGTAGGCCAGGTCGAGCCTGCCCGCGTAAAGCGCTTCGATAACCGAGGGTCCCGCATTGAAAAGGGTTGTCTCTATTTCGGTTTCCGGGCCCAGAGCTTCTGCGAAATCACCCCTGGCCAGCCCGATCAAGGCCTGGCTGTGCGTGATGTTGGGAAAGTAACCGACCCTTACGATACCCTCCCGGCCGGCGCTTGGCCCCCCGCAGCCCATCAGTGCCAGAACGATGAGTTCGGTCGTGAGCTTTTTCATTGCGCCCTCCTGTTTTTAACAATGATTTTTTTCAAAACCACTGAAGATAATAATCCACTGGCCAGCCCAAAGGCCATGTTTGTGAAGACCGAAACGAGCACGGTTGTCAGAAACACAAAAGCTCTGCCGTCCAGCGGGGTTTCCCGCGTGAACAGGGTCAGCCTGATGCCCACGACGAGCATCATCGCACCAAGGATGGCTTCGGGAAAACCCATGAACAGGGCTGTGATCGTTCCTCCAAGGAGGATGCCCAACGAAATCTCGATGACGCCCTCGATGATGTTTGCCCCACCGGTTCTGGCTCCGAAGGCATGCTGACCAGCAAGACCCCCTGAACCGTGGCACATTGGCATTCCCCCCAGTAACGGGGAAATGATGTTCATGATCCCGGTACTCAGTGCGATGCTTTTCCCGCTCACAGTTCTATCGGGCCAGTATCTCGAGATCAGGGCGCTGGTGGCGATGACGGCATTGGCCGCGGTGAGGCCGAGCTGTGCGATGCCTGCGGCGAGCATGCCCTGCCACGCTTCGGTGAGGGAGGGAAAAACCACCCATGGAAGCTTCGGGCCCTGCAACCTGATCTGCATGATCGATCCGTCAACTGCCATTACTCCCAGTCCCAAAGCCACAAGAACCAGTGCGGCGGGAAAGAACCTGCTCTTTCTCAGGAGGAGGATCACCACCACTGAGAATGCGCCCAGGAGCCACCATGACGAAGCCAGTCTCAACGCCTCGACACACAGCATCACTCCCAGGGCAACCTGAATTCCCCGTGTCACTTCCCGTGGTGTTGACCGCGCAAGCAGGCCGATCAGTCCCGACACGGCCAGCACCACCCAGATGATCCCGGTCGCGAATCCGGTTGAGTGGATCGTTGCCGGATTCCACCCCTGGGCGATGGCGACTACCGCAATGACCTTCATGGGCTCCACAGGCATGGGCAGCCTGAACACAAGACCCGTCGTTATGTTGGCAAGGCCCATCACAAAAAGAATGCCGGTGGGATCCATGCCGCACACGACGATGTAGCCCATGGCCAGGGGGAAGAGGGTTCCGAAGTCGCCCATGGAACCCGCCGCCTCCTGGAGATTGAACCTGTGGGAACCTGCTCGCATGGCTTGACACCTTTCCCGGCATTCCCGACTATAAGGACAGGACAGGAGGGAGGACTACAGAAATGGATGCACTCAAGGCGATTTTTAGTCGGAAGAGCGTGCGTAGGTTCAGTGACAGGCCTTTGGAGAAGGAAAACCTTGTCACACTGGTTCGCGCAGCCATGTCGGCGCCTTCGGCCATGGACACCAGGCCGTGGGCCTTCGTTATCGTGACTGAACGGGGAAAGCTCGAAGCTCTGGCCGCCGGGCTGCCCTATGCGGCAATGGCTGCACAGGCCGCCGCTGCGGTGGTCGTCTGCGGCGTTCTGTCCCGCTGCAGGCCGGAAAGCCCGGCGGACTACTGGGTACAGGACTGCAGCGCAGCGACTGAAAACCTTCTTGTGGCGGCTGAAGCCCTGGGCCTGGGGGCGGTCTGGACAGGGGTCCATCCCAGGCTGGAGCGGGTCGAACTTGTCCGTCAGGTCCTCGGGCTCCCTGAGGATGTGGTACCGCTGAACCTTATCCCCCTGGGGTATCCCGGTGATGATGCCGTTCCGAAGGACAAGTACGACGAGAGTGCCGTTCACTGGGAGAATTGGGAAGGCTGAACCGGGGGTGTGATGATCCGGTCGATTCCTTTTATGTTTCGACACAGGAGACTGTGCAGATCGTTGCGAACCAACCGAAATAATTAAGGGGCAAAAAATGAGTCGCTGGCTTGTAACTGGCGGATCGGGGTTTCTTGGCATCAACCTCATTCGTCATCTCGTCAAGAACGGACACCAGGTTGTTTCCATCGACATCGAGCCGTTTACATACCCCGACATGGCTGGCGTGGTGGAGCATCATTTGATGGATGTGCGCGACGCCGAAGCCGTGGACAGGCTTATCGCGGAAGGGTTCGACGTGGTGATGCACGGCGCGGCAGCACTTCCCCTGTACAAGAAGTCGGACATTCTGACTACGAACGTTCAGGGCACCAGGAATGTTTTCGAATCGTCGTACCGGCACGGTGTGAAGAGGGGTATCTACATCTCATCCACGGCGGTGTACGGCATTCCCAAGAAGCATCCGCTCTACGAGAGTGATCCAATGGTGGGAGTGGGTCCCTACGGGCACACCAAGATCGAGTCGGAAGGCATCGTGGCCGGGTACCGCGAACTTGGCATGACCATCGCCACCATAAGGCCGAAGTCCTTTGTGGGTCCCGAGAGGCTGGGGGTCTTCGCGATCTTCTACCAATGGGCCTCCGAGGGCAGGAGCTTCCCCATGATCGGGCGGGGAAGAAACCTTTACCAGCTCCTCGATGTCGAGGATCTTTGCGATTCGATAGTGCTCGCCGCTGAACACAGCGATCCGGCCGCGGTGAACACCGAGTTCAACATAGGCGCAAAGGTTTACACCACCATGCGGGAGGACTACCAGGCGGTGCTCGACAAGGCGGGTTTCGGGAAGACCATCAGAGAGTCCCCGGCCCACCTGGTCATCTTCGCTCTTGAACTCCTCGAGTTTTTCAAGCTCTCACCGCTCTACCCCTGGGTTTACAAAACGGCCACGAAGGATTCGTTCGTTTCCATCGAAAAGGCCGAAAAGGTGCTGGGGTTCACTCCGAAGTACTCCAACAAGGAAGCGCTTCTCAGGAACTACCAGTGGTACCTTGAAAACCGTGAGAACTACGGGAAGAACCAGGGCGGCGTTTCCCACAGGGCGCCCTGGAGCCAGGGCATACTGGGTATTGCCAGGTATTTCTTCTAATCCCGGGGGGATCCGGAGGCATCACCTGGCTGCGGTGAGCCATCCCTCACTGTGGTAGTCCCTTATGCCGTCTGCGATCCCGAATGAGGGCACAAAGCCCAGGAGCTCAGCTGCCAGGCTCATGTCGCAGGTCGTGTCATCCTGGTAGCTTCCCTCGTAGGGGTTGGGTATGTATTCGGGAACCCGGTCGAGGCTCAGTACGCCGTTAAGGATACTGACCAGTTCGTTGAAAGTCGTTGCTCTGCCCGATCCGCAGTTCACCACGCAGCTTTTTTCGGCTTTCGCGGCCAACTCGTTGGCCCTGACCACATCCTTGACATAGATGTAGTCCCTTCTCTGTTCCCCGTTTTCGAAAAGTCGAGGGTTTCCCGTTAACATCTGTCTTGCGAACTGTTGGATCATGGTGGCCCTTGACCCCTTGTGGTTCTCCCTGGGGCCGTAAACGTTGCAGTAGCGCAGGCCAACAGTGACAACCCCCGGGCATTCCCTGCCCAGGGCCATTGATGCGTCTTCGAGGAGCTTTTTGGACTCGGCGTAAGGCGTGTTGAGGTCCAGCGGCCCATCCTCCCTGAACGGGGCCGTATTTCTTCCGTACACCGCGGTAGTGGAAGCATATACGATCCTTCTGCACCCTTGCCCGATCACATGACGGAAAAGCTCCAGGGGGGCTTCGAGGTTGGCCCGCAGCATCTCCCCACGGTCGGTCATCCTTGTGCTGTTGATAGCGGCCTGATGGAAAAGGATGTCGATCCTGCCCATCCTGTCGAGGTCTATGCCGAAGAGGCCCGGATAAAGCCTTACTCCCCTGAATTCGGGAATTGACTGCTCCGACTCGTTACCTGTGATCAGAACCTCGTGGCCAAGGCTCTGCAGGTGAAGGGCAAGGTTTGACCCCACGAACCCGGTTCCGCCTGTGACAAGGCACTTCATGCGCAGGTTCCCTTCACGGTTTCACATTATCGATCCGTCGGGGTTGCGAAGGAGGGGAACCCAGAGCAGCCCTGAACGGTGGATGTGGGTGTCGCTTTTTCGGGGGCGAACGAGTTTTTCTTCGAGAAGAAGCTCCTCGGCTCTCAGTGGCCCTTCCATCAGCGCGAGTTTCTCGCTGAACTCCTTTTCCAGTTCATTGAGACGCTCCCTCTGGACCTCGAGTTCGCTTTCCGCCGAGGCTATGTCCTGCCGTTCCCGGGATGCCCTTGAGGCGCCCCTGACCGCTGTGGTGGCCCGGCCCACGCTTCCGGTTCCGATCCTGCCTCCCAGCAGGGCGCCCATGATCGTGGCCCCAACCGATACAGCGGTCTGGGTTCTCTGGTGGCTGTACTGGCTCTTCTCACGCTCCAGCTTCTGCTCGGCCCTTCTCACCCTGTCCTGGACAGTAACAAGCCGCTTCTCGAAGGAATCTCTGAGTTTCTCAACCTGCAGGTCCCGGTTCTCCCTGTCGAGCTGGAGCAGCCTCGCGGCGAAAGCACCCTTCTCCTCTCCGGGCTCCGATGCCGCTTTGGGCTTCAGGCAGTACCATACCGACAGTGTCTGTTCCTGATAGAGCCATGAGGCAGCCCTTGTATTGAAATGCTTCATTGAGGCCGCTTTCACCGCTTCGGGCGCAAGAGGCTCGTATGAAGGGTTCGGCGCCGGTTCACGGTCCATGGGGTAAGGTTTCCCCCTTGTGCATGCGGCTTCGGTCCAGGCATCAGTGTCATCCGTCACTGCGGGAACCGTGAGGGTGCAATCCTCCCAGAGGTCGATCTTCTCACGGGCGGATACGAAATGAAGCTTGACGGAAGCAAAAAGGTGCGGTCTGTACAATACGGTCTGCCCGGAAGAGAGGGGAACGCTCAACGGCGTGTGGAACTCCTCGATCTCAGGTGGTGTCCACGGTTTTGACGGTGACGGGGCGTGACGGGGACGTGGCGGTTCGGCGTGCGGGTCTGAGGGTGCACCCTGTTGAAGCTTCTTCAGTTGCATCCCCGTCAGGGGACCCCGCAGGTACGACATCGCCCACCGGGTCTGGAAGAGCACCGGATTGCTCCTGTGAACGCTGTGAAGCAGGAACACCCTCTTGTCCAGCCCCGATAGCAGCCTGTCCATCTCTGATCTCTCCAGAACGTTCGCCGAGGCGCTTTCAAGACCGTCCAGAAGCCGCAGTTTGTCGCGCTCGGTCTGAAGCCGCCCGACAAACCAGGTTCCGGTGTTGGAAAGCCCCCTGTAATCAAGGTCAACCGGGTTCTGCGCTGCCAGAACGACCCCCAGGCCGTAAGCCCTTGCCTGTTTCAGAAGTGTCAGCATGGGCTTTTTAGACGGCGGTTCTGCACCGGGAGGAAAGAAGCCGAAGATCTCATCCATGTAGAGAATGGCCCTCAGACTCCCCGTGCCCGGCTTGGACCTCATCCAGGCTACGACCTCGTTAAGAAGCAGTGATACAAAGAACATCCGCTGTTTGTCAGACAGATGCGCGATGGACAAAATCGATACCCTTGGTTTTCCCTCGGGGGAGCGGAGCAGGTTTTCGATGCTGAGTGGTTCCCCCCGTGTCCAGGGGGCAAAACCGGGAGATGCCGCGAGGCTGTTGAGCATCATGGCCAGTTTGAGCCTCTCACCGGATGGATAGAATGATTCAACATCAAGAACACCAAGTTGTTTCATGGGAGGGTTCTGAACCGCCCGTACCAACTCGGCCAGGGTCATGTCCCGACCCTCCCCCCATGCGTGCGCGAGGATGCTCTGGAGGAGCACATGCTCCCTTCCGTGAACATCCAGATCATCACCTCCCGCAAGAGAGAGAAAACCCGACACAGCTGTTTCGATACGTTCCGCCAGAGCTTCGGGTTCGTTCATGACATTCTGCGATGGGGCGTCAAGGGAGTGAAGGATGGACAGGGGAATCCCGTTGCTGCCTCCCGGTGTGTAAAGCCTGAATTCAGCCCTGCTTTTCAGTTCCCGGATCCGTTCGCCATCCTGGCCCCATCGGGCGAGACCAGCCTTCCATGCATCGGCGGTGTCCGAAGCGAGCTGTTCTGCTGTCACTCCCTTTCTTTCAGCGTCCTCAGGGTCTATCCAGGGCAGGAAGTCATCCGGTGACAGCCCCGGAAAAGTCAGCATGAGGTTGGAAAGATCCCCCTTTGGATCGATGGCTATGGCTGGAATGCCGTCCATCGCCGCTTCCTCGAGAAGGGATATGCAAAGGCCGGTTTTGCCGCTTCCGGTCATGCCCACGCACACCGCGTGGGTGGTTAGATCCTTGGAGTCGTACAGAAGGAGTTCGTCCGTGGTCTTTCGGGAAGCCAGATCGTAGCGTTTGCCCAGGTAAAAAACACCGAGCTTTTCAAAATCCTGCTTAAGCATAATGTCTCCTTTTCGCGCACTGCTTGAGAATATGCCGACCGGGCTGTGTGCGCAAGCTTTTTCGCGGTGCGCTTCACGGTTAGATTCACGGGTCAGGTGTTTTTTAGGTTTTTTTTAACGGAGGCTGAACATGCCGGTAATCATTGATGGAAAAAGCCTTACGATCGAGAAGGTGGTGGCTGTCGCACGACGCGGCGAGAAGGTTTCGCTTTCCGGGGATGCCAGGGAGCGCATTCGTGCGTGCCGAAAGATGGTCGAACGCAAGATCCAGCAGGGCGAAGTGATGTACGGCATCAACACCGGAATAGGCGAGTTCTCGGAAACAAGGCTTTCCGACTCCGAGGTCCTTTCCTTCCAGAAATACCTCATCTACAACCATTCCGCGGGAATAGGCAGACCGGCGCCCATCGAGCATGTTCGCGCCGCGATGCTGGGAAGGGCAAACGTCCACGCCAACGGTCGAAGCGCCGTGCGCCTGGAGATGACCGAGATGCTTCTTGAAATGCTGAACCGGGAAGTGACCCCGGTCGTCTGCGAAAAGGGTTCGGTGGGAGCATGCGGCGATTTGGCGCCGATGAGCATGATAGCGCTGGTGGTCATGGGGGAGGGCGAAGCTTTTTACAAGGGTGAGCGTCTGCCGGGCGCAGAGGCCCTGAGCAGGGCCGGCCTCGAACCCCTCACGCTTCATGCCCGTGACGGGCTTGCGCTGATCAACGGCTCAAACCTTCTCACAGCCATAGCCGCCCTGAACATTCACGATATGAACAACTGGCTGATGACCGCTGAGATAGCAGCCGCCATGAGCCTTGAAGCCCTTTACGCAAACCTCAAGCCCTACGATCACCGGGTACATCTTGAAAGAGGGTTCAGGGGCGCTGTGAGAAGCGCAAGGGCAATAAAGAAATGCCTTGAGGGTAGTGACCTTGCCACAGGTAAAACGCCCCAGAAGGTTCAGGACGCCTACTCCATGCGAAGCACTCCCCAGGTCATCGGCGCCGCCCATGACGCTCTGGCGTATGCCAGAAGCCAGGTGGAGACGGAACTGAACGGTGTGGGAGACAACCCGATCTTCCTTCACGAGGAAGACACTGTTCTCACCGGTGCCAACTTCCAGGGCTCTCCCGTATCCCTCCCCATGGAAATGGCCGGAACCGCTGTCACAATGGTGTCGGTCCTGAGCGAAAGAAGGTTGAACAGGCTGCTGAACCCCGCCCTGTCCGTGGGTCTTCCCGCGTTCCTCGCCGAGAAACCCGGGCTATACAGCGGCCACATGCTCAGTCAGTACACCGCTGGAATGCTCATCGCCGAGCAGAGGATACTGTGCACACCCGCTGCTGTGGCCTCGATACCCGCAGCTGCCGATCAGGAGGATTTTGTTAGCATGGGCATGAACACCAGCCTCAAGAACTGCACTATCCTCGAAAACGCCATGGGAGTTCTCGGAATCGAGTTGATAGCAGCGGCTCAGGCGCTGGATTTCAGAAGCCACAGGTTCGGGATTGGTGTTAACGCCGCCCACACAGAGGTGAGAAAGCACGTTGAGCACCTGGGCGAGGACAGGCCGCTCTATCCCGATCACAACCGCATGGTGGAGGTTCTGAGAAACAGTGATATACTTGCAGCGGTCGAAAGGGTGACCGGCTCGCTTTCATAGAGAAGAAGCTGTGTTAACCGAAAAGTGTTAACTCTCAGGTGAGCTGATCGTACCCATCGCATGCTGAATCTCGGTTACCGTTACCAGAAGGCTTCCGGCATGGGCATTGCCGCACGAGAACTCCAGTCTGCGAAGGAGCTGGTTGGCGACCCGCTCGTGAACAACTGTGACCACTACTTTGCCGAACCGGTCGTCCCCTCTGGCCTCCATGAAGCCGGCGAACGCGGGAATGGATGCCAGGTACGATTCGGACCTCTCCGCATCCACGATCATTGCCGAATGCTGCTCCTGTGTGGCCAGTACGTCCATCACATCGTTGAAAGCATCCCGTGATCGGGCAAAGACATGGATCATTCTCAGGTTGGTCCCGATGTCGGGCAGAACTGCGACGCTGGACCCGCTGAAGTCCCTTACGATGTCAATTGCATCCTGCGGGCTCTCAGCGTTTTGAAGCGCCCTTCTGTTTCCGGGCTTTCTGAAAAAGCGCGACAAATGGGAAAGAAGTTCAAGATGGGTCGAGGGGTCCTGGCGTGGACCGATAACGAAAGCGAATATCTGAACCTCCCGCCCGTCGGGAGAATCGAACCTGACTTCCCGCCGGGTCGTCAGAATGCCAACTACGAATCCTTCAGCTCCTTCGAGCCTGCAGTGGGGAATGGCAACCCCTCCGCCAAGTGCAGTCGAGCCCAGGGTTTCGCGGGACTTCAGAGCGGCAAGTATCCGGTCCACCGGTATTCCCGACAGAGCTTTGGAGGATGCAGCGAGTTCCGATATCCTGCCAAGGACCTGATCGGCTGAAACAAGGTTCAACCCCAGTGCCACCGTTTCCACTCCGAGAACGTCTAACAGTTCCATTGCCCTCCTGTTCTGTCGGGACGTAACAGCATTGGAATATCGGAGATGTGGGATACCGTAGCAAGAAGACTGCTGACAGGTATGTCCCTATGCTCAGCAGCCCATGTGCATGGTCGCTTAACATAAATTGCGTTAACTCCACAATGGAGTGCCGGGGCGATGTTGGACCTTGGGCTGTTTCCGACCACGCAAACCTCGCCGCGGTTCAACCCCCTTGCATCCATCAAAGCCTCAAGGCTTTCAGGTGTCTTTCTGGGCACTACGACGCAATCCTCGAAAAGACCGGAAAGACCGGACTTTTCATACTTTTCCTCCTGGTGCTTCTTTTCGCCCATGGTGTAAAGTATAAGCCTGTGACCCAGTTTCGAAAGGGATTCCAGGGTGGTAAGCACTCCCGGGAACAGGGTGACCGGATGGTTTGTGAGTCGGTCCCTGATCCGCTCGAGGGTTGAGAAAGCATCTTCAGTGGGCTTTCCGACGAAATCGGTAAGGATCGAACGAAGAGTTTCGATGTACGGGCCAGGACCATAGCCTGTGACCGGGAGCCTTTCGACGTCCCTGCTGTGGACTTCCTCTCTGACCCGCTCTGGAGAAAAGCCGAGGTTTCCCATGAAAAGAACGAACGAGTCCTCCGCATCACGAAAGTAACCCGCGCTTTCCCACAGAGTGTCGTCCGCGTCGAACACCCAGCAAGTTATTCTTTCCACCATGCTGTACTCCCAAAACTTCCGGCCTGATACTGCGTAAACACAAAGAACCAGCTTGACCGCTTGCGTAAACAAACTCACATGTCCCTGACCAGTACCCGAATATGCCGTATTGACAAGCAAAACGCCCCGGCTTATTCTCCGGTTTCAAAAAACTCACAAGGGGAGATACCGCAGTATGAGCCACCGAGTGACACAAAGAACCTGACAGTGCCGAAACGGGCTCTGTACGGGCCCTTGTTCCGGTGGGCTGCAGGCTCCCGCCACCTGAAGCACTTCTCCATGCTCCTGCACCCCGCCGGGTAATTGCCGGACATGATACGGCACACCTGAAAGAGGGGAGTAAGACGTGAAGCTGCTGCAAATTGTACCAGTCCTTTATGTTCTTTTCCTGGGAGCCTTTGGTTGCGGCTCTGACGAGTCCGCGCCACCAGTATCGGAAGAACCGTTTCAGGTCGATCTGATGGCCGAAGCTCCGTTGATCAGGGTCGGATTCGTGAAGCAGGACCATCACTCTGCGATTTTCGTATCCGCCCTCAGGGGTGAGCGGATGAGCGAGCTGTACCCCGTTTACCTGGCACCTCTCGGTGAGGGCTACTACGCCCTGGTGAAGGACGGAGTGAAGGTCGCCGAGGTTCAGGTCATCGAGTCGCAGGGCGCGATGGAAGTGCCGAACAACATGAACGCCGGCCTCTTCGACATCGGGTTCGGCGGTGTGGCGGCATTCGCGTCCAGCGCGGACCGGGGAACCGGAATACGGATCATCTCTCCCCTCCACTTCGACGGCGACATGCTTGTCGTTGCCGCTGACAATGAAGCGGTGATCGACTGGGACAGCTTTGTCCAATGGGTGATGAACAGCCCCGAGCCTGTAACGGTTGCCTTCAAGAGCCCCACGGCGGTTGCCGTTATCCTTCTTGAGGGCGCGCTTTCCCACTCCGGTGTTCCCTACAGCTATCAGTCAAATCCCCGGCCCGGGTCAAAGGTGCTGCTCTACAACGCTCAGGGTGAAGCGAACCTCAATCCGGCCCTCACCGAGGGAACGATACAGGCCTACGTCTCCAACAACCCCCACCCCGCGCTGGCCGAGTACAATGGCATCGGCAGGGTCGTATGCAGTCTTTCCGAACTGCCCCCTGGTATCTTCGGAGACCACCCGTGCTGCGCTCTCGCGGCCACCAGCGCCATGATCGCTGAGAACCCCGAAGGCGTCGCCGCGGTCCTCGAACTTTTCATCTACGCCACCGACTACATCAACAATAACCGGGAGGACGCGGCGGCTGCGGTTTCCGAATGGTGCGGCGTTCCGGTGGAGGTCACGGTGGAGTCCATGGAAAGCAGCTTCTACGACATGACCGTGAACCAGCCGTTCATGTACAACATGCACATCATCCTTGATCACATGAGAGGTCTGAACGTCTTCACGGGCGCCCTGCTTGCAACTGATCACGCCGAGGTGGATGAGGTTCTCTTCGATTTCTCGATGCTCCCAGAAGGCCGATTGTAGGTGTTTCTTAAGCTCTGAACAGGGGGAATGCAGTATTCCGAACTTTACGGGAAGAGTGAGGAAAGGTCAGGGCTCCGGCGTCTTTTCTCCGGAGGGAATGATCATACCCTTACTCATGGTGGCATTCTGGTATATGGCCACAAGAGGGGGGACGGCACTTCTGCCTTCTCCCGAGCAGGTCATGAGGGTCCTTTTGTCCCCGGCCAGCGACATCGCCTCGTGCGGCTCCCTTCTCTGGAACATCTTCGTCAGCCTTGCCAGGGTGCTGGTGGGGCTTCTGGCGGGCATTCTCATCGGGACTCCCGTGGGGTTTCTGATGGGGGCGCACAGGCTGTCACGCAGGTTGCTGTTCCTTGTCACCGAGATGGCCAGACCCCTGTCCCCTTTGGCTCTCCTGCCGTTCTCGATAATCGTGTTCCGTGACACAACACTGACAAAGGTGCTTGGGCTGACCGAACTGCGGTACTCCAGGCACCTTTTCAACGAGATCCAGCTTGGGATGGTCTTCATTCTGCTGTGGGGCGCCGTGTTCCCCATCATCCTCGACACCATGCACGGAGTGAGGGGCATCAGGAAGAGACACCTCGAGGTTGCGAAGGTATCCGGAGCGGGGCGCTGGTTCACCTTTGTTCACGTGATGATCCCCGCCAGCCTTCCGGACATTCTCTCCGGCTACAGAATGGCCGTGGGAAGATGCTGGATGGTGATAATCGCGGCCGAGATGCTGCCCGGAACCAATTCGGGGATCGGTTACCTTCTGCGTTACTCCTACCAGATATCCCGTTACGACGTCATGGCTGCATGTGTCATCGTCATCGCCCTGGTGGGGGCGCTTTTTGCCAAGGGTCTTGCGGACATGGGCGAGGCAAGGCTTCTTCTCAGGGCGGAGGAGCGCTGATGGGGGCGGGGATATTCATCAAGGACGTCGAGAAACACTTTCGTGAGAGTGAAGCCGACCTGCACGCCCTGGGACCCGTCTCACTCACCGTTCAACCCGGAGAGTTCCTTTGCCTCCTGGGACCAACCGGCTGCGGGAAGACAACTCTTCTCCGTATCCTTGCGGGACTGGAAACCCCCAGCTCGGGTTCAGTCAGATTTGCCGGAAGCGGTTCCCCGGGAAGGATCGGGTACGTTTTTCAGGAAGGGGCGTTGTTCCCCTGGCTGACCGCACGGGACAACATTGCATTCCCGCTGCGGGCCGAAGGCGCCTCGCGCGCGGAAGCCAGGGCCAGGGCCGAAGCGGTTCTCGCCGGTATGGGGCTCACAGGTTTCGAGGGTAGCTATCCCCATCAGCTCTCTGGCGGAATGAGGCAACGGGTGGCCCTGGCCAGGGGCATGGTATCCAACCCCGATATCCTTCTTCTCGATGAACCGTTCTCAAGCCTTGACACCAGGATGAGCCATCTGCTGCAAAACAAGATGCGGGAACTGGCAGGCGGGCTCGAATCAACCGTTGTGTTCGTGACCCACAACATAGAGGAAGCGGTCTTTCTGGGTCACCGGATTTGCGTAATGGGGGCAAGGCCTGGCAGGATAGTTCGCGACGAAGCGTTACCATTCAAAGGCGAACGCAACAGGCTTTCAGCAGAATTCACGGAACTCCTGCTGAGTTTCAGGCGTACTTTCGAGGAGCAGGTAGCTCCGGTCTAGCGCTTTTTCTTCAAGTGCATAAAGAGCAGAAGGGCAATGGTATCGAGCGATGCAAGCGTGGCCAGAGTCTGGCCATCGCCGTAGCTGTTGATCCCGAAACCGAACCTCAAAATGATGAATACCAGTGTTCCCATCATTGACCTCCGTTTGACGGTTGTATGCACTTGTATACAGTATAGGGCATTGCACGGGAATTGTCACCATGCCACAGTGGAAAAGGCGAGGGGCGTTGAAAACGGTTCATGATTCTCAGATCATCGTAAAAAGGGGTTCCGAAGCCGTTTTCAGCGGTGTCATCACCCCCCGGCACCTCAGGGAGCTGAGCCGGGCGTTCAACGCCCTTGATACCCGTGGCGAAGTCGTTCTTGATTTTACCAACTGCGGCGGGTTCGACGGTGTTGTGGCCGCCAGGATCTGGAGCGGGATACGCGCACTTGAGGACAGCGGCGCGAAAGTCCGGGTTAATGGCTTGGATCCCAATCTTATTCAGCTATTATCCGATTATACCGCGTTAAACCAGCGCGACCTTCCCGAACAGAAACAGGGTTGGCTGTTCCGTCACTTCTCCGACATCGGGGAGAGGGTTGCCGAGGGAATCGAAAGTGCCAGAGGGCTTGTAAGCTTTTCGGTAAATTCCACTTTCTCCATCATTGAAGCCCTGATCAAGCCACACAGGATCAGGTGGACCCTGGTTGCCTATTACATGGAACAAGCAGGGGTGATGGCCATTCCCATCATCGTCACTCTCCAGATTCTCCTTGGTTTCATCCTGGGCTACCAGGCCGGGATCCAGATGGGAACACTGGGAGCCGCACAATACATGCCCAGGATTCTTGCCTATTCGATATTCTGGGAGATAGGACCCATGCTGACCGCTGTTCTTGTTGCGGGAAGGTCAGGGTCCGCTTTCGCGGCCGAGATCGGGACCATGAAGGTTCGCCAGGAGGTGGACGCCCTCGAGGTGATGGGTTTCAACCTCTGCGGTTACATAGTCGCCCCGAAGGTTTTGGCCCTTTACGCCGTCATGCCCTTTCTGATCCTTCTTTCCAACTTCAGCGGCCTTTTCGGGGCCCTGCTGGCAGGAGAGATATTTCTTGAAATCCCCGCAAGGGTTTTCGTGGAGGAGATTCGGTATTCCCTGATACCGCTCGATGTTTACTGGGGAATGATCAAGGGTTTTTTCTACTCTGGTATCATCGCCATAACGGGCTGCTTCATGGGCATAAGGGTTCGCGGCGGTGCCGCGGCTGTGGGCCGGGCCACCACCAGCGCCGTTGTGAGCGGGATTTTTCAGGTCATCCTGGCCGACGCGCTGCTTTCCCTTGTGCTGGCCGAGATAAGGCCGCCGATAATCTGATGAACAGCAAAAATAACGTCCTGATGGGCACAAGGGACCTCACCGGAGGGTACGACGCCGACAGGATCCTCGAGAACGTGAGCATGGAAGTCTTCTGTGGTGAGGTTCTTGTCATCGTGGGCAGGTCGGGGTGCGGCAAGAGCACTCTCATGAACCATCTGCTGGGGTTGCTGAAACCCTGGGAAGGCACCGTCATGTACAGGGGGACCGATATCTGGGAGTCGCCGGAACGCCTTGACAGGGCAAGAAAGAAGTGGGGTGTCCTGTTCCAGTCCGGAGCGCTTCTCGGGAGCTATACCACCATTGAAAACGTGATGCTTCCCCTTCAGGAATTCACTTCCCTCACCACCGATGAAAGAAGAATAACTGCCCTGCATAAGCTGGACATGGTTGGACTTGCCGATTTTGCGCATTATTATCCTCTTGAGCTTTCCGGAGGAATGCAGAAAAGGGCCGGACTTGCCCGCGCAATGGCGCTAGACCCCGAGGTGCTGTTCTTCGATGAGCCGTCAGCAGGGCTGGATCCAGTCACCTCTCATTCGCTGGATGAACTGATGCTTTCGATAAACAAGACGCTGGGGACAACCCTTGTTGTTGTAACCCATGAACTTGACAGCATATTCGCCATAAGTGACAGGGTAATCATGCTGGATGCTGAAGAGAAGGGGATTATCGCTGTGGGAAGCCCGGAAGATCTGGCCGCATACCACAACGACCCCAGGGTTGAAGCCTTCTTCGACAGAAAGGCTGTGCCGACAAGATCATGATGCAGGCCAACAAACTCAGGCTGGGGATATTCTTTGTGGTGACCATGACCTTTTTCCTTGCCGTCATAATCTGGCTTACCGGCGGGTTGAGCGGCAAGAAGACTGTTCCGTACGTCAGCTACTTTGACTGGTCTGTAAGCGGACTGAGCCCCGGCGGCGAGGTCATGTACAACGGTGTGCTTGTGGGAAGCGTAAGAAGCATTTCCATTGCCCCCGACGGCAGGCTTGTGCAGGTTCTCATGGAGGTTGACCCCTTGTTCGTTGTTGATTCCGAGATCACGGCGTGCCTCACAGCCACCGGTATAACAGGAAGCCAGAAGATCGACCTGAGCCGCGCCGGTGAAGGGGACACCCAGCTGAACGGGGCCGGGGAGCTTGGCTTTACCCCACCCGCCGCTGTTATCCCGGTAACCCCGGGCATTATGCAGAAACTGACCCACGGAGCCGACCGGCTCGTGGAGATAATGGACATAATGGACTTTGAGGTTTTGAACGAGGAACTCACCAGGATGCTGGTGAACGTGAACAGGCTCATGGATGCCGCCGAAGTCGAGATCCTAATGGAGTGCATGGTTTCCAACTCCAGGAACATTGATTCGGTGCTCATCACTTACAACAGACTTGGACGTAACGCCGACCTTCTCGTTGCACAGATGCGTACCGAGATCCCCGGCCTTTCCTCCGACGCAAAGCATCTCATTGAAAACCTGGAGGAACTCACCGAGGTCCTGAAGGCTTTCACACATAACGCCGACGCGGCACTTGAACCTGTCTCGGGTTTCGCCGGGGAAGCCAGGGAACTGATGTTCCTGATCAGGGAGGGGCTTGACGCGATGGTCCTGCCCCAAGGAAGAGAGGTAGTGTGGTAGTTAAAAATGGCTCGGGCGCCGTACTCACGGTTTTTATGCTGCTATGCGCTTTATCGTGCATTACGGTGAATGTTCCCATCGGCGGCAATGACGGAGAACCTGTCACCAGATGGTACCTTTCCTGGAACCGTCCCGAGTCTTCCGGACCCTTCCTCGGTGGAGCCCTGAGGGTCAAGGAGTTCGGGGCAGCTTCGGATTACTCCCTCACCGCCATGACCTTGAAGTACGCTGAGGGAACCCTGTCCGAGGCGTCGGAAGACCGCTGGGCAACACGGATACCTCTGATGCTTTCGGAGATGCTCGCCGGCGATTTCGCCGCTTCGGGTGTCTTCAGCTCGGTGTTCTCCTATGCGGGCTCACCGCAGGACATGCTTCTTGTCGAGGGTTTCGTTAGGGAGTTCGGGGCCATCAGGAACCCTGACGGTGTATGGACAGCGATCCTTGACGTGGATGTCATCCTTCTGGGCGACCGGGGAAGCACCCTGCTGTTTCACAAGAACTACAGGCTCGAGAGGGTGATGAGTACCGTGGGCATTCCGGAAATGGTGAACCAGCTCAATGTCCTGGGAGAGATATGGAGTGAGACAGCCAGAGGCGACATCGTGGGCGCCCTGCTTCCCAGGAGGTAGCATTGGGTCTCTTTGGAAGAAGAAAAACGGCGGAATCAGCTTCCGGTTTCCATGAAAGGCCCGCGCCGCCCTTTGATGATCTGGGAAGCTTCATCATCGTCGTCCTTGACAGCTGCAGGTTCGACACGTTCATCCAGGCTGCCCCGAAGGTCATCACCAGGCTCGGCACACCCGAGCAAAGGTACAGCTACGCCTCCTGGACAGCGCCGTCCCACTACAACCTCCTGATGGGTCTGATGCCCCACACCAGCCCTGCCGGTGTGTTCGCCAGCGAGTACTACAAAAAGGATTTCATCGCCTTCAACAGAAGGCTCGGCGCCCGTGAGATCGAATTCAAGAGCCTTGTTCCCAGGCTGTATCTGCCCGACTACCTGCGTGACACCCTGGGTTACAGGACCCACGCCATGGTCTCTCTTCCGGTGCTGAACTCGTTCACCCCCCTTAACCGGGGCTTCGATACATTCCGTCTCATGGACAAACACAACGATATGAACGCAATGCTGGATCTGATGACCTTCCCTTCGGACAGGCCCAGCTTCTACCTCCTGAACACCGGGGAAACCCACTACCCTTACGCCACGCCCGACGAACCCGAGAATGAGTGGCCCAGGATCAGCGGCGTTCACGGTGTTTTCAAACATCTGGACGACCACACCCTTTCGGGAGGCGACCACGAAGACCGGTTCTTCGACGAAACCCAGATGGGAGCCCTCAGGGAACGGCAGGTCAATGCCGTGCGGTGGCTGGACAGGGTATTCGAAAGACTTTTCGATATTGTCCCAAAAAACACCTGGATCACCGTGACGTCCGACCACGGCGAGCTCTTCGGCGAGGGGGGCTTTTTCGGCCATGGTCCGGTTTTTCACGAGAAGGTATTCCAGGTGCCTTTTCTGGAAGGTGGAATAAGGTAGGCATGAGCAGCGAGAGCACTCTGAAGTTCAAGGCTGAGACCAGGAGAGTACTGGACATAGTCATCCACAGCCTCTACTCCCATCGCGAGATATTCCTGAGGGAGCTCATATCCAACGGCTCCGACGCGCTCGACAGGCTCCGGTTCGAGGGCCTGACCCGTGAAGACCTGCTTCCCCCCGACCATACCCCCGAGGTTCATGTGACCCCGGACGAGAACGCCCGAACCCTCACGGTGACCGACAACGGCATCGGCATGAACAGGGCCGACCTGACGGACAACCTTGGAACGATAGCCTCTTCCGGCACCCTGAAGTTCGCCGCGGCCGCTGCAGAAAGTGAAAGCGCCCCTGAACTCATCGGGAAGTTCGGCGTTGGCTTCTACAGCGCCTTCATGGTTGCGGACAGGGTAACGGTAAAAACCAGAAGGGCTGGCGACAAAGAGGGGTGGATATGGGAGAGTGACGGCCGCGAAACCTACACGATAACTGAAGCGAAAGACCTGCCCGCCGGCACATCGGTGATCCTTCACCTTCAGGAGGAGCACAAGGAGTACCTCGACGCCTGGAGGCTCCGCTCACTGGTGACCGAGTACAGCGATTTCGTGAGCCACCCCGTGATCCTCCACACAAAAGACGGAAAGGTCGACCGGGTAAACACCGGCACCCCCATCTGGCTCCGAAGCGAAGAGAGCGTGGAAGAGGCCGAGTACGACCGCTTCTACACCCATCTGACGCACGACAATGAAAAGCCTCTGGCCAGGATCGTTTTCCAGGGCGAAGGGGTTACCGAGTTCAGAGCGCTATTGTTCATCCCCCGGGAAAGACCCTTTGAGATGATGATGCCCGACAACCGGCCCGGTGTGAGCCTGTTCGTCAGAAGGGTGCTTGTTCAGAAGGAAGCGGACGACCTCCTTCCGCCCTACCTCCGCTTCGTCAGGGGCGTTGTCGAGGCCGAGGGGCTCAGCCTCAACATCTCCCGCGAGACCATTCAGCAGGACAGGGAGCTGGAGAGGATCAACCGGGCCCTCACCAAGAAGATCCACGCGAAGCTGTCCGGTATCATGCAGGACGCCCCTGAAGACTACCGGAGCTTCTTCGAGAACATGGGCGACTTCATACGGGAAGGGGTGTGCACCCACACCGAACGCCGCACAGAACTGGCGGAGCTGCTTCTTGTGAACACAACCGCCACTGAGAAGCCGGAACCGTTCACCGCTGTTGCGGAAAGATTCCCCGAAAAAGCCTCCATGCCCTACATAGCCGGAACCGACATAAGGGAACTGAAGCTTTCCCCGCTTCTGGAATCGCGTGAAAGTGAGGTGCTTCTTCTCGACGCCCCTCTCGACGGCCTTGTCGCGGAAACGCTCAGGGAGTTCAAAGGACGGCCCCTGGTCAACCTCGCCACGGAAAGAGCCGAGAAGGAACTTTCCAGCGAGGAGAGGGAGAAGAGGGCCGAATCCGAGAAGAAGTTTTCCGACCTCATCACCAGATTTCGCGAGATACTGGGCGACAGGGTTTCTGCCATACGGTTCTCACCCAAGCTCACCACCACGCCCTGCGTACTGGTGAGCGGCGCCGATGACCCTGGCGACACTTTCAGGATGATGATGAAGGCCATGAACAGGGATGTCACCGAGCCAAAGCGGATCCTCGAACTCAACCCTTCGCACCCCATGACCGTCTCCCTTGACGCAAGGCTCAGGACCGGAGAGGACATCACCGAGCAGGTGAACATGGTCCTGGAACTGGCAAGGGTCACAAGCGGTCTTCGCCCCGAAAACCCAGCCGCGTTCGGGCGCTTCGTGGGTTCGCTCTTCTAGATGAAGTACTTCGCGGTCTCGCTTGCGGCTTTCATTCCGGGGATCGCCTGGCTCGTGTACTTCTACAGGTGTGACCGGTACGAACCCGAGCCGGTGAAGCTTGTGTTCCGCACCTTCATCGTTGGGATGCTCGTGGCACTGGCCCTGGGGACCGCCTATGGGGGGCTCGATTACCCATGGGGACCGTACATGTGGGCCGCAGTGATCTTTGCCCCCCTGGTGGAGGAACCCGCCAAGTTCCTGGTTGTCAGGTGGACCGTATTCGACAACAGACAGTTCAACGAACCCTTCGACGGGATCATATACGCCGTGTCCGCGGCGCTTGGTTTTGCAGCGGTCGAGAACATCATGTATGTGGCGGGGGGATGGTTCGACATCAACCCCATGACCGGGTTGCTCACTCTTCTGTCCCGTACCGTTCTCAGTGTTCCCGGTCACGCTCTCTTCAGCGCGTGGTGGGGTGCGGCCCTGGGCTTCTCCAAGGGCAGGAAACCACTGACGCAGGTCATTATGGTCGGTGGTGGCCTTCTGGCCTCAATGGTCTTTCACGGAGCGTTCAACTGGTTTGCCGGCAACGAGGTGCTTGGAGGTCTGGCCTTCCTTGCGTTCCTCACTGTTCTATGGCGCGTCACCTGGGTTCGGTTGATCAAACCTGCTCTCAGTGCCTCACCCTTCAGACCCGCCACGGAAATGGGTGATGAACCTTCCCCCTGACACCCTCTCCCTCGCCGCCGCGCTTCTCGGCTGCATTCTCAGCAGGGACACCGCCGAAGGAATCATGGAGGGGATCATCATCGAGACCGAGGCCTACACCCACGACGATCCCGCAAGCCATTCCTTCCGTGGCAGGACCTCCCGCAACGCATCCATGTTCCTTCCCCCGTTCCACGCCTACGTCTACAGGTCCTACGGCATCCACTTCTGCCTCAATGTCACTTCCGGCCCAGAGGGAACCGGCGAGGCCGTCCTTGTCAGGGCCCTGATCCCCACCGAAGGGATCGACCTCATGAGGCACCATCGTGGGAACGCTCACGATGCCAGGCTCACCCAGGGCCCCGGGAACCTCTGCTCGGCCCTGGCCATCGACGGAAGCCTTGACGGCCACGACCTTTCGAACCGGCCCCTCAGACTTTTCGTGCCCCCCGGGCATACTTTGCAGGAGCCCCTGGGGACTCCCAGGATCGGGATAACGAAAGCCAGGGAAAAGCTCTGGCGGTTCAGGACGGCCACCCCGCAGGGTTGTTTGTTGTGATGCTTGCCTTGCCGACACTGGACAGCCTTTGTGCAAGTGATTTATTATGTTTTCATTCCACGGGCTTACCGTGATGAAAACCGAAAAGGAGCCACGCGATGGGCGACAAGGGTGGAAAAAAGGATAAGAACAAGATCATGAAGCAGAAGGAAAACAAAAAGGAGCAGGACGAGAAGAAGAAACAGGACAAGCGCCCGAAGCGCACACCCTGAAGTCATTGGTTTTCCTTTTGAACATCCCGGAGCCTCCGCAGGGAGGGCTGCTTCAGTGAAACGCCTTCTTTCAAGGCTTTCCGGGTATGTAGTCTCGACACTGTGAAAGGGTCCTGCAGCCGCTGCAATGCTGCGCAACATACTGGTCTGCTGATTCGCCCGCCTGGCATGTTATAGTCTCAGTTTGTGTTGCCAAGTGAAAGGATTTGTATGCCCGAGCTGAGCTACGGCAAGATCATGATCATCTGGAATCCCGTTGCCGGGCGGGATTCTTCCGGGGGCGACAGGGAGAATCTTTCCATCGCGATGAAGGGTATTGATCATGAGATCAGGGAGTGGGCGGATAAAAACGACCCAAGGGGTTGGACTGAAGCTGCGCAGCGGGAGGGATTTGATCTGATCATCGCCGCCGGGGGCGATGGAACCGTTTGCGCCGTGGCTGACGGATTGGCGAGGATTGGATCAACCATTCCTCTTGCCGTGTTTCCGCAGGGGTCTCAGAATTTCCTTGCCAATGAGCTTGGTTATCCCACCCAACCAGAAGAGATAGTTCCCTGGATATTGAGCCAGAAGCCAATGAGCTGCGATATCGGATATGTGAAGGAGTACGATCGATACTTCCTTATCAGTGTCTCGGGTGGTCTGCATGCTGACATCATTGACGATACATCACGCGAAGCCAAGAGGCTGCTGGGTTGGCTTGCCTATGTTTATCACGGTGTCCCTGTTCTGTTCAGGGGAAACTGGTACAGGCTTTCCATGAAGCTGGACGGTGAGAGCCGGCGCTGGAAAAGCAACGCCATGGTTGTCTTGAATTTCGGATCAACAATGCCCGGTGGAAAGGCGCTTCCCCTGTCCGTCAGTCCGTTTGACGGAAGGATGGATGTTCTGGTGAACCGCAAGGGAAGCTTCTTCGACATTGTGGGGCTTCTTGCCGGCAGGCTTCTTAGAAGACGGTTCAGGCTGCATCGTCTTGCCTACCGTCAGGTCACCAGGATGGTCATGACCTCAAATCCTCAAATGAGCCTGCAGATGGACGGTGAGTCAATCGGTGAAACACCTGTCTCCATTGAGATCCGCCATCGCGCCCTTCGAATCGTTGGTGTTCCGCAGGCTCCGGCCAAATACTGAGCAAGCCGGATCCAACTGCTTTATCCGGGCCAGACAATGAAGGAGAACAAGGCAACGGACAGGCCCAGGATGAACCCCGCGATAACCTGAAGACTGTTGTGCCCAAGGAAAACCTGCAGAACCTCGGGCTTGAAGCCTTCTTTGAACATCTCGTGGAGTTCCGCTGTCACCTGATTAAGTACAAGGGCGTGTTTTCCCGCCGCCTGGCGAACTCCCACGGCATCGTACATCACGATAAGCGCGAAAACCGCGGCGCCCGCGAAAACGGGTGATGCAAACCCTTCCGTAAAAGCTATGCCCGTCGCCAGCGCCGTCACCAGGGCCGCATGGGACGACGGCATCCCCCCCGGCCCGAAAAGGCGGTCTAACCTCCACTGTCTTTCGGATATCACGACGAGGATGGCCTTGAGAATCTGGGCCTCGGCATTGGCGATGATCGCGGTCCAGAGGATCTGGTTCGAGAACAGTTCGTTCAATTGGTCACTCCCTGGTTGTAGTGTTTTAATGATACTGACAATCCCGCTCCCGGTCAACGAACCGCCGTTTCCGGTTGACCGGTCAACAGGCTCGGGCTATTCTCGCAGAAGGTGCCCGGCCAAGAAAACGGAGGGGGATGAAGTGAGCGCCAAGCCACGATACGGCATTTTCAAGGTAATGGTTGACTGCAGCCACTGCGGCAACCCCGTGGTGACGAACGGGCCGCTTTCGAAAACGACCTGTCCTTCATGCCTGCAGACGCTAACCCTTCCGCCCGATGTATGGAGTGAGATCATAGGCGACTACCTGGCCGATTACGCAAAACTGGAACCCGGGAGCGGTACCGACTGCACGCTCATGTCCGGTAACCTTACCGTCAAATACAGCTACATAAGGCTTCCGCCGCCGGACCCTGCCTGCCCCTCCTGCGAGGAGAACTGGGACCTGAATTCGGTGGAGAACGGGGCCGACCGGGTTCTGGTCTGCGGCAAGTGCGGCCGGACCACTCCGGTCTATCCCGCCCCTCCCTGGCTCAAGGAGATTGTTCCCTCGGCGAAACAGGTTTTCTTCGCCGACCGGGAGACGCAGGAGCCGGATGCGGCCGAGAAAGGCACCAAACCCATCGCCCTGTCCTGCCCGCAGTGCGGGGGCGGGATCGTCGTGACCGCTGACAACGACCGCACTATCCCCTGCAGGTACTGCGGGGTGGATGTCTACCTGCCTGACGGTGTGTGGCTCAAGCTCCACCCCGCCAAGGTCGCCAAATTCTGGATGGTGAGGTTCGAGGGGTAGTGACCGTACCGCCGGGTCAGTGCAGCAGGTCGAAGAGCGCCAGGAAGTACGCAGGATCTCGCGGCGCGTTGAATCCCAGGAGTTCGTAACTCTCCTCTCCGTAGGGAGAAAGCATCTTTCCCGTGGTGTGGAACTCAGCTCCGTCCCGGTACCATCTCCTCTCCTCGTAGGTCGTATCAGGGTCGTTGCTGTATGAGAAGAGCATGAACTGCGGAGTGCCATCGTCTCCGTACAGGACCTCGGTGTACTCGCTGTGCGCGGCGTAGCCTCCGTTGCATACCGCCATGACAAGCGCGCTCTGCCCGGCCCGGCTCCACCAGTAGAGGATGATGCTCTCCTGGAAATGCCCGAGTGCCGGGTAGGGCGAGTCATCGGGGTTGACCTGTATCTCGGTCCTGTAAATGTCGGGGCTTGTGTGAAGGCTGCCCTTCACCTCGTTGTACCTTTCCCGGATCGCCATGACCCCGGAAGGTTCCGGGGACGCCTGGATGATCACTGCGAGCACCATCGCAAGAAGCGGAACCGTCATTTCTCCCCCTTTGCTTTCCAGGAATCTTCAAATGCGCTCTGCGTAAGGACTATATGCTGCACCCCAGGCGTCGGGGATCCTGACTCATTGCCCCGGATCAGCGCATCGGGGTATTGTTCCCCTGGCTTCAGGCTGGCACGATTTTCCAAAACCGACAGGAGTTTGTGATGAAAACCGTTTGTATTCCCATGCTGTCGCTGTTACTGCTTTCGGGCTGCGGCTCGGGGGACGAAACTCCGCAAACCGGCGAACCGGCTGATTCCACATGGCAGGCTGACCTTTCCCTTCAAAGCCTGCTCCCCTCCGAGGCCGGGTACACATGGCATTACTTCGGTTTCGCGGAATACGTGTTCTCGATGCAGCTCGAACAGGTTTACACCGATGACGCCAGCATCGTTTACGCAGTGAGCGGGATGGTCGAGGACATGTCGGACGGCGAAAGCGATCTGGATTTTGGAATCGATCTTGACTACGTGGTCTCGGACAGCACCCTTTCGATGGTTCAGACATCCGAAGTAAGCATGGACAATGACTTTGCGGAAATGGTACTTGTCAGGCTTCCCCTGACGGCTGGAAACACATGGAACCAGACCGTGACGAACCTCGACGGGGAATACGTCGAACTCGTCTGTGAGATAGAGGAAGTGGAGCAGGGGCCGCCCATGCGAGTCACCGTAAGGTACAGGGATACCGCCAGCCCCTTCTACCAGTTCAGGGTCTTCGAGGAGGGCGTGGGAGTGGTTACCTTCGAGAAGCTGTTCATGAGCCCTGACGGTGATTTCGAGATAGGTTACAGCATATTCCGCGAATAGCCCTCATGGCACTATCAGGATGCCCGCCATCGAGAAGTCCACCGGTTCCCCTTCGCCCAGGACGCTGACCGTTCTGTAACGGGTTCCCTGCGGCAGCTGGTCGACGATCCCCGAGAAAAAGTCGCTGTGGAACCTTCCGCAGACGAACACGCACGGGGTTTCCGCGATGGATGCCGCCATGACGGCGTCTTTCAGAAGCTGGGCCCTGTACATGTTTTCATGATCCATCGGCATTCCGTGCATGGCGTCGCCCATTGCTCCCATGGTCTGGAGGAAGCGCTCGCGGTAATCAGTGTTCGAGGAATCCACCTTGAGGCTCTGGAAGAAGCCCTCGCCCGAGACCGCTGCGAAGCCACCCCTTGCGACCGCTGCTGCGAACGACCTGGGAACGTTGGCGGCGATCACCCTGAAACCATGCTCACGGGCGTACTCCACCAAGGGTTCGTAATCCTGTTCGTAGTTGCCCCACGGGCGCGAACCCGCAAGGAATGCATCCCTCGAAACGCCTCCAGCCAGGTACTGATCAAGGAGGGGCTGGACATCGGTTTCGAACATCTCGAGCGCCAGGGCAGTTTCCGTTGTGGCCAGGGCCTTCCAGATGAACAGTTCCCACTGGTGGGCCAGGGGGTCATCGTGCTGCTCACCGATGAACACGACCTCGGACCCGTGAAGGGACGACAGCAGAGCTGTCACATCAACCTCTCCGTCCGGCGTCAGTATCCTTCCAGGGGGGATGACGACCGGGCCCCGGGTGTGCGAAACTGCCGCGACTGCCATGAATTCGTCGCGCTGGTCGAGAAGGAACTCGAGGGCCAGCAGTTCCTCGGATGAGGAGTCGGGCCCGGGGAACCATGTGCCGTCGGCCCCGTAGCCGATCGTGACGAACACCTCTCCCGCGTTTGTTTCACCCTCGTCGGTCACTCCCACCCTGAAGGCCGTGGGTACGCTGCCGCCGTACCCGAGAAAATCGATGAGCCAGCCCGAAACCGGGGCGGAAATGGATTGCCGGGCCACCACTTCGGGCAGAAGAACGCCCAGGGATCTCAGATGGGCTTCGGCGATACCCTCGGCCTCGCCGGGGTACACCGAAGCCCGGGAGAAGGACGGGGTGACCGCGACGAGCAAAAGGATGAAGACCAGCGACTTTGTCATTTCAAGACCTTTCGTCCGGAAGCTTGTGTTCCCGGGGACGGGCTGCGTTTGACCCGAAAACCGATCCCATGAAAAGCAGCGCAAGCTTGTAGAGAATGAACAATAGACCCATCGGTATCACCGCCACGTCGAGAAGCCATGTGACACCGGTTCGGAAGAGCAGTTCAGGCAGCTCTTTCACCAGTTCCCCCATGTCGGTCAGGACGGCCATGACGATATGAAAGCTCGGAAAGCTTATGCCGGGGTCGGTCCAGCTTCCGAAGTCGATGAGGTCACCGCTCTGCATCTCTTCCACCCTATCCTGAAAATCCTGTCTGAACTCCTCCATGCGGGTGTCGAACTGTTGACGGATCGGTCGGGAGTAGCCCTCGGACAGGCGCCCCCCTATGAGCAGGGTCAAAGGTATCGCGGCGAAGAAGAAAAAGGCCAGAATACCGACGGAAAAGGCAGCCCTCCTCAGGATGTCGCCCCGTGTGAACTGCAACGCCAGGAGGATCACAAAAAGAACACTGAGGAAAAACCTGCCAAGTGTTCCGCACAGGATCAGCAGAACCTCAAGGGCGTACAGTGTGGCGAGACTGGCGGCCAAAACCTTCCAGGTGATGTCGATGGCGTCGTAGAGGGGCTGGACGATGTCGCCCACCTCTATCCCCACAACGTCGGAGCCTTCCACAACGGCCACGAGCCCCTTCACCACGCTTATTGTGATGAATGCAGTGAGAGCCTTCTCCTGGGAGCGTTCAACGTATTCACGGGCAGGGGGAAGGATGGTCCTGTCCTGCAGGGCTTTGAACACACCCGTTACGGACAGCACGGCCAGGGCGAACAGCACGCCGACCCTTATCAACTTTGTCCTGTTCAGTTTTTCCATGCTTCCTCCCGTTCTGTGTGGTTGAACAATAGCTCCAAAGGGAGCCGGGCGCTAAGGTGCCGGGCGGATTGCGCACTGCCCTGCGGGAACTCCGCAAGACCGGTTTTTCCCGTTATGATAACTCCCGTTGCGGTTCGGATGAGATCTGTGGTCGATCCGCGACGGCGCGTTTTTTTTACAGAACAAGTAACGGGGTGATCGGTCTTGAGCTTTCCGGTCCTTCTCGCCATCGATTTCGGCGTATCAGTCTTCCTGGCGTTCATGGCGCTTGCCGTTGCGGTGCCGCTTTCACCGCGTGTTCTGTACATTTTCGGACCCCTTGTGTGCAGGAACGGCGAGAAGCTGTCACTGACGGTGACAAAGGCCACGTACCACCGACCCGGCGAGAGGGGGCTGGTGGCGGAGTGCGTTGGTCCCGCAGGAAGGCGGAATGTCAGGTTCAGGCTTCTTTGTTGCGCTTTTCTGGCCTGTTTTCTCGTTGCGTTCCTGACCGGGCTGGTCATCGCAGTTTTCGTAAAGTATTGAAAGAAAATCTTATGGAGATTTCTTTCAAAGTCGTTCTTGACAATCCATCTTTTAACACTATTTTGCGGACTGAAGGCAGGGGCCTGGAGGTGTGATGAACAGTTTCGAGATCCTTTCCGTAAACGTATCCCTTGAGAAGGGAACCGAGAAGCATCCTGTTCCCGAGGCCACAGTGAGTCTTGGCGGGCTCGATGGCGATGCCCACGCGGGGGACTGGCACCGGCAGGTGAGCCTTCTGGACAGTGAGAGCATCGAAGCCTTCGCACTGAAGACAGGCCTCGAGATCAACCCCGGCGACTTTGGCGAGAACATCACGACAAGGGGTGGCGACTTTTCCGCCCTCTCCCCCGGGGACAGGTTGTCCGGTGAAGGGGGGCTTTTGATGGTCGTGACCCAGCTGGGCAAAGAATGTCATGGCGACGGTTGTTCGATATACCGCAGGGTTGGGAAGTGCGTAATGCCCGCAAGGGGCGTTTTCTGCCGGGTGGAATCGCCGGGTGTCCTGCGTGAAGGCGCAAGCCTTACGGTGACCCGTCCGGAATCAGGAAGAGGTGAATGAGTTGAGAGTTGAGAAACTTGAAAGACCGGTGGCCGAAGGCATAGCCAGGGCCATGAATGCCGGGGCGGGCTACTGCGATGCCCGTTTCTTCTCTGAAGACGGCTCGGAAACCCTGGTTCTCTACGATGGCAACCTCGAAGCCAACACGGCGTCGTTCGAGAGCGGTCTGGGCGTTCGGGTGCTCTACGGGGGTGCATGGGGTTTCGCCGCCACGAGCAGGGCGTCCGACGTGTCCGAAGCCTTTGAGAAGGCTCTGGCCAACGCTAAAACGGCATCGATGCTGGTGAGTATCCCCTTGAACATGGGAGTTCTTCCCGCAGTCACCGGAACCTATTCCTCACCGGTGATGCAGGACCCCTTCGACGTACCCCTTTCGGAGAAGCTCGCTTTCCTCGAGGGGCTGGACGATAGGCTCAAGGCCGATTTCGTCCAGCGCAGGGTCGTTTTCCTCTACCTTCAGCGGATGAAGAACTGGTTCTGGAACAGCGACGGTTCGTTCATAGAGCGGAACCTTCTGAACTGCTTCGCCGATTCCATGGTTATGGCCCAGGACGGCGATGGCCAGATGCAGAGGCGCTCCAAGAGCCTTCTCACTCCCGGCACAGGAACCAGGGGCTGGGAGATGGTGACAAATCCCGATCTTTGGAGCGGCAGGGCCGAGGGAATGAAGGAGGAGCTCTCCCAGCTCCTCACTGCTCCTGAGCTCGAGTACGGACGCCGTTCGGTCATCCTGCTGCCGGGTCAGGGGCACCTTCAGGTCCACGAGACAATCGGCCACCCGCTGGAGCTGGACAGGATACTCGGGTACGAGCTTTCGTACGCCGGTGGCAGCTTCGTGACGCTGGACAGCTTCGGCCGTCTCCGTTACGGCTCGGACAAACTGAGCGTCAGCGCCTTCGGCTCGGTGGAGAACAGCCCCGGAAGCTTCGGTTACGACGATGAGGGAACCCCCGAACGGGACTACCTGCTAATCGACAAGGGCATCCTGGTGAACTGCCTCACCAGCCGCGCCATGATAAGTGAGGCGAATCAAACCGCTGGAAGACAGGTGTTCGAGCACAGCGGCGGAGCCAGCCGGTCAACGGCCTTCTACAAGGCGCCCATCGACCGTATGACCAACGTCAACGTTCTTCCCGGCAATGACGGAAACCTTTCCGACATAATCGCCGGGACCGAGGACGGCGTTCTTCTGGACAATCCCACGAGCTGGTCCATCGGTAGCAACAGGGAGCACTTCCACTTCGGCTGCGAGATCGCCTGGGAGGTAAAGGGCGGCAAGATCACGAGGGTACTGAAGAACCCCACCTACCAGGGGCACACCCTTGAGTTCTACGGCAACCTGAGCGCCGTCGGCGACCGTTCCACCTGGGTGGTGGAACAGGTTCCCAACTGCGGCAAGGGCGAGCCCAACCAGGTGATGGAGATCGGCCATGGCGTTCCCGTCATGCGGTTCGACGATGTGATCACCGGAGAGGAGAAGTAAGCCATGCTTGACGAAACCACCCGCGACGCCATCCTCAAGGTGAGGGACGATGCCGCTGAAAAGGGCATCGACGCGCTTTTCACGATGCACCGCGAGAAAAGCCATCTGATGAGGATAGGCAACAACTCCGTCAGCCTGAACACCAGCGAAGACCTGACCAGGCTCGATGTGGAGGTCATAAACGGCCGCCGGGAAGGCTCCTACACGATCATGGGAGACATCACCGGCCCCGACAGCGTTCGAAAGGCTCTTGCCGTGGCCGTTGAAAAGGCTTCGGTCAGCACCCCCAAGGATTACGATCCCATCTCCCGGATGGTGGAGGAGAGCGCCGAGGAGATGCTTCAGTACGACGAGGCGCTTGAGGCTCTGGATCCCGAAGAGAAGGCCGTGGTCTACCGTGAGATAATCGAGAAGACAGGCAGCCACCTGAACTTCTCGGGTTCATGGAGCAGCGGTTCCACCGAAGTGCTCCTTGCTTCGACCAAAAACGACAACCTGGCATGGCGGATCGGCACCGACCAGCAGTTCACCTGCGTATTGAAGCACCCGGAGAAGAAATGGGAGCTGGCCTCGTTCCAGACCGGGTGGCAGGCCGGTGAAGTGAAGGCCGGGAACACCATCGAGAGTTTCAACTGGCTTCTGCCCATCTACAAGAACCCGGGTTTCAGGGTCGAACCCGGTGAGTACACCGTTCTTTTCGGTTCACAGGCCGTGGCCGAGATAGTCGGCATGGCCATCGGCACCGGCATGAGCGGCAGGGGCTACGAAGAGAACATGAACTGGACCTGCGGCAAGAAGCCGGGAGACAGCATCCTCTCCGACATGCTCACCGTCGTTGACGACCCCACCGACATGAACACTTTCAGGTTCGGCTTCGACATGACCGGCATGACCCGGAACGTTTTCCCCATCGTGGAAAAGGGAAGGATGATGAACCTTTTCTACGACCTGGCGACAGCAGCCAAGTACGGGAAAAAACCAACCCCACACAGTGGCAGCGTCAGTGTCGTGGTTGGCCCCGGCGACGGCCCCGAGTGTCCGATGGAAGCGGTAAAAAGCATGGGAAGGGTTCTTTACATCCCGGCCCTGCACTACACCCACATCCCCAACCGCAGCAAGGGCATCTTCACCGGCAGCAGCCGGTTCAGCGCCGTTCTGATCGAGAACGGCGAGATGGTCAGCCCTATCTTCTCCAGCCGAATCACCGACACGTTCCAGAACGTGCTTGGGAATGTGGCAGTACTTGCCCCGTGGTGCACATCGGTAAACGGCTCAAGCACCTACGACCGCCGCATGCCCGAGGCCGCCTCGGTTCCGGGCTACATGGTATCCACCGGCGTCAAGATCACCGACAGCGCCGAATCCTTCTAGTGTCGCAGGTCGGGGGGCGCTTTGGCGCCCCCCCTCGGGTTCTCAGTGCAGTAGAACCATGCCCTCAGTCATCCCGATGCTTTCACCCGAAAAGACCAGGTGATAAACGCCGTCGGGAAGCCCCGAGAGATTCGGGGAGAAGGTGTGTTCCCCCGGGGAAAGAACGCCCGAGAAGATACTCGCAACAGCCCTTCCTGAAAGATCGAACACTGCAAGGATGTATTCGCCTTCCTGGGCTGTGTTGACGAGAACAACAGGGTTCGACCGCGAAGGATTGGGTGAAACGGCCAGCGCCGCACCGGATTCAACCCCGGAGAAAGACTCGTCCCATGCGCTTACGTATTCCCCCCACCATACCAGCTCGGCGGGATTCGAAAGACGAGACTGGAGCATGTGGGGTCTGTTCAACGCATCAAGACAAATCGATGGAGAGCCGCCGTTGTAACCCTCCCATGAGATGACCTGGGTGAACCAGTCACCTGCTGTGCGGCAGGCGTAGCGAAGGTCTCCGTTCACCTCTTCATCGTATGCGATGTGGACAGTTCCGTCACTGCCTGCCGCGATGGAGCATCTGATCCCGGACATCGAGTCCACCGTCTCCCTGGTCCAGCCACTTCCTTCATTCCTGAAGTAAAGCAGATCCAGATCGTCCTGAACGGCCAGATGCAGCACACCGCCTTCATCGCATTCGATTGAAAGGTCGTATGCATACACGCTGCTGCCGAAGTTTTCGGTGTGCCATCCGTCCACATCAAGCCAGGCGTGAACAAGGTTGGCGCCGCCGTCGTACACCACATGTGGACGCTCCTGGGGGTCGATGGTTATTGAAACGGGCCATGTGACCTGATGGCCGACGTACTGGAAAGCCCATCCGTCACCGTTCCTCACGCCGTGATAAACGTCGTTCGAGTTATAGTCGACGAAACAGATATGGGGCGTTCCCTCGGCATCCATGGCCAAGTCCTTTCGCCCTGTCTTCTGGTTCCAGACGCCTTCCGTGTGCCATTCCGAACCGTCGAACCAGGCGTACTTAAGGGTGGCCTGAGTTCCGTACCCGTAAAGGATCGAGGGCTGTCCCTCCGGTGAGAGAACCATGCGACACCCGGTCGCGGAGTATTGAAATGGATCCAGAAGCGCTTCGGTCCAGTTTTCTCCGTCGAACCAGGCGTAGTAGAGGCCGTCAGTTCCGGTGGTGGAAGTCGGATCGTAGCAGATGACCGGATTGCCGTCGTTGTCAAGCAGCAGCTGGCAGGACTCAGGGGATTGACCAAGAGAGGGCGTCATCCTTATCCATGTGTCGTACCTGTCATCGAACTCCGGGGAACAGATCGCGCTTTTGCATGGAAGAAGAGCCAGGACAAAGAATACAGTCGTTCTTGACATTTGCATCCTCCTCAGTTAGCGCGACTCAAATCACTGCCATTATTTTAGTTTTGAATGCGTGATGAGTCAAGATGGCCTGTCATTGCGTCAGGTGAACCCACCGTCCCGTGCATAAGCCCCGGCGATTTTTCATGGCTGCATTCTGCCTGTCGGGAATGGAACTGAGGGAATCCCTACCGGTGTTCTGCGGGAGGCTTCCCTAAACCTCTGAGGAACTCGGCGGCGTCACGCGTCAGCTGATCGAAACCCTTCAGGGTGAGATGCTTCCAGAGAAGTGCGGGGATGCGGGTGAAGGGCTTTCTTAGAAGGTAATTCCGGCCCGCCTTGCCCATGGCCCATGCCCTGAGGCTTTCGAGCTCGCGGTCGTCCATGTCGGTAAGGTTCACGAGCAGTTTGTCCGCCGCTTCGAGTGAAAGGACGTAAGCTTCCAGATCGGGTATGAGCCCCTTTTCCTCGGCCTCGGTGAACAGGGGGGTGCCCGGGTAAGGGGTGACGAAGAGCATGGGTGCCGTGATGTCGGCCGTTTTGCAGAACTCCACGGTCTCGGCCACGGTCTCGCGTGTTTCCCCGAACATGCCTATCATGAACGAGCCCTCGGGGATCATGCCCTCCTCACGGGTCATCCTTATTGCGTTGAGGCACTGCTCGGGCGTGACCGTGCGTTTCATCCTTCGAAGCATCTCCGGGCTGCCCGATTCGATGCCGTAGCTTATCCAGTCGCACCCTGCCTCCCGCATGGCGCGAAGCATCTCCCGGTCAACCGACGATGCCCTGCCCAGGCACGACCAGCGTATTCCCGGAAGCCTTTTCTTGAGAAGGGCGCAGGTTGCCAGAACGAAAGCCTTGTCGCTGGTGAAGAGGTCGTCGGGGAAACCCGTGTACTCAATCCCGTACTTTTCGACTATGTGAACAGCTTCGGACACTATTGATTCGGGTGACCGGCGGCGGATGGTCCTGCCGTAGATGTGGTAACAGTAGACGCAGCCATGCGGGCAGCCCCTGCTGGCTACTATCTCGAGGTGTCTTTCGTGTTTGCCCCTGTGATCAAGGCTGACCACGTACCTTTCAAGGGGGAAAAGGTCACGGGCAGGCCACGGAAGGTCGTCGAGGTTCGCCTGAAGAGGTCTTGGCCGGGAGAACACCGTTTTTCCCGCTTCGTCCCTGAATGCGAGCCCCGTTACCGAACGCCAGTCCGTTCCGGATTCAACCGCCGCTGCCAGTTCAACCGATGCAGTTTCCCCCTCGCCGAGAACAACGGCGTCCATTTCAGCGTTTTCGAGGTAGAGCCCGGGGATGGTCGTGGCACCGCTGTTGCCCGCCATGAGAAAAACGCCGGGCATCTCCCTTTTCAGCCGTCTGCCCATTTCCCTGACTATCGAGTACCTTGTGATCATTCCCCCGAAGCCCACCAGGTCGGGGGATGATTCCCCTATGAGGGTCAAAGCCTTCTCCGTGGACAGGTCACCGCCCTCCATGTCAACCACGCTCACCCGGTGGCCGGCCTTTAGAAGTGCCGCTGCAACGTAGGCGAGCCCCTGCGGGAAGTAAAGGCTGCGCTGGCCCGTTCCGAAATAGGGGTACACAAGCGTTATCCTCATGTCATCCTTCCCGCAGTGTCCTGAGCTTCTCGAGGTCGGGGATGTTTTCGGGGTCTTCATCCCGGGGGACGGCGAGTCTCTCGAGAACCTCTTCCCGATGGGGGATCACGCCTGTCCTTTGGATCGTGTTCGATTCACGGTGGCGGATCACCAGGTTCTTCCAGTCGTACTGCTCCGGGTATTCCAGCCCGCATCTCTCAACACGGCGCATGACCGATTCCGTGAACCAGACCTGGTCGTCGGCGAGTTCCATTGGTTCCAGCTCGATCCGAAACCTCATCCCCGGAAGCACGAAGCAGGATCCGAAAATGACCCGGCAGCCCGTTCTGCCCTTGAGTTTCCAGGGTGTTGAGGGCACGAGATCTGGAACACCGAACATATCCAGCCAGATTCCGGTTGGTCCGCCGTACGCCGTGGGGGAATAGTGCAGGATCCGGTTCTCCGAGAGGGCACGGTACATCCATCGAGGGTTTTCATTGGGGAAGTGGAGCGTGTTCCAGCGGGCTCCCACCGCAAGCCTTGACCTGCGGGGGATCTCTCCCTCACCCAGGTATCGGCTCGAGATGACTTCGACCGGGTAACCCGCCATCCCCATGAGAATGTGCATGCTTCGCTCGTCGCCGAAGTGGGGAACGAGAAGCAGGACACCTCTTCCCACGGCCAGGGCATCGTCGAGATGCTCCCGTCCACGCCATTCGACCGCACGTTCCAGAAGGTCCGGTTCAAAGCGCTCGAGATGGAACAGGTCGACCGTGTGCCTGTTGTGTCTGTGCCAGTACTGCCTGACAAGATCGTTAGCCCCGGTTTTGTCGAGATTTGGGAACATCCTTCGGAAGTGGCTTTTCAAAAGCCCGCTCCTGCGGTCTGAGACCCCTCTGAGGCGCGTCAGGGCATTGATGATCCACTGAGGGTTACGGGAGCGGTGCACGGCGAGCCTGAGCGCCGAGTAGTAGATGGAAGCCGCCAGGGTTCTGATGGCTAGTCCCCCTGGCCCCGGAAGCCCCTGAGAACCCTTCCGGCCTTGCCCATGGCCTTGCCCGGCTCTCTCGCCAGTTCGGATGCCCAGCGGGTTATGTTGTCGACACTCGTTATCTTCCGCCAGCTTCTGTACCGCTCGATCTTGTGTTTCCATCCCACCACGTCCGCGAGTTCCAGGTAGGGAAGGCGCATGTTCATTATCTCACAAGCCCTGTTCCTGGCGGGGTCAAGGAGTTCCGGGTTTTCGTCGGTTGTGAGGTAGCCCTGCTCTTTCGCCCAGGTGTGAATGTGCCGGCCCGGAATGGCCGTGGAAAGGTACACTATTATGTCGTCCGGCTTTATCCTCTTCAGAAGCCTGTAGGTGGCTTCGATGTCTTCATGGGTTTCGAGGGGGTAGCCTATCATGATGTTTGCCGTGGCCTCGACCTTGAACTCGTGGCACCATTTGAAGGCCATCTCCGCCTGTGCGGGGGTTGTGCCCTTCTTATAGCAGTCGAGGATCTTCTGGCTTCCGCTCTCGACCCCGAAGCTTATGCAGTGGCAACCGCTTTCGCCCATGGCTCGGACCTTGTCGCGGGTGACGGTGTCCACCCTGCTGTTGCAGTGCCACTCCAGTTCGATCCCGGCCTCCCGCAGGAGGTCGCGGTACTCCTCGAACCATCTTGTGGGGTGCATCGTTATCGTGTCGTCCTTGAAGAAAACCCTGAGCTTTTTCGTATTGCGAAGCAATGAGAGCTCGATGATCTCCCCCACAACGTTTTTCGCGGAGCGGAGGCGGATGCCGCCCCCGAAGATAAGGTCGGTGCTGGGCTTGCAGTAAGTGCAGTGAAAGGGGCAGCCCCGGGTCGTGACCATTCCGTATTCGCTCAGGCCGTTGGCCAGGTACCAGTCGTAGTCAACAACATCCCGGGCGGGGTAGGGGATCGTGTCGAGGTCACGGATGACGGGCCGTCTCGGGTTCTCGGTGAAACCGCCTTCGACGGGGTACGCCATGTTCCTGACCGACTTCCAGTCTCCGCCCTTTGAGAGAGTGTCGGCGAGCTCCACGATGGCCTCTTCGGCTTCACCCACAAGTGCCGAATCCGCCCCTGTGCACTGGATGCTCTGCCCGGGGAAGATGCTGGGGTAGGCCCCACCGACTGAAAAGTGCGCATCGGGCACCACGGTCCTGAGGTGAGTAAGCACATCGCGGGCCCTGCCCATTTTGGCGGCGGCGCTGATGGCTATTCCCACCAGGTCGCACCCCCTGGCCAAGTGATCGATGTCCGTGATGTTCACGCAGGATGAATAGTCCATGTATACGGGCTCGTGTCCTGCGTTCCGCAGCGCGCTCACGAGGTGAAGAACACCGATGGGCTCAGCAAGCCCGTTGTATTCGTACCATTGCCATCTTGGGTAAACGAGAGCTACCTTCATTGGTTTTCCTCCAGACGGGAATATAGGAAAACCCCATGGACTTGCCCTTTCGGCTCCCGATGAAGAATATCTCCAGCATGGAAACCGAAGCCCCGTTCCTGGTCATCGGAGCAGGCCCCGCCGGTTCGGCGTGCGCCTGGAAACTCGCATCGGAAGGCCGCCCGGTGGTGCTTGCCGACCGGTGCAGGTTTCCCAGACAGAAACTGTGCGGAGGTGCTCTTTCAAACTATGGCGCAGACCTTCTAACGGAAAGAGGGATGCTTCTTCCTGCCGAGGTCGAGGACCTTGTCGCTGCAAGACATAACACTTTTTCGTGCTACGATTCTCTTGCGCACCTTCGGACCTTTTACGGCGGAACCCGTGAAATGAGGCTTCTGAACAGAAGTGAGTTCGATTCGTTCCTTTGCAGGAGGGCAGTGGAGGCGGGGGCCGTCTTCCTCGAGGGGCATGGTTTCCGCGGGTTCGGGGACGACGGCGAGGCTGTATTCGCCGGGGGCGAAAGGGTTCGCTTTCAGCGCATGGTCGGGGCCGACGGCGCCGACAGCGCGGTCAGGCGCCGGGCTTACGGAAGACCCCGTGGAAGGCACGGTCTTTGTCTTGAAACCTTTGTCCCCCTTTCCCCGGGTGTTCTGGAAAGGTTTCTCCACCAGGGGCTTCAGATACATTTTGGCCTTCTTCCCTACGGGTACGGATGGGTTTTCCCAAGACGGGAGGATGTTTGCGTGGGCGTTGGGTCGTTCGGGCCAGGTAGCCGTCCAAAGGTGCTGACGAAAGCGGCGGAAAGGCTCATCGCTCACCTTGGGCTGGGTTATCAAAGACCAATGCGGGGCGCGCTGATCCCTCCCTGCGGCGGCGGTCTGCTGGCCGGGAAAGACAGGGTGCTTCTGGTGGGTGACGCAGCCGGTCTATGTGACAGGGTGTCGGGGGAGGGCATATCTCATGCTCTGGAAAGCGGATTCCTGGCCGCTGAGGCCCTCATTTCAGGAACACCGTCGTGGGACACCCGGGCAAGGTGCGTTCGGCAGGTCAGGGATTCGGGCCGTTACAGACACCTTCTGTACGCAGGACCGTTCCACGCCCTGGCAATGAAAAAACTTCGGGAAGGCGACCGGTTCATGCGGATCTACTGGGAGATCGCGGCGGGCGAATCCCGGTATTCTGCCCTGCTTCAGCGCAGACCGGCGAGAATGCCTTCCGCGACCTGATCCGGCATTAGCCCCTGCATCCTGTAAAGGTCGTCGGGTTCACCGCTCATGCCGTATTCCCTGACCCCGAAGCGCAGAAGGGGGGGGGTCCCGGAACGCTCTGACAGGCGGATCGCAAGCCCCGCGCCCAGCCCTGTGTTGGCGTCGTGATCCTCGTATGCAGCAAGCAGCCTGAAAGCCAGAAGGTCTTTCACCAGGGATTCAGGCAGGGCGTTCGGTGCGCTGACCGCGTAAACCCTGGCCGAGATTCCGGCATTTGCAAGGGAAGCTCTGACTGAAAGGGCCCTGTGGCACATGCAGCCCATGGCCAGGATGGCCACGTCGGTCCCGTCCCGCAGCATGTCCGGCTTTCCGAAGACGAACCTGTAATCGTTGCCGAAGAAGGGTCTGCCGTTTTCGTCGGTGATGATGGGCTGTTTGGACCGGCCCATGGCTATGAAGAAGTTGCCGGGGTGCATGGCGGCGAACCTCACCACCCTGTCGGTCTGGTTCGGGTCAGCCGGCACCACCGTGAAATAGTTCTGGAGTGCCCGCATCAGTCCCACGTACTTCACGCAGTGGTGGGTCTTGCCGTCGGGTCCCACATCCAGCCCGCAGTGGGTGGCGACCACCTTCAGGTTGGTGTTGTTGATGTCGTTTATCCTGTGCTGATTGTAGGTCTCGTCCGAGGCGAATACCCCGAAATCCGCCCAGAAAACAACCTTTTCCGCAAGTGAAGCCCCGCCGGCGGCGCTTGCCGTGTGGTGCTCGGTTATTCCGCACTGCAGGTGATGCCCGGGGAATTCCCCGCCGAAGCCTGCTGTCTTCACGCTGCCGGCCAGATCACAATCGAAAACAAGCGGCGGATCGCTTTTGTTGGCACGGGCCAGGTCGAGCAGAGCCGCTCCCCATGCGCTTCTGTTGTCACCCCTGTGGTCGGGCGGATAGGTCACGGGATTACCCTGCAGGGCGCACACATGATAACGGGGTTCACAATGCACTGCGCGCCGGGGGCTTCCCGATTCACGAGCCGCCTTAAGCTCTTCCAGTCTGTTGGGGATCCCCAGTTCCAGCAGTGCTGCGTCGAGCTCACGGGGGCTTGGAGCCCTGCCGTGGAAGTCGGGGTCGTTTTCCATGAAGGAAACCCCCCTGCCCATGACGGTTTCGGCTATTACGAGCCGGGGTGTTTTCTGCCCGGCGGGGTTCAGGACCCTGTAAAGAGCCCCAAGGTCATGCCCGTCAACCTTCAGAACCTCCCAGCCGCTGCTTTTAAATTCGGCCTCATTGTCAACCGGCATGATGTCAGCGGTGGCGCCGGAGATCTGAAGCCGGTTGCAGTCGATGACACAGGTAAGGTTGCTGAGATTGAACTTGGAGGCGAACCTCCTGGCCTCGCTTATCTGGCCCTTCTGGTTCTCGCCGTCTCCCGTGACCACCCAGACATGGTTCCTGTGGCCGAGGCTTCTGTCTGCGACGGCCATTCCCGTCGCGGCGCTCAACCCCTGACCGAGGTTGCCGGAAGTAAGCTCGATACCGGGAAGGTGCCTTTCGACATGCCCTTCGTAACTGCTTCCGGCATGACGGAAGCCCACGATCGCGTCTTCCAGGCTGAAAAAACCAAGCCCTCCAAGAACGGAGTAAACCGCAGGGGATATGTGGCCGTGACTCACCACAATGCGATCCCGACCGCGTCTGCATGGGTCGCGCGGATCCACGGCGGTCTGGCTCCAGAGAAGGGCGAGTATCTCGAGGCTGCTCATGGAACCGCCGGGATGGCCGCTTCCCGCAAGACAGGTCATGTGAAGAATGTTGCCCCGGGCCTTTCTGCAGAACTCCCGCAGTTCGGCAAGGGTTTCCTGCGAAAGCTCGGGCTCCCTGAAAAGGGTCCTTGTCATCACTGACCCGCCCTGTGTTCCGCCCTGGCCTCGAGCGAGGTCCTTATGATCCCCAGAATGCGGGACGCGTTCAACACGGTTTCATCCAGAAGCCGCAGGGCCTCGGATCTCACCGTTTCCCTGTAGCCGGTGTCGGTTATCTCGCCAAGGTTTATAAGAACGTTCATGCATGCGCCCTCGGCGGCGGTGCGGGCCGCTGAGGCCGCCACACCCGAATCGCTCACTGAAACCTGCATGCCTCTCTCCGCCACGATGCCGGCGAGATCAACGGTCTCCCTGGCGAGCCTGAGGACCCGAAGGGGTACCTCGATGGCTTCCCGCACTGCGGCCTGCACATCGCCGCCGCTCCTGGCGGCGTCCATCCAGTTGTTGAAGGCCCTGGTATCGTCATCTATCGCCGACAGGAGGTTTTCTTTCATTTCCTGCGCCCTGGGGGCCAGCCCACGCATTTCCTCCCAATGTACCCTGTAATCACGGTTCTTCACGGTCAGGTTTGCGACCATTGCCACCAGTGCCGAGGCCAGTGCGCCCGTCAGTGCAGCTGCGCTGCCGCCGCCCGGCGCAGGTGAGTCGACCGAGAGCTGATCGCAGAAGTCACGGCAGGACAATCCGGACAGCTCGACGGTGTTGTCGGCGACCATGTACTCGATGATCTTCTCGCAGGGGTTGAAGGGTGCCACATCCCTGAGGCCCATGCTTCGGATGGCTGTTTCCAGGAGGTCCTTCTCGGGCTGTCCGGTCGTCACGCTCTGTTTTCCCACGGCGCTGAGGCCGCGGTTCTGTTTGTCGATGAAGTAGCGGCCGGCGTCCAGCATGGCGGACAGGGGCACCAGCCCGACTATTTCGCTTCCGGTGACCACTCCGCCCAGCTTCTCGACCTCTTCCCTTGTGACTTCGTACGCCACGTGCAGGGGGGTTACCGATATGTCGGTGAGGTTCATCGTGACCTGAGAGGTCCCGTACTCCTCAATGTACCATCCCGTGGCTTTGCAGCAGTCGAGACGTCCCTTTTCGTGGATCTTTTCGCCTTTTTCGTTCCGTGCGAACTTCCACTCCGGAGTGCGGGCCGGTCTGCCGCTGTCGCGGATGGCAAGGGCGGCTTCTTTGGCGATGGAAGTGTCACGCGTATTCACGTTCACGTTGTACGCGATGAGGAAGTTCCGCGCTCCGATCGTGCAGACGCCTGTCCGGGCAACGGCTTCGTTCCAGGCGTTGGGTCCGAAATCGGGTCTCCATTCCTCCCTGCCCAGTTTGTCCTTCAGGGCCTCGTACTCGCCGGCCCTGATGTCGGGCAGTTTGCACCTGTCGGGGCGTGAGGCCGCGAATTCGTAGAGGTATACCGGGATCCTGAGTTCGTTACCCACCCGCTCGCCGAGCCGGCGGGCGAGCTGAACGCAAAGGTCCATGCTCACGCCACTCACGGGAACGAAGGGGCATACGTCGGTGGCCCCGTGTCGGGGGTGAGCGCCCTTCTGGACCCTCATGTCGATGAGTTCCGCGGCTTTCGCCACAAGAAGGAACGACGCCTCGAGAACCGCATCGGGGTCTCCGGCAATGGTGATGACGGTGCGGTTGGTGGCCGCGCCAGCATCGACGTCCAGAACGGCGGCGCCTTTAACCGTGGATGCGGCTTTGGTTACGGCATCGATAATGCCGCGGTTCCTTCCCTCGGAAATGTTCGGCACGCATTCAACTATCCTGCGGGGCATCATTCCTCCATGAAGCTTCGGGGTTTTTCTTTTTGTGCGTAATGGACTATGAAACATAGAACATGGGCTTGTCAGCAACAACGATGGACCGTGTCGGCGAATATCTCGAAAGGGGGCCTTCTTGCGCGGAAACGGGGTGGTGGAGGGGTTTTACGGAAAGCCCTATACCGTTGAGATGCGGCGCGGCATTTTCCGTGCCCTCGCCGTTTGTGATGACCCGGTCTACCTTTACGCGCCCAAGGATGATCCCTTTCATCGCCGGGAGTGGAGGAAGCCCTACCCTTCCCTGAACTGGAGCGAGATCGAGGCATCCATCGCCCTGGCGTCCGAGGCCGGTGTGGCATTCTACTTCGGCCTGAGTCCCTGGAAGTTCGATCCGGGGGAGCACGGTCCGGCCCGTGAAAAACTCCGCATTGCCGCGGAAGCCGGAGCATCCGGTCTCTGCATCCTTTTCGACGACATACCCCGGACAGCTTCGGGGGAACTGGCGGTTACGCAGCTGGCTTTCGCCGAGCGCGCAACCTCGGGCCTCAACTTGCCAGTGATGCTTTGCCCAACGGTTTACTGCAGGGACTTTCTTCGTGGAAACCCAGGGGCATCCGAGTACCTCGAGTCCTGGCGGAATGCTTTCGATCCCCTCAAGGATGTTCTGTGGACCGGTAACGAAGTTGTGAGCAGGGAACTCGGAGGGCTCGGTGAAGCCTGCGACCTTCTGGGGAAAGCCCCCGTGATATGGGACAACCTTCTCGCCGATGACTACTGCCTGAGAAGGGTTTACCTGGGCTCCATGAAGGGTCGTGCGCCCCGGGGGACACCAGTCCTTCTGAACCCCTCCTGCATCTTTCCCGTGGCCATGCACGGAGTGATGGAGCTTGCGGCCGCAGCCACGGGACGGCGGGAGTGGCCGGTGGAGCTGGGTCCCGAACTTCGGGGGTGGGAGCTGCTTCGGGACTTCAACTTCACGCCCTGGGAGGTCACCGGCACTGGGGAAAGGATACTGGGAATGCTTGGGGAAGCCCTTTCGGGAGGTGAGCCCGGTCCCTGCCTTGCGTGGCTTGAGCGCGCGCTTGGCGACATGGAGGAAATGGCGGACTCGGTGGGTTCAATTCCGGGAGGCTGGGACCTTTACCCTTTTGTAAGGGACATGTGGAGAACGCTTTCCATTCTGCGGAAGGCCCTTTTGCAGGACGGACCCTCTGCCCGCGGCGCCATGCTTCACTATCTTATGTACCGGAGGCTTCCTTACGAGAACCCACTGGCCGCGCTTGCGGCCCATCCCCGGGAGGACGAGGTTTGAGCTTGAAAGTCATACTTGCCGGTTTCAATACCGACCGCGAGAATCCCGCTTCCACCCCGGAGACTCTGAGCGCTGCTTACGCCAGGATCAGCCGCGACCCTTCACCGGTCAACGAACTGCGCGCGATGTCAGCCAGGGAGGTGGAAACCGCCCGGGAATCCAACCGGCGCATCGTTTTTGACTACGGTCACGGCTCCGTGGCCGAGCACGCGGTCTTCAACCTCGATGTACTGGGTGTGTCCCGGCTCGCCGTTGAAGCCCTGCAGTCTTTCAGGCTGGCCAGTTTCACTGAGAAGTCGCAAAGGTACATAAAGATGGGGGAGGACTGGCACCTGCCCTCCGGGATCGATTACACGGAAGCTTTCACGGCTGCCGTCCATGAGCTTTTTGAAGCCTACAACCAGCTTCTGAAAAACCTTTCCGGGGCCGGTTTTGAAAGGGGTACGGCAAGGGAGGACGCCAGATATCTGCTTCCTCTGGCGGCCACGAGCCAGATGGGGATGACGGTGAACGCCAGGGAGCTTGAACACATGATCCGCAGACTGAGGGCGCACCCGCTTGCGGAGGTTCGAGCCCTGGCCGATGCCCTGTTCACGGTGGTTGCGCCCGTTGCCCCCTCGCTGATGCTGTTCACCAGCCCGTCGGCGATGGATGGTATTGCCCATTTGCAGCCGGCTCCCGTCTCGGGAGCGAAGGAAGTGGAACTGCTTTACTGCGATGGCGACGAGAGGGTCGTGTCATGGCTTGAGAGGGTTTTCGGGCAGCACGATCCCCGACGGCTTTTCAAGATGGCATACGAGAACCTTGACGTTCACGACGCCCTTCCCAGGGCTTGGGAGCTTTTCCGGGCCGACTTTTCCCTCACACTTTCCGCCACGGCATATGCCCAGTTGAAAAGGCACAGGATGTGCACACAGCTCGTATCGGCATACGATACGGGGCTTGGTTTCACGGTCCCCCCGTCGGTCCGGGAGGCGGGTTTCGAGGGAGCGTTCACAAAGGCCGTGAAGTCAGCCGGGGCCGCCGCGGACAGTCTTGGCACGCACTACCTGCTCACCAACGCTCATCGCCGCCAGGTCATGGTTTCCATGAACGGAAGGGAATTCCATCACTTCTGCAGGCTAAGGGATGACGCACACGCCCAGTGGGACATAAGGGGTATGGCCCGGGAGATGCTTGAACTGGCCTCCGGAAGGGCACCACAGACCCTGGCGACGGCCTGCGGCAAATCCCGGTGGAGTGAAGTCAAGGCCAGAGTCAGCGGAACAACTGCTCGATGAATCGTGGACACCTATAGGTGGGGCCTTGGCCATTGAAGATTTCAAACTTCATAAGTCGTCCACTGTTTCCCCGGGTACCGTGATGCCTGAACCGGGCACTCCCCGAGTGTCAACGGATAGTCCTTCCAATGTGTGCCAGGGCCCCGGCTTCGAATCCGCAGCCCTCACCCTGATCTGGAGATTTGCATGGTTTGACTGCCCGAGATCGCCTGCAGAGTTCCACAGGAAAGGTTCTCCATAAAACCAGGGCGAGATTTCCAGTGTAGTTCCCCGCAGATGCATGGTCTGCCATGAACTCCCGCCATCAGTGGAATACTGAGCCTGGATCTGAATGATGTCGCCTTCGGGTTCCTCCACGGAGTATGTGAACGTGAACAAACCTTCTCCGTCAATTTCAGGGGGATCAAGGAGTATCGTGGGGGGAGTATTATTGTCTACCTGGAATATCCTGGAGATTCCGCATTCACCCGCTCCTCCCTGAAAGAAGGGTGTGACCCTGAGCGCGACCTGTCTTTCATTGCCGTGTGGAAGGTCTTGATCGGTATGCCAGACAAGCATTCCAGGGCTTTGAGTGAAGCTTTGGGTCTCAACCCAGGAATATCCCGCATCAAGTGAGTAGAAAAGACTGAGACTGGAGACGGATGACGGGGTTACGCTGAAGGGGATCGTGACATCACCGGAGACCCTGGCAGTGATCTCACCTATCGTGACCACTGGCAAGTCCGAACTGCCGTAGACGCCTGAGTTGGAAGCGTCGGCGAGTGGCAGAAGCCAGAGGCCCACTGCCGATTGCGGGGAATGAAGAGAGTATGAGACCAGGTTTCCTCCGCGTCCAAGAACCACAAGTTCGCCCAGGCCATCACCATCAAGGTCTCCCGCAACCGGCGAACATACCACACCGCCAGGGTGCTGGAAGGGATAGCCGTTCAGAACCTCTCCTTCTGAGTTCCAGGCGTAAATCATCCCGCCCTCAGTGGCGGCAAGGACCGCGATGCCGGACCGCGTGCTGATGACGATGGGCTGAAAGGCTGCTGACTCGGTTCTGACCGGCCATCGCCAGCTTTCAGCAAGGCTTCCGTCTCCGTTGATCAGGTAGACAAGGCTGTCGATCGTGGAAAGGGCCGCCTGTGGGGCGGAAGAGCCCGGGCTGATCATTCCCACCGCAGCCGAACCCCTTACAGGCCTGGCGCTGAGGTGATAAGGCCATCCATCCTGCTGTCTGCCATTGACGCTGAAGAGGTTGAACCTTCTGTTCTGGCAGGCGAAGATGATGTCAGCCTGACCGTTGGAGTTTAAATCACCCGAAACGGGATTGCTGCCAACGGGCAGGGGGAGTGTCACGGGCCATCCGGGAAGTGGCGACCCCCCGAAATCAAGTACCGTGAGAACCGAACTGCTGAGGGCGCAGACAAGCCCCTTGCCGGTTCCGCCGCCAAGACTGACCTGTGTGGGCTGCCATAGAAGCTGTGAGGAAAGGTTTACCGGCCACCCAGGCACAAGGTTACCGTTGGTGTTGATCAACCATACCTTGCCATCGCTGGTTCCGAAGGCAATCTCGTGGGAAGCGTCGCAGTTCAGATCAACTATCGAGACTCCCGTGACGATGCTTGAGCCGGTGTTCACAGGCCAGCCCTGTGCTTCGTTCCCATTCAGGTCTGCAAGATGGGCGAAGCCCGAATTGTCCGCATAAGCAATGAGGGTGGTCCCATTAGTGGCCCTTATCGCGGCGGGTCGCCAGATTACGCCCGCTCCAGCGGATAGCGGGAAGCCAGGCAGGGTTACTCCGCCGTCTGACCAGCCACCCAGGCCTGAGTTGCCGAGAGGTATGAGAATGCACTGACCGCCGGTGTCGTTGGGAACCAGTTGGGGACCCTCACTGGGAGTGGTATTGAGTTGGATCTCCCAGTCGGGAAGCATGCCACTCAGGGTCAGAAAAAGAATAGTAAACACCACTGCAGTCAATACCTGCTTTCTGAGTCATTCACCTTGCACATGGGCAAAAGCCAGTGCCTGAAGAATAAAGCCAGTATCCCTTTTGGTCAAATCCGTTCCATATGGTTGACCGAGGAACAATCCTGACCGATATTTACTATCAATACATCAAAGCGAGAAGCTTGATTTTTTGCTGAGTGGACAAAGCCTAAGTACCTGGTCTGGAGGGGCCGGAAGGAGTCATATGCGGCTTACATTGCTGTTCCTGCCGGTCGTGGCGTTCGTGCTTCAGGCAGCTTCGGTGCCGTTCGCATACGAAGGGGTTCTCAACTCCCCCAATGCGTACGTTCTCCAGCACACCGAGATCGGTGTCGGCATAGGCGCAACGGCTTATACCATTGAGGATTCCACCGGGGCCGCGCAGAGCGAGTTCATAACCGCAGGGCACATTAACTTCGGCATACTTGGTTACGGCCAGGTCGGCATGTCGTACCTGGGCGACGGCGGCATAGTGGCAAACCTGAAAGTCATGATCCTCAGGGAGGGGATCGATGTCCCCGCCTTTGCCATAGGCTGCGAGAACATGTTCGCACCCGAGAGGGTCGACGTGTATCAGGACGACCCCGGTGTTCCCGATTCCACCGGTCTCATAATGGGCCTCTGGGACGAAGAAGGCTACTACAACTACGACCATGCCCAGAACTGGTCGGCTTACGGTGTGGCATCCAAAAGCATGCGTTACCTGCTGGGTATTCCCGTCACCGTAAACCTGGGTATCGGTGTGGGCCGGTTCGTTGGAGTCATCGGTGAAGGCGGAGCCATGAACATCGGAAGCGCTGTAGCCCACGGTCTTTTCGGCTCGATCGTGTGGGACCCCAGCAACAAGCTTTCCATCGCGCTTGAACAGGATGGGAAGGATTTCAATCTGGGCCTCTCCTACGACGTAAATCGTTACGTGACACTTAATCTTGCCGCAGCCGAGTTCGAAATGGCCCTGTTCCCGCCCGAAGGGCAGAACTTTCAGGACCCCTGCCAGAACCCCAAGTTCACAATTGCCGTCACATCACGGATCGGACCTCTGGTGGGAGGTGGCAGTGAGCTTGAAAGGGAGCAGCAACGGATTGCCCGAGCCAGGGCAAGGCTTGAAGAGCTCGAAGCCAGGAGGAGGGCCGCCGAGGCTGAACTTCAGAGACTCCGTGATCTTCTCGACGAGAGCAGGTAGGTTCGGGCATGGCCGGTTCCCGCATGCACATCTTTTTTCTTGTCTCGGTCGCGCTCGGTTGTTTTCCCCTGGCCGTTTTCTCCCAGCCCCCCGAGATCTCCCCGGAAACTGCCCTGCAGTTGCAGAGGGCTCAACAGGAGATTGAACAGCTTGAGATTCAGATCGCCCAGGAGGAAGAGCGGCTGAGCCGTATCGAAATCGAGCTTCTTGACCTCAGGCGTCAGCGTGCAATGCTGGCCAGCGCCCAATCGGCTTTCGAGCTGGGGGAAGAGCTTTACACCGCCGGGTCCATCGTCTGGGCAAAAGACGCATTCGAGGCTGTCATAGAAAACTTCGAGCATTCCGAATACACTGATCCCTCAATTTTCAGGCTTCAGCTGATCGCCTTCGAGCTCCAGGATTTCGAGGCGGCGCTGGACTACCACAATCAGCTTTCCTCTTCCGCCCCCGGTTTTGAATTCATGGAGATGAGCCTGATCGTTGCCGGACTTTCCGACTACAACCTGGGAATGTATTCACAAGCCCGGGCGAAGTTTGCCCGGATCATCCCGACAGGATCCAACGGTCCCCTTGCGACCTATCTGTCAGCTGTCGCCATGGTCGCCGAGGGCGACAACGCCGGCGCCATGGTTCAGCTTCAGATCGTCATAGACAACTCCGGCCGCCAGAACGCGGCCATTGCCGAGCGTGCAAGGATCGCCATAGCCCAGATACTTGTGGAGGACGGCAACTACGACGAGGCCATAAGACAGTACTCAAGGGTTTCCCCCTTCAGCGCCTACTACGATGTTGCCATGTTGGGAAAGGTCTGGACCCTCATGCGCCAGGAGAAGTACCAGGATGCCTTCACCCTGGCTGACCGCGTTCTCGAGGAGGTTCCCGGTACCGAGCTCAGAAGCGAGTTCGAACTGGCGATGGCCAACTGCGCCCTGGGCGCCCAGGACATAGACATCGCAGTCGCCCGCTACCGCGAACTGATGAACCAGTACCGGCAGACCGACGAGCAGTACGACCGCTTCCTTGGTGTCGACAGTGAACAGATGCAGCAGTATCAGGCCGAACGCGAGCGCCTCGAACGTACTCGCATCGGACTTGCCGAGATGAAGGAAGAAGCATATCTCCAGGGAGACATGGAACTGGTGGCCGTCATAGAATCTGAAGAAGCCTCCATCCGAAACCTTTTCGTTGAGATAAGCGCCATGGAGGCTGCTCTGTCCATGCCCTCCTCAATGGACACCGAGACCATGCGTCAGGAGCTGAACCGCCTTATTGCGTCCGCCAGGGCGAACACCGAGATACTTACACTTTCCGTGAGCGAGGCCATGGGTGTAGCCTCCTCCTCCGGCACCGAGGCCGAAAGACAGAACCTCGGGCAGCTCGAGAGCGAGGTCGGCCGCATCCGGCTGGCACTTCAGGACCTGGCCAGCAAGATGGAGTCGGGAATGGCCGGCGAACACGACTGGATTCAGGAAACCCAGTACGGCATAGCCATAGCCACGTTCATAGAGAGGGAACTCAAGCGGGACTCCCTCAACTACCTGGGTGCATACTACCAGGCGAGGATCGAGGATGCCTACGCTCAGGGGGATTCGGCCAGAGCAGCGACTCTGGGAGACCAGAGGCGTCAGGAGACAACCGCGATCCAGCAGCGGATCGACGCCAAGGCGGTGGAGTGCGCCAACTACTTCGAGGAGTACCTTGCCATGTTCCCCGAGAGCAGGTTCACAGCCGACATCCTTGTCCGGCTTGCCCAGCTCTACTACGACATCGACAAGAACACCTACCTCGACAGGATAGCTGCCTCGGGCGGCGAGTTCGTTCTCATGGACTACAGCCGCACGATCGACCTTTACCAGCGGGTGCTCAACCAGTATCCCGATAGCGAGGTTGAAGACGTGGCCCTCTACTCTCTGGCGTACGCCCTGAACGAGATGGGAGACCAGCCGGGAGCCATCGCCAACTATCGCAGGCTTCTGGCGCAGTACCCCCAGAGCCCCCTGGCCGCGGAAACCTATGTCAGGGCCGGCGACCACTACTTCGACAGCTTTGTCTTCGACAGCGCCCTCACATACTACGATCGGGTCCTCGACCACCCCGAAGCCAACTCGACGGTCTACCAGTTCGGCCTCTACAAACTGGGATGGACCCATTACCTCCAGAACAACTACTCCACTTCCATCGCCGTGTTCGCCTACCTCATCCAGGACACGGAGAAGATGGAGGAGCTTGGTCTTGGGAGGGGTTCAGCCATGGCGGAGGAAGCCATGGAATACATCGCCCACAGTTTCATGGAGCAGCCCGGCGGGGCTTCGGTCCAGCTCGCGTCGAACTTCCTGGACGCCTTCAACCGACCCCATGTGACCGCTTCCGTGCTCAAGAGAATGGGTGACTTCTACATCGAGCAAGGTTACTGGCCCGAGGCGATTCAATCGTACACAGCCCTGCTCACAAGGGATCCCTACAGCACCGACGCTCCTTTCATTCAGGCAAGGATCGCCGCCGCCCACGAAGGCGCCGGTGACATGCAGCTTGCAGTCCAGGCCCGGGAAACCCTTGTGGAAAGGTACGGCAGCAGCAGTGACTGGGCGATGCAGATGGGTGATTCCTCACAGTTCGCCCAGGTCGACTCCATAAGGGCCGCAGCGCTCGAGCAGGCCATCAACTACCACCTGTCCACATCGGCCCAGATACCCGAGGGTCAGGCCGGCAGGAACGAGCACTATCAGAATCTCATCATCAGGCTTCAGACCTATCTTGCCGAATACGGCGACAGAAGGGTGGCCTACGACTACACGTTCTATCTGGGAGACGCCCACTACGCCATCGGCAGCTTCATTCAGGCGGGCGACGCCTACCTCGAAGTGGCGTACGACAGCTCCAGCACCCTGAAGCAGGAGACGGCTCTCGGTAACGCATTCACATCATACTTCAGCGCCTACACGCAGGGCATGATACCAGACAGCGCAGCCCTTCGGGACAAGCTCAAAGAGACGGCGTATTTCTACACACGGAACTACCCCACGGGTGAGTATGCCGACCAGTTCCTTTTCGCGACCGCCGGCGGATACTACAACGCCAACGATTATGTGAACGCCAGGGAAGTGTATTCCAGGATATACAACGAATACCCCAGGTCCCAGTACATTGCCCGTTCGGCGCGGTACGTGGCGGCCTCCTACGAAGCCCAGCAGCTTTACAGCGACGCCGAGGACTGGTACGGAAGGGCCGCCGATGCCGCGTCTCTCTCGGGAGAGGACCTTGGTGAAGACTTCGACCTTCTGGCCGCAAGCGCCGCCTACCGCGATGCTGAAACATTGGCCGCCAGTGAGGATGTTGGCACCCTTCTGGCCGCAGCCGCAAGGTTCGAGGAATCGGCCAGATCTCACCCCGACACCGATGTGGCGCCTACCGCCCTTTACGACGCCGGTGAGACCTACGGCAAGGCTGGCGACATAACCAGCGCCATCAGGGTGTTCACAGACCTTGCCAATCGATATCCCGACAACCCGCTTTCTCCCCAGGGTCTGCTCAGGGCCGCGTTCCTGGCCCGTGAGGCCGAGGACTTCGTAAGGGCCGGCGACACCTATCTCGATGCCTACAACCGCTATCCCACAGCCGAGGGCATGACCAGCGCCATTTACTCGTCAGCGCTGAGTTATGAGGAGGGCGGCAACACCGGCCGCGCCATGGAAGTGTACGACAGGATAATCAGGGAAAGAAGCGGGTCGCCTGAGATCATGGTCACCGCCATGGGCAAATACGGAGACTACCTCTACGACAGAATGGATTTCCAGGGCGCGAGACAGATGTACCAGGACTGCATAAACACGTATGACAGCTACAGAGAGGGTCCCGCAGCCCACCCGGCAAGGGCAGCCTTCAGAATTGGAGAGATGTCGAGAGTGGTTTATGACGCAGTTTCGGTGGTCAGCACTGAAACAGCGACACAGAAGACACAGCTCAAGATCGAGGTGGAGAACTGGTACGCCAAGTCCCTGACATACAACGTCGACACATGGTTCATGGC
>JAWOHL010000037.1:0-3482 GCA_046485185.1 Candidatus Fermentibacteraceae bacterium
CCTCGCCCCGGATGATGTGGGTTATCTCCATGAGGTGGTCGTCCACGACCACCGCGAGATGGTACGTCGGAAAGCCGTCGCTCTTCAGGATGACCTGATCGTCGACCGTCGACCAGTCCTTCCTTATCTCTCCCCTGAGCAGGTCGGTGAAGACGCACTCGCCTTCCGTGGGGGTTTTCATCCGCACCACATGGGGCTCGCCGGCAGCTATCCGCTTCTGTGCCTCTTCCTTCGGGATATTGCGGCAGAGGCCGTCGTAGCCCCGGTTGGAATCCCCCCTGGCGAGCTGCTCCTGTCGGGCGGTCTCGAGCCTTTCCCGGGTGCAGAAGCACGGGTAGGCGTGGCCCTGGGAAAGAAGCATGTCCACGTGTTCCCTGTAGACAGGGAGCCTTTCGCTCTGCCTGTAGGGTCCTTTCGGGCCCCCGATGTCCGGCCCCTCGTCCCAGGTGAGACCGAGCCACGTGAGGCAGTCAATTATCGCCTTCTCGTGCCTTGGGTTTGAGCGCTCGCGGTCGGTGTCCTCTATGCGGAGGATGAAGCTTCCGCCGTTCTTTTCGGCCCATAGCTTTCCGAAGAGAGCCTGATACGCCGTTCCGACATGGGGGTCGCCGGTTGGCGAGGGCGCGAGCCTTGTTCTGAACGCCATTAAAAACCGCCTTTCCCTGAGGGCGAAATATAGCCTTTTCGCCGGGGCTCCGGAGGCCGATATTCCGAAGGTGCTGCTCATGGAAGGAGAATGAATGAAGATCAGTGTGAAGACACCCTCGAAAGCGGAACTGGACGCTCTTGGGGTTCGCTCGTGGCCAGTCTGGGAGAAGGAGGTTTCGACCTTCCCCTGGGTTTACGACCTGAGCGAGACCTGTTACCTGCTTGCCGGCAGGGTTACGGTCACCACGGCGGACGGCTCGGCGACAAGTTTCGGGGAAGGTGACCTCGTGGTGTTCCCCGAGGGCATGAGCTGCACCTGGAACATCCATTCCCCGGTGCGCAAGCACTATTCCTTCGGCTGAGGGGAGCCCAGGGTGGACGACTTCTCTACCGCCCCGTGCGATACGGCCTGTCGTGTCGTTACCTCTCTTGTATTCGTGATGACGGCTTTCTTCGTCTTTCTCTTTTTACACCTCGAAGACTTCCCCCCGTACGCCATGGCCCTGATGCCGGTGGTGCTTCTCATTACCTGGGGCTTCTCGGTACGGGGCTACTCGATCGAGCACGGTACCCTGATTATCCAGCGCCCGTTCCTGCACAAGTCGATCCGGCTCGGGCAGGACCTTTCCGCAACCATCGACCCCGAGGCGGGGAAGGGTGCCGCGAAAGTGGCGGGGAACGCAGGGCTGTTCGGGTACTACGGTTCATTCAGAAGCAAAAAGCTCGGGTTTTTCACGGCGTACGCCACGGACTGGAAGTTCGGGGTCGTTGTGAAAACCGGCGGAAAGACATACGTTGTCACACCCGATGAGCCCGAAATGTTCATAACGCGGCTCACCGAGTCGGCGGGCTGATCCGGGTGTTGCGCGTATCGACGGAGGGATTCCCGACACGGCAGGTTGCGACCCGTCGTACACAACGGGAATGCGCCTGTGCAAATGAAACTGAATCCGAATTGAGTATGGTGTCCTTAAAATGCGGGATGGCGGAGAGGGAGGGATTCGAACCCTCGGTGGGATTCAACACCCCACACACGCTTAGCAGGCGTGCGCCTTCAACCGGCTCGGCCACCTCTCCGCATCAGGGGCGAATTATCTCAAAACGCGGCCTTCGGGTCAAGGCTTGATCGTTCAACAACCGGGAGGACCGAGAATTGAACCCTTTTTTCTGCCTGCTTGCCCTCACACTTGCCGGACCCCCTGACCCCGCTTCCCTGGAAGGGTGCGTCGTGATGCTTCCGGGCGTCCCCCAGAGTCCGTGGGACGGGCTTGGCGAACGGCTTCTGGAAGAGATGTGGACAAGGGACGTCACGGGTTACCAGGTCACGCTCTCCGGATGGAGCGGCTACATCCTCATGGGTCCTCCTGGCACGGCCGAGACCCTTGCCGCAGCGGCGGCCGTTCTTGTCCAGGGAGCAGTTATGCCCGACACTTCGGGATGGGCCAGGCTTCTCGGGCTTGCATGGCGGGAAAACGCCCAGCCCTGTGTGCTTGCGTATCCTTTCCAGCCCGACGGGATCCTTCCACCCCTCAGGTACAGCGCACTCCTCTCGGGAGAGGCGGACACGGTCATAGTCTCGGCGCCTGTGGCCAACAATGTTCTGTTGAGCACCGGCATCCACGATCCACGGTTCCTTGGCGCCGCCTGGCGGGGGACTGGCCTCGAGGTAATCCCCTCCGACTGGGGCGGTGTTCCCTGTCTTTTAGCCTTCGTTTTCCAGGGTTCTCCGGGTGAACTCGACCGGCTCGAATACGAGGCCCATCCCTACGATTCGGTCTGGACCTCCGGGTTCGGCGGCCTTCTTGCTGCGGTGGACAGCCTCGCCGGTCCTCTGGCGCCGACCTTTGAACCATCCATCGTCTGGATCAGGGGCACGGGAGGCGCGACGTTCTCACCCTGGGCTTTCATTCCCTCTCCGGGCCCTCCACTTCGAAGCTCAGCGGTCGTCGCTCCTCCACAGGGCATCGCTGCACCGTACCCATGGACCCCGCCGCCCAACGCTATGCGGGTGGACTTGCCCGGTCTGATCGAAAACCGGGATGAAGCAGAACAGACCGCAGCGGTCCTGGAAAGACTGGTCTCCAGGATGGTCCTGGTCGATTACGAGAACGGAGTGGGCATTACAGGCGCTTCCGACGGTGACGGAAGGATCACTCTCTACTTCGAGAACGCGCCGTGGGCCGGCCCCGAGGAAGCCCTGGAAGCCATCAGGGAAGTCATCGGACCCGTAGCCTTCACAGCGCCCGAGCCCGATCTGCTTTCGAACTGCGCCCTGCGGGCGTCTCTGAGGCTGGGCAGGACTGTGGCTCCGCTTTCTTTCAGAAGCGTGGCTTCGTGCATGGCCAAGGCGATGGGGCTTCTCTAGACAGAGGGCTCGCGCTCGACTGCTTCGAGCCACTGCTCTTCGAGCTGCAGCATCTCTTTTGTTATGAAGGCGTGTTCTTTCTGAAGGTCGACGATCCTGGCCGACCCGCCGGTCAGGCCGGGGGAGGCCAGCAGGGCTTCTATCTCGGTCTTCCTCTTTTCGAGGGGGATCATGGCCTTTTCGATCCTTTTCACACGCTGGTCGACCTTGTTGCGCTTCTCGAAGAGCTTGTTCCTCTCCTGGGCTTCCCTTCTCTTCCTGTCCCGGTCGAGCACCCTGGATTGTGCCGACACTTTGGGTTTGCCCGTGGAAAGGCTTTCGGATGCACGGCTCCTGCGCTTCTCAACGAAATCGTCGAAACCGCCGGTGAAGGGTTTGACCTTTCCTCCCTCCACCACCAGAATCTGCTGAACCAGTGTTCTCAGAAGGTTCTCGTCGTGGCTGATGAGGATGAGGGTTCCCTGGTAAC
>JAWOHL010000087.1:0-16680 GCA_046485185.1 Candidatus Fermentibacteraceae bacterium
AGAAGGGGAGAAGCCTGCTGCGCTCAAAGCTGCCAAGCCCCATCACCGTGAACCACATGCCGTTGCGGCACTCCTGAATGGTGTACTGCCCCCGTGAGTTCACACCCAGGAGGACGAAGTTGTGTTCGTCCGCGGCCCTGAGAACGAGCCCCACGACAGAGTGCAGGGGCGCGTCCACCAGGTTGAACCGGGCCTCGACCATGCCGTCGCGGACCAGACCGGCTGTGCTCAGAAGCACCACGGGGTCGCTGCCGGGGCGGTTGTCGAGCTGAAGTGCCCCGCCGTAGATGTCGTAGGGGATGGAGGGGCCGAACGGGCGGTCGAGGGAGCTTTCGAAAAGGCAGTTCACCAGCGTGTCACCGGGAACGAGGGGAGTGGCAGGCATTTCATCAATGGATGCCTGGCCTGTGACGGGCGAGGTTCCCATTATGCCGCCCGCGAAAAAGCCGCTGGTCCTGGCCTGCCTGCCGCAGGATGAGACCATGGGAAGCAGGATAACGAAAAAAAGTGGCATCAGGGTGGCCGGAACAAGGTATTTTTTCATGAACGGTTTTCCATTAGGGTTGTGGTGAAGTGAAAGGGCGGGAATCAATGGGAAAAACTAAGGTTGCCCTGCTTCTTTGTCCAGTGCTTTCATGCGGGACGGGAAACGGCGACGGCGCAGTAACGCTCTCCAGTTCAGACCCCGCCTCGTTCATTGCGGGCGAGGGAGTCCCGGTAACCGCAACAATGGTCGAGAGCAGCATGGAGCCGTTGTTCCTTGCCGGAACCGACCAACTGGTCCTCGATTCGGTGACGACCGCCGCAACGGTGGAGCCGGGGGACACCCTGGCAAGACTGAGAGACCCGGTCAGCGCATTCCTCGAGTCGAGGATCACCATGGAAGCCGCTCTCGAGGAAGCCAGGGGGAACACCGCGGGCGCCGACAGCCTCAGGCGGATACTCCGGTCACCGCCCTGGTTCAGGTACCTGATATCGGACCGGGAAGGCTTGGTGACCTTCCCCCGGACCGGCACCCTCCTGAACCCGGGAGACACCGTTGCACTCATCAGCACGGCACTTTCGTCCGATTCGCTGTGGGTGCTCCGGTCGCCCATCCCGCTTGAGTTCTGGCCTCCCGTCCCTGGCCTGGTCCTGACGCAAACATCTCCAGACACCGCTCTGGCCGCGGGGAGAGTACCGTCGCACGGCTTCATCCTTCCGGGAACCTGGGAACTGCCGGCTACGGCCCTCAGGGAAGCCGGGCTTCGTATATTCGTACTCACCGCCTCGGGAGACAGCCTTTCCGTGAGGATACTGGGCGAATCGCAGGCGGGAATGTTCGTGTACTGCGAGGAATCAATGGATTCGCTGCCCCTGGTTCCATGGGCGGCGCGAAGGGAGTAGTACGGAATGGCACGGATCGGCTTCAGCTCGTCCTTCGATCATCCCATGATCCCGCAGGACACAATGGACAGTTTCCTCGAGTTCAGAAAACAGGGGCGGCTCGGTTTCATGGAGCTTCCCGGCAACGACTCCCTTCTTGACGCCTCCCTGGAAATGGCATCAAGGGCCGCCTTCATGGGGAACACCATGCTTGTGTGCGGTATAGGCGGTTCCAGTCTGGGGCTCAGAGCCCTGCTCTCGGCCCTGGGTAGCCCCTCCGGCAGGTCGGTCCATGTCCTCGAATCACCCGACACAAGGCTTCTAAAGGGCGTAACGGAGGCATGCGACCCCCGCGACACCACCCTTGCGGTCATCACAAAAAGCGGCGGCACCTCCGAAACCCTTTCCCTGTTCATGAAACTCCACCCCTGGATCGGAAGCGATTCGAGGGTCTTCGCGGTTACCGACCCCGAACGGGGAGACCTCAGAAAGCTCGCGACCGACCGTGGCTTTCACACGCTTCCGGTTCCCCCCGCCGTGGGCGGACGCTACAGCGTTCTCAGCCCTGTGGGGCTTTTCCCGGCGGCCTTCGCCGGGATTGACGTGAGATCGGTGTTGAGCGGGGCGGGTGAAGTGATGGACGACTTCCTTATAAACGGCCCGGACAGCATGGCCGGGCGGGTCGCGGCAGCTTACCTTTACTGCTTTCACACCCATCCCGTGCATGTTTTCATGCCCTACACCGATCTGCTCTACGATACGGCGCTATGGTTCGCGCAACTCTGGGCTGAGAGCCTGGGGAAAGCGCGCAACCTCGACGGAACCCCGACCTGCACCGGTCAGACCCCCCTGGCGTGCCGTGGCCCCTCCGACCAGCACTCGCTGGTCCAGCTCTTCATGGAAGGTCCGATGGACAAGGTGTTCACCATCGTCGGTGAGACCGCTCCAAAGAAGGGCCGTGCCAATCCCGGACCGTACGCCGCGTACCCCTCAATGGCCTTCCTTGAGGGCAGAAGCCCCGACGAACTGCGCAGCGCCGAGGAAGAGGCCACGGCATCGGCTCTTACGGAACGGGGGCTTCCAGTGTGCCGTCTTTCCATTCCGTCGGTTTCCGCGGAAGTGATGGGAGCAGTGTTCATGCTTTTCCAGATCACCACTGTGCTCACGGGGCTGGCCCTCGATGTGGACCCCCTGGATCAGCCCGGGGTGGAGCGGGGAAAGATCCTCACCTTCCGGGCCATGGGAAGGACGGGCTTCTGACTCTCACGCTCCTTTACTGCTTAATGTCCGTCACTGACGGACACTTCTCGAATGACTGGTACATGCTTCTCGAGGACCGCTGGGAGTGGAGCGCAACCGCTTCGTTCATGGCTTCCGGCGGCTTCGACGGGGTCCTGTCCGACGGTATGCCCCTCGTTCACTTCGGCGGCGCTCCGGTGCCCCCGCGCACCGAAAGACGCTTCAGCACCGTCGCCAACCCCCTGGAATCAGGGCTCTGGTCGGGCGGGGAGTGGTGCCTCGTCCATGAATACCCCGAGCTTCCGGAAAGCCTTCTTCAAAGCGGTTTTTCCCTTCTTCAGAACACTGAACAGCGCAGCAGGTATTCGGTGTACCTGCGCCGAAGGCTTCCGGGAGCGGTCCTCGGCTCGCTTTCAACTTCCAGAGGTGATTCCTCCGGGGTTTCCATGGTAAGGCTTTCACGGGGGCCCTTTGAAGCCCACGGGGTCTCATGGGGGGATGGCTACTCAATGGGGGCGGGCTTCTCACCGGGGCCGGCCCGGATAATGGGCGGCTTCTCCCGGCTGTTCCCGGGGGACAGGCGGCCCTCGATCGTGGGCGAGATCAGGGCATACCCGGGCAAGGTATTCCTGGGAGCCGGGCTGGGAACCGCATGGTCCGACCCCGACGTCATGTGGCGCGGCGCCCTTTTGACAGGAGTTTCGCTTGAACCGGTCATCCTTTCTTTGCATGGAGACATAACCGATAGCTCGCATGTAGCTTCCATGGGTGTTTCGCTTCCCGGACTGGTGTCCGCCGGCGTGTCGGTTCCCGACTCGGGAGAGGTGCGCGGTTTCATGACCGGCGTTATCGGAGCGCTGCACCTCTCGGGAAGGTTCAACGATGTTAACCGCGCCGCCGCGTCCCTCGGGGTTCAAAACGGCTTTCTGCGGGGAATGGGGGCGGTGTGCTGGGATTTCGACCGCGACTCGCTCAGCCTTTCCGCCTGGGCGCTTCCGGGCGTGGACTGGTACAGGGCCCGGATCGAAGCCGGGGCCAGGGTATGCGCCGGGATGAACGACGAAGGCTCGTGGGAGGGCGTATTCGACGGCCTTCTGGGCTTCACGCTCCGCGTTTTCTCCTTCACGCTCGCCATCGAGGATTTCACCTCGCCCGAAAGCCGCTCATGGACATTCGGCGTCACCTGGAGCTTCAGCGACGACCCGCCCGAGCACGGCGGGGAGGAGGAGGAGAGATGACCGGCGTTCCCATAGGCGTCCTGGCAAGCGGCAGGGGCAGCAATTTCGCTGCCCTTGTGAGGGGCGACACCGTACCCGGGTTCGTACGGGTGCTTCTTGCTGACGATCCTGAAGCTCCGGCTCTTGCCCTTGCCCGCGATCTGGGGGTGGAGGGGAAGTACCTCTACGCCGGTCCCCGCAGAACCTCCTTCGACCCAGCCCGTGAGAATGAATGGGCCCAATTCCTCCTTGCAAGAGGTGTTGAACTTGTGTGCCTGGCGGGTCTCATGAGGGTGCTGAAGGGCCCACTTCTCGACGCGTTCCCCGGACGGGTCCTGAACATCCATCCCTCTCTGCTTCCGTCGTTCCCCGGCCTCGACGCACAGGGGCAGGCCGTCAGGCACGGGGTGAAGGTGTCGGGATGCACCGTTCACTACGTTGACAGGGGAGTGGACACCGGACCCATTCTTCTGCAGACCCCCGTACGGGTCAAACCCTCTGATGACCGCGAGGCCCTTGCCGAACGGATCCTCAGAGCAGAACACCTGCTCTACCCAAAAGCGGTGAAGCTGCACCTTGAGAGAGAGGGCGCCACCCGCTGACCAGAAATCAGAGTCAGAAGCACCGGCGCCCCTTGAAGATTTGCGCGAATCCATAGATATTCCCGGTGTGCGGTCAACAGGGAAAGGCGGTTCCGGTGGCATTCTCCGTGGCTGGGTTCATCTGGCTTCTTCTGCTGGGCGTGCCCCAGGATCCCATACCCGCCGAACCCGCTTTCTCACTCGAGGTGAACGGCAGCCCCCTTGCCCCTCACATGTCCTCGTTCATCGCCGAAGCGGGTTCTCGGGTGCAGGTTTCGTGTTCGGATTCGGTGGCATGGAGCTTCGCCGACACGCGGTTTTCCGGCCGCGAGTTCAGCTTCACGCTGTCCCGCGCCCACGGCGTTTTCACGCTTACGGCGCAGAACGGCTCATCGCTTCAGGAGTGGGCCGTCATAGTCCCCGTTCAGGGCAGCAGGATGCGCACCACAACGCTCAATTCCTACCCCATGGGTTTTTTCGGGGGAACCAGGGCTGTTACCCGGCAGAGCATTCCGGACAGCTTCATCGAACTCAATGGCTCGACCATCGGCACAAGGCTTTCAACGCACTTCGCCGTAAGCGACTTCCTCTGCACCATAAGGGGGGACTGGCCCCAGTACATGGCCCTCGACCTTCGACTGGTACAGAAGCTCGAAGCGCTGCTCGCCCTGGTCAAAACCCGTTACCCCGAAGCCCGGGACATCCACATAATCAGCGGATTTCGCACACCGGCCTATAACGCCGCGATAGGTAACGAGACCGACACGTCCCTTCACCTTTACGGCAAGGCGGCCGATTTCTGGGTCGAGGGCTGGCCCGCCAACAACCTCATGGACGATGTCGACCGCAACAAGAGAATAGACGTCTACGACGGCGAGTACCTGATCGGGCTCGTCAGGTCTCTCGAGGCCAGGGGAGAAGTTGCCGCAGGCGGAGCTTCCGCCTACAGGTGGACCGAATCCCACGGACCCTACGTTCACGTCGACACCCGGGGCAGCGCGGCCCGATGGCAGACCAGGCGCAATTTGGTGACCGACCCAGTGATCTGATCCACCGGAAGGAAAGGTTTTGAAATCCAGCCAATACCCTGCCGTGCTTTTTTCAAGCGTTGGCCTTTGCCTTGTCGTGAGCCTCTTCACTCTCGCCCGCTCCACTGAACGGATCCGCGGCTACTGCTCGACCATCGAAGCCAGGCACGTCCGGGATTCCCTAACACTCGACACGCTCGCTGCGGTGAACTCTTTTCTCGTGACCGGGCTTGATTCACTCCAGATGTACAGACACCAGAACGACAGCCTCAGAACGCGTCTCACCGAGGCAGACCTGGCCCAGACCTACCCCGGTTACTACCTGATCATAGACGCCACGCAAAACCGCTTCCACCTGCGCAGGGGGAACATTCTTGTCCGTTCGGGTTTCGTCGGCACCGGAAAAGGCTGGACGGAGAGCTCCGCCGGGCACTCGTGGGATTTCAGCACGCCCAGGGGTATCCGCCATGTCCTCTACAAAACCCGGAACCCCTACTGGTACCGTCCGGACTGGTACTGGCAGGAGCAGAGCCTTCGCCCCCCCGCCCACGGGCAGGAGGTCACCATACCCGAAGGCCTGAGCTGGGAGGAGCAGATCAGCTACTTCAACGACTCACTGACATCCTCTGAACGGGTCTGGGTCAGGGTGGTTCCCGGCGCTCTGGGGAGCTACGCCCTCGACCTCGGGAGCGGAATACTCCTGCACTATGGCGTCGGCAGGGGCCGCAACGTCAGCCACGGCTGCATCCGTCTGGCATCGGACGATCTCGAGGCCATTTTCAGGACCCTCGAGATAGGCTCGCCGGTTCTCATATACTGATACCTTTCGAGACAGGAGAAGAATTGCTCTCAAGCATCCTTGGAACGCGCGGAAAAGCTGAGAAGAACGCGGTGCTCCTCATCGTTCTGTGTGCCGTGGCCGCCCTGGTTCTGATCCTGCTGATCCCCGGGATACGTCGGGGCGGGGCGGACCTCTCCGGATCAACCTCCGAATACGCGGTACTGCCCGCGCAACAACCACCCGCGGTTTCCAACGATCTTCCCGAGGTCTGGCCCCAGGCCGGTTTCAGCTCACTGGGGAACCCGGCGTGGGGGGAGGGGGTCAGGGCTCCCTTTGAACAGGTATGGAAGCTCGAGACCGGGTACGAGTTCTTCTCGGCCCCGGTCCTTCTCGACAACGTTCTTTACGTGGGATGCAACGACATGAACTTCAGGGCCATAGACGCGCACAGCGGAAGTGTCCTCTGGAGCCACCCGGTTGTCTGCGGCCTCTCCGGGGGCGCTTCGGGCGACGCAACCCGGATCTGGTTCGGGGGGCAGGACGGCATCGTCTACTGCCTCGACCGTGAAAGCGGCCGGTCCCTCTGGTCCACGGGCCTTGGCTACCATGTGTTCAGCGATGCGGCACTCTTCTGCGACACCGTCATACTGGCGGGAACGAGCATGGGCGGAGTTGCGGCGCTTCACGCCGGAACCGGAAGGCTTCTGTGGGACCGGGAACTCGACGGCCTGGTTCTGGGTCCCGCCGTGCTGGACACGGTTGCCGTCTTCGTTACCGAGAGCGGGGATGTCGCGGCTTTCACTCCTTCGGGAACGGTACTCTGGAACAGGACGTTCGCTTCCCAGCCCTCGGCGCCAACGATCTCGGGCTCATCGGTCTTCATCGGTTTTTCCAGCGGCAAGGTGCTGGCTTTCAGCCTGACCGGGGGCGAGACCCTCTGGGAAACGCAGTTGCCCGCTGTCTCGGGGAGAACGGTCGTATCAAGGCCGGTTTCAGCTGGGTCCATGCTTCTTGCGGGCACATGCGACAGCAGGCTGGTCTGCCTTGACAGGGAGACCGGCACCCTTATCTGGGAAACCTCGTTCGAAAACTGGATGCAGGTTCCCCCCGTGGTCTGCGACACCCTTGTGTACGCCTCATGCGACGACAGAAGGCTTCACGTGATCAGTCTCAACTCCGGACAGCCCCTCGAATCGGTCGAACTCGAAGGCTACTCCGGAACCCAACCTCTCATAGCCGGGGGAGTCGTCTATCTGGGCACCGCCGGCGGCAGGTTCCTGGCCCTCAGGGGAAGCCCTCCGGACGGGGGGGGGCAGATCAGGTGAAATCAACCTGGATACCCAGTGGCTACATCCTCGTTGCGGGACCGGCGAACACCGGAAAATCATCTCTTTTCAACGCGATAACGGGCTCCGGGATATCTCCCGTGAACTCCCACCCGCACACCACACGGTTTCCAATCACGGGTATCTACAACACAAGGGCCTCTCAGGCCTGCTTCGTGGATATGCCGCCCCTTGAAACCGGTACCGAAACCGATCCCCGCTGGACTTCAGTCTGCGACGCTGTCATCCTCGTGCTCGACGCCAGGCGCTACAACAGGGACTTCGAGCTTTCCATCGTGCAGGACTTCATGCAGACCGTGACCGGAAAACCGCTGATGGTGGCCCTGGGTCACGGAGACCACCTGCCGGTGAATCTCAGGGCGGCGCTTGCCCTTCAGGCCAGCCTCGAGATCAACAGCGACGGGGTCGTCACGGTGTGCCCCCCAATGCGCGTGGGAGTTCAGAAGCTTCGTTCCATGGCCATGAGCGCGCTGCCTCTGCGCGAAAAACTTTTCCCCGAGGGAATAACCTCACTGAACTCCGGCAGGTTCCTGGCCTCCCAGGCCATCAGGTCGGTACTTGGAACGGTGCTGTCGGAAGAGCTGGCAGGAATGACCGCTGTCCAGATCGAGGAGTATTCGACGCGCAACCGCAAGCTTTACGTCAGGGTGAACCTTCTGGTGGCACGGTCTTCCGACAAGGGAACCGTCATCGGCAGAAAGGGGCAGACCCTCACCCGCATCCAGCAGGAAACCGAATCGGTTCTCACTGAATTGACCGATCTCCCGGTCCAGAGCGAGGTCTGGGTCAAGGTCAGGGAAGGCTGGCCCGACAATCGGGCCGACCTTCTGGAGTTCGGTTATGCGAACTGAAGCCGCAGCGCTCGAATCCACGGCATGCCGGGTAACCCTGTCTGACTTCGAAGGTCCCCTCGATCTATTGCTTTTTCTCATCCGCAGGGACGAGCTGGACATAACGCTGATCCAGGTGTCCGAGGTGGCGGGGCAGTACCTTTCCTACATCAGGAACGCCGTGGCGCTGAACATTGATGTCGCCGGCGAATACCTGGTGATGGCGGCAACCCTGACCAGGTTGAAAAGCCGTTCCCTGCTGCCTTCCCAGAGGGACCAGGATCAGGCCGATGACTCACAGGACCCCGGAAAGGTGCTTCTCAGACAGCTGACTCTATACAGGGCCTTCCGGGAGGCCGCCGCCGAACTCCGTGACAGTGAGGAGACCTGGAGGGACGCTTTTCCGCCTCCGGGAGAGCGCAACAGGTTTCAGGACGCGATCAGGGAGGCTGAGCGGGGAGGGGAGAGCGGGTCGATCCTCGAACTGCTTTCAGCCCTCGAATCCCTGGCCCACAGGGACGAGCCCGGCCTTCCGCACCTGATCCAACGCCCCGTTCTCTCAGTATCCGAGTGCATCGAGAGGTTCTCGCAGGCCCTGCACTCGAAGGGCGTCTGCGAATCCTTCATCGGCATACTGGGGGAGAACCCGACCAGACAGCGCGTTGTTTCTTTTTTTGTTGCCATGCTTGAACTTGTGAAGCGGGGATGGGTGGCCTCCAGACAGGAAGGCCCCTTCGGCGGCATCACGCTGGAAAGAACCGGAAGATGGGCATGACGCTCGACAGGCTCGCTCGGGAGGTCGAGGCCCTTCTCATGGCTTCCGACCGGCCCCTTTCCATTGAACGGCTCTGCGATCTGACGGGAGCGGGGCTTGAGTCGGTTGAGCAGGCCGTGTCCCGCGTGGAGGACGCCCTCGCATCAGGAGGCCACGCAATGGAGATCGCCTACCTCGCGGGCGGGTACCGCCTCGTGACGGACCCGGCGCTTGGAACGGTGGTTTCCAGACTCTTCGAGGGCCGCAGGCCCGGTAAACTGACCCGCGCCGCCCTCGAGACGCTGGCCGTGGTGGCATACAGCCAGCCCTGCACGCGGGCACACGTCGAGGCGGTTCGGGGCGTGAACTGCGACAGCGCCATGAAAACACTTCTCGAAAGGGATTTCATGGCCATCACCGGCCGTATGGAAACTCCGGGCCGGCCCCTTCTCTACTCAACGACACCGGCGTTTCTCGAGTATTTCGGATTGGCCAGGCTGGAGCATCTTCCAAGGCTTGACGAGATTGGCAACCTTCTCGCCCTGGGAGCCGACGACCTGGAAAAGGCGGCACTCGACTTTTCAAAGGACGGCGAAGATGCCCACTGAACAAGGATCCATGCGACTCAACAGGTTTCTGGCAAGATCGGGCCGCGGGGCACGCAGGTCTGTAGAGGAGAGCATCCGCGACGGCCTCGTGACCGTAAACGGCGTTGTGGCCCGCAACCCGGCGATACGGATTGAACCGTCGGACATAGTGAGGTGGGACGGTTCCAGGGTTTCAATTCCGCCCGTGTTCGTGGCGGCCATGAACAAACCCGTGGGCATCGAGACAACGATGAACACCGAACAACCCAGGGGAGTGCACGCCCTGGCGGGTGGAATGCCGGCGGGAACACTGCCCGTGGGCAGGCTGGATGTGAGGACGGGTGGGCTTCTGCTGTGGAGCAACGACGGCGATCTCACTTACCGCCTGACCCACCCGAAATGGCGGGTGGAGAGAGAGTACCTTCTTCTCATTCACGGCCCGACCGACCCCAGGGATATCGAAAAGCTCCGCAAAGGGTCGTTCATAGCCCAGGGGCAGTTCTCAAAACCCCTCTCGGTGACCAGGGCTGGCGCCGACTCCCGTCTGAAGCTGGTGCTCACAACGGGGAGGAACCGCGAGGTCAGGCGACTCGCAACCATTTGCGGCATCAACCTCACCGGCCTCGAACGGGTGCGGTACGGCACGATCCACCTGCGTGACATCCCCCGTGGCAAGTGGCGCACCCTCAGCACGGCGGAAATAGCAGAGCTGTATGGCCTTGTGGGGCTCAACTCTTGACTTTTCCCCTTCGTACCAAGATATTTGCGGCACTTTGAACGAGGGGATGTGAAGTTGCCTGCATAGGGTCATCGCCATCGACGGGCCTGCCGCCAGCGGTAAAAGCACCACCGCAAGGCGCGTAGCCGATCTCCTCGGTTTTTCCTTTCTCAACACCGGTTCCATGTACAGGGCTTCAGCCCTTGCTGTCACGCGCGCCGGGCTCTCCCTTGAAAAGGGGACCGCGGCCGCGGAACTGCTCACTTCCCACACCTTCGGGTTCACCCCCGAAAACGGGATACTCCTTGACGGCGCCGACGTCACCGACCTCATCAGCACAGCCGAGATGGGGGAGGCTGCAAGCATCCTCTCCGCCCAAAGGGAGGTGCGGGTCTTCCTCGTGAGACTTCAGCGCCTCTTCGCCCAGGGAAGGGACACCGTCGCGGAAGGCCGCGACATGGGGACCGTTGTCTTCCCCGACGCATTCATGAAGGTCTACGTGGTGGCTGACGCCCCCGTCAGGGCCAGACGAAGGCTGCGCGACCTTGGCGGCGGCGACATGAACGAGATGATAAGGCAGGTCCTCAGGCGCGACCGCCGTGACCGCTTCAGGGCTGACAGCCCCCTCAGGGTCGCTCCCGGCGCCTACTGGCTCGACGGCACGCACATGTCCCTGGCGCAGCAGGTCGACAGTGTTGTAGCCGAGTACCGAAGGCTGGTGCGCGACCCGTGAGGACCAGGTTCGTTCACTTCATACACTGGCTCTTCCGGCTGGTTGCCAGACGTTTTTTCGGGCTCCGGGAGACCGGCCGCGAGCACATTCCCCTTTCAGGACCCGTGATCCTCGCCTCGAACCACATATCGGACTGGGACCCCCCCGTACTGGGAATGGCGTCGAGCCGTGTTCCATACTACATGGCCAAGTCCGAGCTTTTCCGGAAGCCTCTGGCCGCCTTCTTCCTCCGTAAGCTCGGAGCCTTCCCCGTGAACCGCGAGGGGGTGGATACGACAGCCATAAGAACATCTATTTCCATCCTTTCGGAGGGCAACATCCTTGCCATGTTCCCCGAAGGAACAAGGAGCCGCAGGGGGCTTCTGGGGAAGGCGAAGAAGGGCATCGCGCTAATCGCAAAGCGCAGTGGCGCGCCCATCGTGCCCGCGTACATAAGCGGAACAACGCGCCCGCTGAGTGGTTTTCATGTGGCATTCGGGCCGCTGATCGCCCCGGGCGAGATCGGGGCTGTCCACGCCAGCGGCGGATACAGCGCCCTGTCCGACCTTTTGATGGAGAGAATAGCCGACGCGGGAAGACGGGCCGGCACTTTCACAGGATACGATGACGTTGTTAGAGACTCTGATGAAGAACAAAACTGAGGAACAGAAGGGAGAATTCATGAGTGCAAACGGGGAGAAGGAGTTTATCGTAGGCCTCTCCGAAGAGGACATCGAGGCGATAGAGGGACTGGACTACACCAGGGAGGAACGCAGGATACTCGAGACCCAGTACGACAATACACTGGGCCAGACGGTTCTCCGGGTGGGTACCATCGTTCCGGGCAAGATCATAGCCGCCAACGACAAGGAAGTTCTTGTCAACATCGGCTACAAGAGCGAGGGCGTCATCCCCCGCCAGGAGTTCCGCAGCGACGACGAGGTCTCCGAGGGCACCAAGGTCGACGTTTTCATCGAAAAACTCGAAGACGACGACGGCAGGGTTTCGGTGAGCAAGGAAAAGGCCCACTTCCACAGGGTCTGGAACGACATCAAGGCAGCCTACGACGAGAGCACCGTTCTCAAGGGCACGGTCATCAAACGGATCAAGGGCGGCCTCACGGTGCGCATCATGGGCGTTGACGCCTTCCTTCCCGGCTCCCAGGTCGCCCTCAGGCAGGTTCCGAACCTCGAGAAGTTCTGCGGCGAGGAACTCGACTTCAGGGTCATCAAGCTCAACAAGAGGCGCCGCAACATCGTGGTCAGCCGCAGGCAGGTCCTTGAAGAGGCCCGCAGCGAACTGAAGGAAACCCTCATCAAAGACCTCGACGAGGGTCAGGTGCGCATCGGTATCGTGAAGAACATCACGGATTTCGGCGCTTTCGTCGACCTCGGCGGCATCGACGGCCTCCTGCATATCACCGACATGAGCTGGGGCAGGGTGAAGCATCCTTCACAGATTGTGAGCATCGGCGACGAGATAGAGGTGAAGGTCCTCAAGTTCGACAAGGACAAGGAGAGGATCTCACTGGGAACCAAGCAGCTGCAGCCCTTCCCCTGGGAGGGCGTGGCCGAACGCTACCCGAAGGACGCAGTGGTCAAGGGCGTTGTTGCAAGCATTACCGATTACGGAGCGTTCATCGAGCTGGAGCCCGGCGTGGAGGGTCTCATCCACATCAGCGAGATGTCCTGGACAAAGCACGTCAGGCATCCGTCCAAGCTCCTCAATGTGGGTGAGGACATCGAGGCTCTCGTGCTCAGCGTCAACGAGGAAGAACGCAAGATCTCCCTGGGTATCAAGCAGACCATGGACAACCCCTGGGAGAGCATCGAGGAGAGGTATCCCATCGGCTCCCAGATCAGCGGCAGGGTCAGGAACCTCACCAGCTTCGGCGCCTTCGTCGAGATCGAGGACGGCATCGACGGCCTCGTTCACATCTCCGACATGAGCTGGACCAAGCGGATCACACACCCCTCCGAGGTCCTCAACAAGGGCGACGAGCTGGATGTCGTGGTTCTCAGCATCGACAAGGAGAACCACCGCATAAGCCTGGGGCTCAAGCAGACCTGCGAAAACCCCTGGGACCGCATGAAAGAGCAGTTCCCCGAGGGCACCGAGGTCGAGGGCGAAGTCACCCAGATCCTCGACAGGGGCGTCGTGGTCAATCTCGACCAGGACATCGAGGGTTTCGTACCCCTCAGCCAGCTCGGATGGGATGAGCTTCAAAGCCCGGACAAGGTCATGCGCACAGGCGACAGGATACCCCTCAGGGTCATCGAGGTGGTTCCCAGCAGCCGCAGGATAGTCCTGAGCGTTACAAGCTACTTCAACGGGAGAAGCCAGGAAGAACTCCAGGCATTCAGGGCAGGGTTCGAGGGCCGTCCGCCGCTTGACCCCTCCGAGATCAAACCCCTGAAGACCGTCGAAGAAACCTTTGGCGACCCCGAGCCCCTCTCCGCTGAAGCGGAAGAGGCGGAAGAAGCCGGGGAGGAATAAGAGGTGGGCGCGGGGAACCCGGTGTTCCCCGCCGCTGTACCGGTATGCCGCCCGAGGGTGTTCGGATACACCCTCGGGTGTCGTCTTAACTCCTGTGAAACCGACGCCATGGTCTCATCTCTCGCAAAGGCCCTCGATGGAACCGCCGCGGCCTCGCACCGCGACGCCGACATAATCATCGTCAACACATGCACGGTAACCGGACGGAGCGCCGCAAGGTGCCGCAAGGCCGTCAAAGGCTTTCGGCAGGACAATCCGGGCGCGCTTCTCATCGTCACGGGCTGCGCCGCCCAGATCGATCCCGGTCAGTTCGCAGGCATCGACAACTGCCAAGTCGTGGGAAACACCTGCAAGGAGAGCCTTCCTGAGCTTGTGAAGGGCCTTCAGCCGAACCGGAGGACGGATGGGGTCATCTTCCCTTCAGAAACCTCCCGCGGGAGAAGGACCAGGGCGTTCCTGAAGGTGCAGGACGGCTGCGACAACCTGTGCACATACTGCATCGTGCCCCTGGCACGGGGCTCATCCCGCAGCCAGCCCCGGGAGGTCGTCATTTCGCAGGCGAAGGAACTCAGCGCCTCGGGCGCGAAAGAGATCTGCCTCGTGGGTGTGGACCTGGCTGACTACGGCAAAGACCTCTACGGCAAAAACGGCTACGGCCTGTCCGGCCTCGTGCGCGACCTGCTCGAGACCGGGGGTTTCAGGGTCAGGCTGAGTTCACTCGAACCCATGTTCCTCACCACCAGGACCCTTGAGGAACTTGCCCTTCCCGGCGTGTGCCGGCACTTTCACATCCCCCTTCAGAGCGGCTCGTCCCGCATCCTTTCCCTCATGGGTCGCAACTACTCGAGAGCCCGTGAGGAGGAGCTTCTTTCATGCATCCACAGCCTCTTTCCCGGCGTTTGCATCGGAGCCGACATCATCGCGGGCTTTCCCGGCGAGACGGGGGAGGACCACGCCCATAACATCTCACTGGCACAAAGCGGGTTGCTCGCCTATCTTCATGTGTTTCCCTACTCTCCGCGGCCTGGAACGCCCGCGGCCGAAATGAAGGGCGTCCCGCCAGGTGTGGCGGCGGGAAGGGCGGGGGAGCTGAGGCAGCTTTCCGACCTTCTCAGAAGGGGTTTTCGTGAATCGATGAAGGGGAGCGGGGGTCTCATACTGGTGGAGGGCAGAAGGCACGGTAACAGCCGTGTGGGGCTGACCGACAACTACATACCCGTTGCCGCCCCGCATGGCTCACGCGAAGGCGAACTGTGCGCGGTGACACTGAACGACACGAACATACTCTGGAGGCTTTAGCAGATGCTGGTGGGGCTTACCGGGAACAGCGGCTCGGGCGCGAGCACGGTGGCGGGGTTCTGGCATGAAGCGGGCGCTACGGTGTGCAGCCTCGACCACACAGGGCACCGTATGATGGAAAAGGCCCGGATAAAAACGGCACTGGGCATCGACCCGAGCATTACGGGAGAGGCCGCCCGGGAGCTCCTGCGGGAAAAGGCATTCACCGACCCGGCTCTTCTGGCCCTGATAAACAGATCGATGCATCCCGTAATGACTCGCTGGGCATGGTTTTGCGCGGCCAGGCTCCGTAACCTGCCCGGAATCAGGGTGCTCGAGGGGGCACTGATATTCGAGATGGGTATGGCCGGCGCGTTCGATGCGACCGTAGCTGTGGTGGACACCCCCGAAAGAGCCTTTTTGCGTATATTCAACCGCGACGGCGTGACCCGGGCCGCGATGCGGGGCCGGTGGGAAAACCAGCTTCCGCCCTCCGAGAAAGCACAACGTGCGGACCTGGTCATTCATAACTCCGGAAGTATCGAAGAGCTTAAAGAAGTTTCAATTTCTGTATATACAAAACTTATTAAAATGGAGGTCCACCGTGGCTAACAGAACACGCAAGCGTCTGTCCAAGACCGATTTGAAGAAGGATCCGGTATACGATAACCTCGAAGCCGCGCTGGTTTTCGTGAAGGCCCGCTACAAAGAGCTTCTCGGTGGTCTTCTGGTTCTCATACTGGCGGTTATCGCCATAAACGCCGTTACCACATCATCGAGACGGTCCGAGCAGAACGCAATGGCGGGCTTCATCACTGCCTCGGGGCTCTACGACCAGGCACTCCGGGCCGCCGCAATGGGAGACATGCAATCCACCGTTCAGGCGCTCGATGCCTGCAACGCCATAGCGACTGAAACATGGAACCAGCACCCACAACGGAGCTGGGGCCGCAGGTGCGCGGTCATCTCCGCCAAGGTCATGGTACTGCAGGGGCAGAACGACCAGGCCATTGCTCTTCTGGGTGAGCTTCTGGCCACAAGGCCGGCCCGTGACGTCGAGATGGCCGCCCTGATCCACATGGCAACCGCGCTCGAAAACCGTGGCAGCCCCCAGGACCTCGAGAACGCCGTAGAGTCGTACAACCGCATACTGGAACTCACAGAAGGCAACGAAGAGTTCACGCTGGTTGCCGCCGAAACGATGAAGGGGCTTTCCCGCGTTGCATGGGCACAGGGAGACACCCAGGGCGCGGCGGACTGGCTCACTGCATCGCTCGAGCTCAATCCGGACACGACAGCGTTCGTGGGGTATCAGCTGGCCCGGATGAATCAGCAATAACATTACCAATACATGTTAGAGCGCTGATTCAGCCCACAGTTGCGCAGTTAGCGGGCTCGGCTTAATCAATAAAGCATTGCCTGCTGCCAAGGTATTGATTCAGCCAACTGTTGCGCAGTTTGCGGGCCCGGATGAATCAATAAAGCATTGCCTGCTGCCAAGGTATTGATTCAGCCCACTGTTGCGCAATCTGCGGGCCCGGATGAATCAATAAATCAAAGCCTGTTGCCCGGGTATTGATTCAGCCCACTGTTGCGCAGTTTGCGGGCTCGGATGAATCAGCAATAACATTACCAATACATGTTAGAGCGCTGATTCAGCCCACAGTTGCGCAGTTTGCGGGGGTAGTTGCAGGCAAAAAGCTGCTTTCTGATTGAACTGCCAGTACTTGATCAGCATGAAACAAAGA